>DATLBQ010000001.1:0-35821 GCA_035526805.1 Pyrinomonadaceae bacterium
AAGCGCTTTCCGTTTAACCTGCGCGCCCTCACTCTGGTTCCCCCGCAGAAGAATTCTAAAGGGCTCGCTCTTTTCGCGCTCGCCGCATTGGCAGATTATCGCCGCACGAAAATGGCCGCAGCTGAAACAAGGGCGCGCGAGCTACTCGAACAGTTATTGCAAACTCAAATTCAGGGTTATAGCGGAGCCGCCTGGGGTTACAACTTCGCGTGGCAAAGTCGCAACTTTTTTGTCGCGCAGAGAATGCCGATGGTCGTCCCTACCGCCTTTGCCGCACGCGCCCTGGTTGAAGGATACCGAGCTCTCGCTGACGATAATTATTTGCAAACCGCGCGCAGCAGCTGCGACTTCATTCTTAACGATCTTAAGCGAACCGCCGCGTCGACAGATGAAGTTTGTTTCAGTTATTCACCTTCAGACACTACGCAAATTTTCAACGCCAGTTTGTTGGCGGGGGAAACGTTAGCGAGCGTCGCCGAGCTGACGCGAGAAACAGAACTTTGCCATCTGGCAATTAGCGCGGCCCGTTATGTGGCCCGCAGGCAGCGTGAAGACGGCTCCTGGGTCTATGGAGCCGGACCGCAGCAGCAATGGGTGGATAATTTTCACACTGCCTACGTCTTGCTTTCACTCTGGCGAATTACCAATGGCTGCGCTGGCGCCGGCAGTGATATAGATTCATCTCTGCGGCGCGGCTTCGCGTTCTGGCGTGAAAGCTTCTTTCTTGCGGACGGGTGGCCGAAATACTACCATGACAGCCTTTATCCAGCGGACGCGCACGCTGCAGCCACGGCTATCGTGACGCTTCTGGAGTTGCGCGAATTCGATAGCACGTCACAGGACCTGGCTGAAAGGATTGCGGCCTGGACGATCCGAAACCTGCGCGATCGTCAGGGATTTTTTTACTACCAACGGCGACGTCTTTATACCGTTCAAACGCCCTATATGCGTTGGACACAAGCGTGGATGCTTTACGCGCTCGCTCGTTTGCTGGAAGAAAATGTACCGCAGATTGGGAAGTTTGCGGGTTGATTAAGACCCGTGCAGGCTTGCAGAAAGTTTGCATTACGAAGTAGGACAACATGCCAATTGCTTCAGATGTGTCGTTCGGGAAAAACGTAAAGATTGTCCAGCCTGAACTGGTAAATCTTTACGGCTGCTCCATCGAGGCGGAAACGAAGATCGGAGCGTTTGTGGAGATACAAAAAAACGCAATCATTGGCGCGCGCTGCAAGATTTCATCACACACATTTATTTGCGAGGGCGTCACAATTGAAGATGAGGTATTTATTGGTCACGGAGTGATGTTTACAAACGATCTGTATCCGCGAGCTGTAAACGCAAATGGCGAATTACAAACCGAAGCTGATTGGGCCGTAGTGCGTACCCATGTCAAGCGGCGCGCGTCAATCGGGAGTAATGCCACGATCATGGCGGGGGTCACGATTGGCGAATCCGCCCTGGTTGGAGCGGGAGCAGTAGTGACCAGCGATGTGGCCGATTACGCTATTGTCGCCGGCGTGCCGGCGCGCGACATCGGTGACGTCCGCCAGCGACACGATCAAGCCGGCGGATCCGCAAGCGAGGTTGCGCCTGGCAGGACTGTGCATGATTAAAGTTGGAGTCATAGGTTACGGATACTGGGGACCCAACCTCGTGCGCAACTTCATGGAAGCGCCAGGTTCCACAGTCGTTGCCGTTTGCGACCTGCGCACGCAAAGACTCGGGCTGTTGAAGGTCCGTTATCCCACGATTAGTACAGTAAGCAATTGCTATGACTTGTTCGCGGATGCGGCGATCGACGCGATTGTGATTGCCACGCCCGTGTCGTCTCACTTTGAACTGGGTATGGCGGCGCTCAAAGCCGGCAAACACGTCTTAATCGAGAAACCACTCGCCGCAAATTCTGAGCAGGCGATACAATTAATTGATGAAGCGGCGCGTCGTAAACGCGTGTTGATGGTGGACCACACCTTCGTGTACACGTCGGCCGTACGGAAAATTCGCGAACTCATTACTGACAGTGCCCTCGGCGACATTTATTATTACGACGCCGTGCGCGTTAATTTGGGCTTGTTTCAACACGACGTGAATGTAATTTGGGATCTGGCAATTCACGATCTTTCGATTATGGATTACGTGTTGCCGACGAAAGCGACCGCCGTTTCCGCCACCGGCATTAGTCACATTCCGGGTCAGCCGGAAAACGTCGCTTACATCACACTGTTCTTTGATAATCCACAGATCGCGCACGTGCACGTCAATTGGCTTACGCCAGTCAAAGTAAGACACACGCTTATCGGCGGCAGCGAGAAGATGATCCTTTACGACGATCTGGAGCCAAGCGAGAAGGTGAAGATCTATGATAAGGGTATTACGGTGTCTCAAAGTCCCGAAGCAGTTTACGAGATGCTGGTTAGTTATCGTTCGGGAGACATGTGGGCGCCGCGACTGGATGCGACGGAAGCGTTGCAAACGGAAGCGCAGCATTTTATTGATTGCATTGAAAACGGCAAGCAGCCGGAGACCGATGGCCAGGCGGGTTTGAGACTGGTGAAGATAGTAGAAGCTGCGGAGCAATCGTTACGTGGGCGTGGCCAACTGGTCGAGATAAAGTAGCGGCGAATGGAGAGAGTCGTGATGGAAGAGTTTGGCTGCGGTTCAGAGTTCAGCTCTTAGGCTGGGGTTTATGCTGAAGATTCGACGCGTGGCGACAGGCCTCAAGAGTAAACCGATATGATTCCTTTAGTAGATCTCAAAGCGCAATACGTGAGCATCAAGACTGAAATTGATGAGGCGATTTCGGAGGTTGTGGAGAGTTGCCAATTTATTTTGGGTCCCAGGGTGGAAGCATTTGAAGCGGACTTCGCTGCTTATTGCCACTCGCGTTTTGCTTTCGGAATAAACTCCGGAACGAGTGCCTTGCATTTGGCTTTGCTGGCGGCAGGTGTCGGCCCAGGCGACGAGGTAATTACAGTAAGTTACACCTTTGTGGCTACCGTGGCGGCAATTCTTTACACGGGAGCAAGGCCGGCTTTCGTTGATATCGATCCGCTTACCTGCAACATCGATCCCGCCGAGATTGAAGCTGCAATCACGCCCGCCACGAAAGTGATCATCCCGGTGCACCTCTACGGCGCTTGTGCGGATATGGATCCGATTCTTGACATCGCACGGCGTCATAATCTGATCGTGATTGAAGATGCCGCGCAAGCCCACGGCGCGGAATACAAGGGTCGGCGCGCCGGCAGCATGGGGCACCTTGCCAGCTTCAGCTTTTATCCGGGAAAGAATCTCGGCGCATATGGCGAGGCGGGTGCCGTGGTTACCAACGACGAAAGATATGTCGAGCTCATTAAGCAACTTCGCGATCAGGGACAAAGCGCGAAATATTTCCATGAGCGCGTCGGTTATAACTATCGTATGGAGGCAATTCAGGGAGCCGTGCTTGGCGTGAAGCTGAAGTATCTCGACCATTGGACAACGGCCCGACGCCATCTCGCAGGTGTGTATTCGCGGGAGCTTGCAGGGAGTGGGCCGCGTTTACTCGCCGAACGCGCTGGATCCAAATCTGTCTACCACATCTTTCCTTTGTTTACTGATCAGCGCGACGAATTGCGCGAACACCTGCACGGCAAAGGGATCAGCACCGGCGTTCACTATCCAATTCCAGTTCACCTGCAACGTGGGTTCAGCAACCTCGGATATAAGCAGGGGGACTTACCGGAAACTGAGCGCGTTTGTCGCGAGGTGTTATCGCTGCCGATGTATCCGGAACTTAAAGACGAAACCGCTATTGAGATCGCTGACTCGGTGCGGGCGTTTTACCGGCTGCCGGTTGCTGTGCATTCTTGAGTCAATGTTGATTGCGCCCGCAACATAGCAGTTACTCTACGCACACTTGTTAATCGTCAAGACAAAAAGTCTCAGGCCCATAGAAAAGTCCTTAGACGTTTGATTTCTGCTAAATGCGAATCTGGATCGATCTTGCCAATTCACCGCACGTACCGTTCTTCCGCTCGCTTGCAAATGAGTTAACAAAACGTGATCACGAAGTCGTGGTGACAGCGCGAGACTTCGCCGAAACGGTCGAACTTGCCGCAGCGGCCGGGTTGGCTCCAGAGGTTATTGGCGGGCATGGAGGTGGAAAACTTTCCGGCAAAGCAGGGAACCTGATGCAGCGCGGATTGGCGCTAGCGCGCTGGAGTCGGAAACGAAACCTGGACCTGGCCCTCAGCCACAATTCATATTCGCAAATTCTGGCGGCCCGTGCTTTGTCGTTAAGAACCGTCACCTTGATGGACTACGAGCATCAGCCCGCAAACCATCTGGCCTTCCGCATGGCTTCGCGCATTATTGTCCCGCGTGCGTTTCCAGAGGCAGCGTTGTCGAAATTTGGCGCGTCTCCCGCGAAGGTGCGGCGCTACGACGGCATAAAAGAAGACATCTACCTCGCTGACTTCAAAGCCGATCCAAAATTTGAAAACACACTTTTTGAATTGGGCGTTAGTCCGCGCGATTTGTTGGTGACCGTGCGTCCTCCAGCAAGCGAAGCCTTGTATCACCGTTTTGAAAATGAGCTGTTTGATCAGTTGCTCAAGCGGCTGGCTAGCCCTGCGGCAAGAGTTGTTCTGTTGCCGCGCAACGATTCGCAACGACAAACCTACGGTGCTCGTGCCGAATTAAAGCTAATCATGCCGGACAGTCCCGTCGACGGCGCTAACTTGATCGCATACAGCGATCTGGTGGTCAGCGCCGGTGGGACAATGAACCGCGAAGCTGCAGCGTTGGGAGTTCCGGCGGCGTCGATTTATTTGGGACAATGGGCCGCCGTTGATGAACAGCTGGTGAACGAGGGAAGGCTACACCGGATTCGTACACCAGAAGATGTTCGCAATCTGCCGATTCAAAAGAAGCCTTTTGCCACAGCCCGCCGAGCAATCGGCGTAGCGGCAACAGTGGTCGATCTAATACTTGAGGCGTGAACTTTTGTTATGCTAGCCGGGCTGGGCTAATCGTTTTAGAATCATTTTTAAGCAACAACAATCAGTGAGCGCTGAGCAAATCAAAAAACCTGCCGTAGAACCTAAGATCGCGCCCGCTTCGTCACGCGCGCCACAATGGGTTATACCGACAATCAAAACGGCTTTGCTTTTGGCAGACGGACTGGTGGCGGCGGCCTCATTTGCCATGGCCTTCTATCTTCGCGAAGGCGGTCCAGTATTTCAACAAACGGCGGATGGTAGCTTTGCGTGGAGCGCCAGATTCGGTCCTTACGGCGCCTTGCTCCTTTTTGTTGTTGTAATACGAGTGCTCGCTTTGCGTTACTGCGATCTATATCGGTTGCGCGGGGAGTTTTCCTTTTTCGACGACGGCATACGCATATTCAAATCAACCGCCATCGGCTCGTTGCTCATCGTGGCCGCCGCCTTTCTATATCGCGGGGGCTTCCATTACCGCGCGTTCTCTTACGCTCGCGCCGTATTCTTGCTTGACTTCGCGATCGCCTTGTCCAGCTTCTACGCAATGCGGCTTGCCATGCGCAGTGCGCAAACTTTTTTTCGCTCGCACGGCATAAACCTGATTCCCACACTGGTGGTTGGTCGCGGGCCGGAGGCGGCGTTTTGCATCAAAGAAATGCGCGAACGCCCATCGCTGGGATATCGGGTGATAGGTGCGATTGACAGCGGCAAGCCCAGCGGAGGAGTAGGGCAGACTTACGAAGGCGTCCCGGTCATCAGTGACCTCGCGGGCTTGCCTGAAGCTATTCGCGAAGCGGGAGCGAACGAAGTAATCTTTGCCGATTCTCAGGTTGATGGGGACGCTCTTTTCGACGTGATGATGCGTTGTGGTCGACGTCGTGGAGTAGAGTTCCGCATTGCGCCCAGCTTGTTTAATTGTCTGCCAAGTAAAACTGAAGTCGATCAGATTGGCGCGTTGCCAATGATCCGGCTCTTCCGCGAGCCGCTCTCCGACTTTGCGCGCGGCACCAAACGCGTGTCAGACATCATCATCGCGGCGCTGACGCTGTCGCTGCTGTCGCCCTTTTGGCTCCTGATTGCTCTGCTCATAAAGTTTGACTCTAAAGGCCCAATCCTCTATGCGCAGGAACGCGTCGGCATGGACGGACGAATATTTGTCGTATACAAATTTCGCACAATGCGCATGAACGCAGACAGCGAAATACATCGAGAGTACCAGCGAAAATTTATTGCCGGACACGCTGAAGCGAATGTCGGAGACGCGAAGAGACCCGCGTATAAACTACGCAACGATCCTCGCATCACCGGTGTTGGACGGATACTGCGACGGTTGAGTCTTGACGAAGTGCCCCAACTAGTCAATGTGCTCAGCGGTGATATGAGTATCGTCGGTCCACGTCCACCCATCCCTTACGAAGTGGAAGCTTACGAGCTGCGCCATCGAAAACGTCTCGACATGAAACCTGGGTTGACAGGACTTTGGCAGGTTTCAGGCAGGAATCGGCTGCCTTTTGAAGAGATGGTAAAGCTGGATCTTTTTTACATTGAAAATTGGTCTTTGCTGTTCGATATGAAGATCATTCTACGGACCGTGTTGGTCATGCTGCGGGGGGATGGGTATTGATACCGGCAATGGTCCAGGCGTTCACGCGTCTGAATGTTACCCGATTTGTTTGGTTCAGCTTCCTTTCCTTCGCGATTGTCGGTGCAATTCCGATTGCGCAACACAAAGCACGGTGAAAGAGCAAGCTTACGAAAACAAACGGGTGGCTCGGGTGGTTGACGGCGCCATAGTCGTTTTCCTTTTTATCTTCGCCGCTGCGGCGCCAAACTCGATTGCGGTAACTCAAAGCGCCTGGTTGGTCGGAATGGCTCTGTGGGTTCTGCGGTTGGCGTTACGACCAGCGCCCGGACTGTCGCGTACGCCGATTGATTACATTATCCTCGGTTTTTTTATCCTCTCCGGACTCTCCTCTCTGCTTTCCTACGAGCCGATGGTGTCGTTCGGAAAAATGCGTGCTGCCAGTCTCTTTACCATCCTGTATTTGTTTGCCGAAAACATACCTTCGCTGCGAGTCGCACGCCTGCTGGCGCTAACGCTGCTGGCGGCCTGCATGGTGAATGTTTTTTACACCTTCGGGGAACGTCTGGTGGGCCGAGGTGTGAAAGTACAAGGCGTCTCGGAGAACAGTCCGCTCTACAAAGCAGGTATTCGAGACGGGGATACGTTGCTCGAAGTTGATGGCCGGAAACTCGGAGATCCGCTGGGGCTAATTAACGCGCTGCTAAAGCAGGACGAGAGTCCAGCCGCGATAGTGGGCTACCGCCATGAACTGCAACCGGTTTTCAACGTTCCGCGCGGCAGTCTATTGCCCGGCGATAGCGTCTTGGACCAACTGGGCTTAGGAGGTTGGACGCGAGGACGAGACTGGCGAGCTACGGGCTTCTATGGACAGTTCGTTACATTTGCGGAAGTCCTGCAGTTAATTATTGCACTGGCCCTGGGAATCTTCGTGAGCCTGCCGATAAAGCGAAGTTGGGCTGGCGCGTTACTATTGATCGCGCTGGCCGGATTGGGCGGCGCGTTGTTGTTAACAGTCACGCGCGCGTCATGGCTTGGGTGCTTAGTGTCTACATTGATCGTTCTCCTGCTCGGTGTCGGAAGACGTGCAATGATTCTGATCGCAGTCGTTGCATTGCCACTAATAATTGCCGGACTGTTCGTCCTCCAGCAAAAACGGAACGTCTCGTTTATTGATCAAACAGACCAATCGACCACTTGGCGGCAAACTGTGTGGCGAGAAGGCGTCGATTTGCTGGTAAGCAAACCGCGGCATCTGCTGGTAGGTGTCGGCATGGATTCGATAAAAAGGCACTGGCGTGCGTGGGGCATGTTTGATAAGGGCCGCATACCGTGGGGTCACATGCACTCAAACCTCTTGCAAATAGCACTCGAACGTGGCCTGCCCGCTCTAATGTTATGGCTGGCATTTCTATTCGTCTATGGACGATCTCTTTGGCGTTCATTGCGCAACGGGCCAAAGCTGCATTGGCTTGAGCGAGGAATTCTATTGGGTGCACTGGGTGGACTGGTCGGGTTCTTCACCTCCGGACTGGTGCACTACAACTGGGGCGACTCCGAAGTTGTGATGGTTTTCTACATGCTCGCCGGATTGACCCTGGCAATTTCCCGCCACACTTTGCTGCCCGTGAACACGGACTAGGCTCAAAACTGTGGCCAGCACTACAGTCCACCTTCGGCACCGCGAGAACCGCAGATTCAATTTAGTCATTCACTGTCGTTCAAACAACTCGCTGAAAAGAAGCTTTGTGCAGTGCAGAAACGGAGCCGACTTGACCTCGACTCCCTTTCCTGCCACTAGATGATTAGCAAAGGTCACGTGAAGCTTTGGCGAGACTTGAGGACACTGCGGTCGGCGTTCTGCCAATGTTCGAAAGTCCGAGCTTTGGGCTTGCAAGATCAGGAAAGAGAGCCCAGGGAATTCACGGAATAAGAGCGTGGGAGCTAGTCTGAAGGGTGTATATAGCCCCTTAGAACCTTTGCTCGCCTAATGGAATAGGGTGATCCCTTTGAGCCGCTTGCCGAATTATTTTGATCGGTCTTCATTGTGCTGCACCTTCCTGCTGGCGGCGATGCTTTTTGAAACTTACGACTTCAGGGCTCCATGGCATATAGCTTGCCGACTACCATCCCGCGAGCGCTTTATCAGCGTTTTTCTTGCCAATCTGAACGATCTTTGAGAGAAGCAACGCATCTTGACTGATTTATTGGCGCGATGACTGAACCTTGGGTGACTGGGCCAGGTTACTGGCTGACGGTGATCAACAGTCCTACAAGATCAGTGTAGGTTTCATCCAAGATACCAGAGATTTGGCCATAGCTATTGGTCGCGACGCCAGAGATTTGACCAGCCTTTCCAGAAATCTGGCCGGCGAGGGTTGCCGAGGAAATTGACAAGGTTAAGAGTGATGCGCAAAGAATTGATTGGAAGCGTTTCATTTTAAGTTCTCCTGGTAAATCGAGCGTTTACTGGGGCTGAGCTAGGGCGGGGGTTGCCACTTGCGATGTCTAACTCCCTTTCTAGCCTATTAATTATCAACGTGTTCGGAGTTCTCTATTTCAAGGCTCGTGCCACAACGATATCGCCCGCAGGTTAGCAGGTTAAGTTATTGATTCTAAGCGCGTTACCAGCCTCACCCCGCGCAACGGAAATGCGAGCCCGACAAACCACAAAATTGACTAGCGGGTATACAGAACACGCTTCACTAGCGGTAAAAATGAAGTTAACCCCAACCATTCACGGCATTGCCGAGTATTCGGAGCTCTTGTTACCGCGGTATGCACGTGTATACTTGGTAGTCAGCCAAACCCGGCAAGCTAAGAACCAGCCTCACAGCGCACGCTGATTGACGCTAGATGATCGACCAGGCCTCACAGACAGGCAGTACTAATCCGATTTGCCAAGACAACTTCTCCAGCCCGAGAAATTGAAATGCGACTTATACAAGCGAATTCGACTAAGCAGATTGAATACTCGCAACTAACATTAAGCGAACAGGTTTTGGAGCGCTGCGCGATTGCCAGGGAAAAGCTCGAATTTGGCGACTACGATGCTGGATGCGCCGCGCTTCAACCATGGTGGACAATCGGCGAGTGGCCGACGCAAGCTGGCCTGAGCCAGTTGGCGGCTGCGGAACTGTTGCTCACCGCAGGGACGTTAAGCGGTTGGGTCGCGAGTACGCGGCATGTTGACAGCGGGCAAAACTGCGCTGAGCGTCTTCTGAGCGGAGCTGTGGCTCTGTTTGACCATCTCGGAAAAACCGTTCGGTCCGGAGAAGGCCGTATGGAACTCGGTTACTGTTATTACCGACAGGGATTGTTCGACCTTGCCCGCAGCACGCTGCGCTCTTCTCTAAACGATCTAACCGACCACGAGCCAGACCTCAAAGGGATTGCTCTGGTTCGTCTAGCCACGGTTGAGCGCCATGCCAGTCGACTACACGATGCTCTTGGTTTGCTAAATGAAGCGGGTCTACTCATTGACTCGTTAAGCCCATGGACGAAGGGGCGATTCCATCTTGAGTTTGCGACCACGGTGACTGACATCGCCATCGCTGAAAATCGAGGTGAGTACTTCGATGAGGCTCTAAATCACTACCGGGATGCCCTTTCACACTTTGAAGGAACGGGTAACCGGCGTTACACAGCAATAGTTGAGAATAATCAGGGTTATCTGCTCGCTACCTTGAGAAGATTTGACGAAGCGCAACTGCACCTTGAGCACGCCCGAAAACTCTTTGAGGGACTTGAGGATCAGGTGAGGCGGGCCCAGGTCGATGAGACTCTGGCACAACTGTATCTTGCTTCGGAGCAGTACGGACTCGCTCAACGTTCAGTAAGTCGCGCCGTTGAGACTTTGGAGACAACGGGCGAAGGCGCTTTGCTGGCTGAAGCCTTGACGACCCAGGGCTTGGTGCTATGCAGGCTGGGGCGCCGCCACGAAGCGAAGCCGATTCTTCATCGGGCGCAGCGTGTTGCCGAGAGAGGTGGGGATTACGAAGGCGCCGGCAGACCACTGCTGATTCTGATTGAGGAGATGTGTGAGCAGCTAGGGGAGGATGAGCGCCAGGAGATTGGCGCGCAAGCCAGTCAGTTGCTTGCCAATTCTCAACAAGCCTCCACCTGCGAGCGTCTTCGGAACTGTCTGGCGCGGATTGCCGCGGCACATGCGGAGTATGAAGATCGGCGCGAAAGAGCGAACCATGCCGAGAAGATGGCGGCACTCGGCGAACTGTCCTTTGGCGTAGCCCATAACGTTAACAACACCCTCACCGGAATTCTGGGTCGCGCGCAGTTGTTGTTACGAACCAAGGACGCTGGAAAAATTAGCGCTGGCATCGAAATGATAATTAAGAGCGCGGAGGACGGCGCCCATATCATTCGGCGTATCCAGGACTTCGCGCGCAGGCAACCGAGCCGCAAATTCCAGGCAGTCTCCGTTGCCGAGTTAATGAAGGATGTTTGCGAGATGAGTCGTCCGCGCTGGGAATCTGTGGCTGACCCGCAAGTTCGCCTGGCGCTGGTTGCCGATTGTACGGCGTCAGTATTAGGTGATGCGGTAGAACTGCGCGAAGTACTCGTCAACATGATTTACAACGCGGTAGATGCGATGCCATCAGGGGGTGAAATTCGCATGAGCTCGCAGGAGACTAACGGTCGCGTTGTGTTGACAATCGCCGACAACGGCACGGGCATGACCCCCGATGTTAAGTCACGCCTCTTTGATCCTTTCTTTACGACGAAGGGCAAGGGCGGCACGGGCATGGGTATGGCGGTCAGCTTCGGCATCATCCGCAGGCACAACGGTTCCATTGATGTAGAGAGTGAACCTGGCCGGGGAACTACTTTCCGTATCTCACTGCCAATCGATAAGGATTCGCACGCGACTGCTCCGGCTAACGCCGGACCCGTGGAGGCAACCAGCAAGGGAGAGAAAATCACAGTTTTGGTGGTTGACGATGAAAACGCGGTTCGAGAAGTACTTCGAGAGGCTTTGGAAGCCGAAGGCTGTGAAGTACTTGTCGCCGAAAGCGGTGAGATGGCCCTGAACCTTTATGATGCGAGGGCTGGAAGAGTCGACATTGTATTCACCGATATCGGAATGCCCGAAATGAGCGGTTGGGAACTCGCCAGGGAGATTAGAAAGCGTTCAAAAACAATACCTCTGGCTATCGTTAGTGGCTGGGCCGACGCTATCAGTTGCGACGCGCGTCAGGCGATTAAAGCTGATTGGGTAGTCTCAAAACCGTTTGACATTGGGACCATCGCCAAAATTGCCAACGAGGTTGGCGCGCGACGTCCCGCCGCGAGCGGCTCGGAATCAGAAGCCGTCAATTCGGATCTCCGCGAACTGTTGGGCATGAATTAGTGTTAGGCGCTGGCACTCAGCTGGTAACGTTCGAGCTTGAGGTAGAGGCCGCGTCTGGTGAGGCCGAGTTCGCGCGCCGCGCGTGAAATATTTCCACCATGTTTGCGCAAGGCATCAGCGATCATGCGGCGTTCCACATCTGCCAAGGCATCGGCAAGGGTAACGTTTTGTAAAGAACTAGCCGGCATGGACGCCAGCGTCGACGCAGGTGAGCTGGGGGTCGCGGGTGACGATGTTCGCTTGAGTTCCGGAGAGAGTTGGTCTGGAGTTATCACTGCTGAATCTTCAGCTCGCGCCACTACTCGTTGAATTTCATTGCACAGTTGTCGAACGTTGCCGGGCCAGTCGCTCACCATTAACAAGTCAACGGCGGGCGGCGTAATTTGAATGTCGCGGCGGCCAAACTTGGCCGAGTAGTGATTGATGTAATAGTTGACGATCGTTGGAATCTCCGAGCGCCGCTCACGCAACGGCGGCACGCGCAAACGAATCACGTTCAGACGGTAATAAAGATCTTCTCTAAACCTACTTTGCGCGACCATGTCTTCCAGGTCGGTATTTGTCGCAGCAATAATGCGAACATCAACTTTCAAAGGCCGTTGCTCACCAAGCGGTTGAATCTCACCTTCCTGCAGGAAGCGCAGCAGCTTGGGTTGTAGATCGAGCGGCAGATCGCCAATTTCATCAAGAAAGAGTGTGCCGCCGGCCGCAGTTCTGATAACACCTGCGGAATCGGTGACCGCACCAGTAAAGGCCCCGCGTCGGTACCCGAACAAATACCCTTCCGACAACTCTTTGGGAACAGCGGTACAGTTGAAAGGCACAAAGACTTTCGAGCGCCGGTTCGACAACGCGTGAATTGCTCGCGCCACCAACTCCTTGCCGGTGCCGGATTCGCCAGTCACAAGAACCGTTACATCTGAAGACCTGATCTTATGAACTTCTTCTACGAGTTTAGTCATTGCCGGGCTTGAATGAATGAACCCGGGCATGAGACTCGTACCGGTAAGTTCAGCAGGCTGTTGAACTCGAGAACCTTTTTGAGAACCAGCCCTGAGCGCGCAAACATCCATGCCGAGTTCAGCCACGCGCATTAAAGGATCCAGCGAGAGGCCACCAGGAAGACTCGCGCGGTTACGAGGGGAAATATACAGAGTCGCCGGCGGCGCATGAGATGAGCGGAGTTGGAGGATAGCTGCGTCGTTCTTTTTTGCGTACGCTGCTTGTGCGGATTCATCCACCAATTCATCAAGCTGTTCCGCAATGCGCGCACTCTCGGCTGGTGTGCAGCCGTGAGCAATAACCACGCGGCGGCGATTCTGCTCTCCTGGCTCTGTTATTACGACGGCTCTTGCATTCGTTTCCTGTCGCATGATGGCCGCGAGTTCGCGCAGCAATAGTTCGCGTGAGGTTACCGCCTCAGCCAGTCGCAGTGTAAGCAATTGCGGCAAGGCCGACTGTTCTTCATTTCTCTCGGGCGCTGTGCGGTCAAGATTAGCGAGCGCCGCTTCGGCCCGGGCCTTGTCAAGCTTGGCTCCCAACTCGCGAAATGCATTAACCGCGCGCGAAAGGTGTTCCATCGCGCGACCAGGCTGTGTGGAAGCGTACGCCCTTCCCAACTCGCTGTGCGCCCGCGCGGCTCGATAACGATCACCAAGCATGTCAAAAATGGAAACACTGCTTCCGAAATGTTGTGCCGCAGACGAAAAGTCGGACTGTGTGGCGGCTAACATCCCCAGCAGTCGTTGCAACTCTCCGGCAAAATTGAGATCCGTAGTGGATTCCGTTGTTTCCGCAGTAACCAAGTCCAACTGGGCGGAACATTTTTCGTTGTCACCATTCCGCAGATGTGCTTCCGCGAGAATCAGGCGAGAATCACAAATGGCCTGTCGGTCGGCTATGGTAAGGGCCAGCCCGAGAGCCTCTTCTCCGTTTGCCAGGGCTTTTCCGTTGTCTTCCATCGCCAGGTAACAGCGCGCCAAAGTTCGATGTGCCTGACACGCATACCACTTGTTTCCATCTTCAGTGGCGAGACTAACTGCACGCTGAAGGTAGTCCTTGGCTTCATCAAGCTCGCCGCGCAGCATCAATAGCTCACCGAGCGAGTCCAGAATCATCGGAATCTTTTCCGCGCGTTCGTCGGCTTCAGTTGCCAGCGAAAGCGCGCGTTCCAAGGCTTCCTGCGCGCGTCCCCACTGGCCAAGGAGTATCAGGTTTATACCAAGGTTGTTGTAGCCATTCGCGGCGTTGGCTTTGTGATCGGTGCGTTCGTAGTAACCGATTGCTTTCTCGAGGTAACGGATGCCCTCCTGGGGCCGTTTGAGAAACCAACAAACGCCGGCCATGTTCGCGAAGATTTTTCCAAGCGTGTAACTCGCAGGGTGATCGCCGGTCAACTTCAAAGCCTGCTGAAGATTTTCGAGGGCACTCTCATAGTCGCCTTCCTGAAGTTGCGCGAGCCCTATCCCAAAATATGCTTCCGCAAGGCCACGCCATTCACCGGCCTGACGAAAGTGCTCCAAGGCGCGTTGAGCATAATCGAGCGCGATGGGGTGCTCGCTGATGCTGCGGTAAACGCGAGCCAGCGCCGCATATACCGGACCATTATTGTTTTCAGTACCGTTATTGGGTTCAGTGTCGTTCTCTAAAGGTTCGCGCAAAGCGCCTTTGAGAATCGAAATGGCCTTAGGGTGATCGCCGTTATAGTTGTACGCGAGGCCAATTTGCACCTTGAGAGATTGAATGGCTTGCTGGTCCAGTTTCGCTCGCGATTCAGGAGACTCGTACATGGCAACAGCAGCTAACGAGTCGCGATACTGACCTTGCATTTCCAGCGCCGTGGATAGCGCACAACGTGCCAGCGCGAGGACCGAAGGATTGTTTTTAGCGGCCGCGATTAATAGTGTGATCCGAGACTTTGCCTCCGCTGACAGACCCTGATCGAGCAAAGTTCGAATTTCGTCTAACTCTGCCAATAGATTTTGTTGCGAGGGACGTGCACGGGAGTTCAGTCGAACGCGCGCGTCTGCGAGATCGACGACACTTTTTCCGCTTGAGGATTCGTCCGGCGCCGGGCCACCAGCCCGTGAGCCTGCATTCTTAGCCATGTAATCCTTTAGAAACGGTTAATGAAATCCGTTTTTCATTGCGCAATTCGATTGCAGCGAGCGGGAGGTAAGGTGCGTCGGCGTCTCCCACGAAGCCGCGCAAGTAATAAGCAACAAAACGCTTAGAATTTAACACAGGCAACACAGGGCGTCCACAACCAGGTTTCTTTATTTTGGCTTGGCGAAAACGAGAATTGCATCGCTAACCGGACGCTCCCCCGTTTGGTCCGCCGGCTTGTTGACAATCTTGTTTTGGATAACCATCGTGGTCGAACCACCCCCGTCAAGATTCATTGCTTCAACGGCTCCCAACTCCAGCAGCAGATCCGCCAACAAGTAGAGAGACATCCCCGCACTGACTCCAGGTTGACGGCCATCAACAGTCACCAGCAAGAGTTTTCCGGATCCAAGCTCCGCGATGGCTGTTCGCGGATGACGATCAGCGGCAAACGTCGCGCTCATCTTTTCCTGTTTGTCGGTAATCGCAATCTTGCCTGCTTTGATGAGTTGAGGACCGCCACCGAGCAGACTATGTGGGCGGTTCCAATCTGTGTTATCACCGGCCTCAATAGACTTGAGGCGCCATGAAAAAGTTATCTTAGAGCCCTTGCGTGCGTTAGCCAGCAACCATTCGCGAGACTTTCCTGCCGCTGAAATAACATAGCCATCGGCGGGAATGTTACTGCTGCCTTTGTGATCGAGAACAGCCGAGACCTGATTTCGACGCACTACCACCTCGATGCCGTCCGGGGTGGTAAGCGTGGTCCGATGAAACTTTGGGGTAAAAACAATTAACTCGTCCGGTTCGAGAGGTCTATTTAAACCATCGACGACATGCTTCGCGACACGGAGCGAAACTTCCCCGGAAAATTTCAAATGAGCGAACACGATTTCGCTCTTGTTTCCAACGTCGATTAGTCCAAACGCTGCACGTTCCCTGTAAGGCTCACTGATCAAGCTGCGATCAAGCAACAGTAATCCGATTGAGTCACCGCGATAAGTTCCTACGACCCGAAAGTAGCCTCCATTTACCGCCGCCGGAGCGTGGTATCTTGCGGCCAGAGAGCTGACGGTTTCCAGTCCCACGCCTTCGTCGAGCGCATGCACAATCTTTAGTTTTGCGCGCGTGAGATCGACTCTAACGACGTTGATAAGCCACGGCCCGGTCGAGTCGTCTTTTGAGGCGTGACCGCTACTGGTTTGACCGTATTCGATTCCCGGCTCAATTTCCTGAAACTTCAGGACTTCAGTGAATCTGGCAGTGGAAGTCTGCTGCTGCGCTACGGCAGCCGGTGATTGCCAGATCGCTGCGCTCGGCAATAACAATAGAAACAGCGAAAGCAGGTTGCCGAGGATCTTCAGTGTTCGCGATCGGTGACTAGTATTCACTTTCGTCTCCAAAAAGGTTGACCGCCAGCCAAACCGTGGTTGGGCTCCGCGGTTGTGTGATCCGCGCAAATGCCCGCGTTTACATCGGTTCCACAGTGCCTACCTTGACACCCTTTTACGCTGGCCGCTATCATCTCCGTTTCCGCCGCTGGCCGGAACTTCGCCTGAGTGATCTATGTTTGAGTCCCTATCTGACAAGCTAAAACGGACTCTGAAAAATCTGCGCGGCGAAGGCGTGCTAACCAAAGAGCACGTTGACGCGGCACTGCGAGAGATTCGCCTCGCCTTACTTGAAGCCGACGTCAATTATAAAGTCGCCAAAGACTTTATAGCCTCTGTCAAGGAAAAGGCTGAGGGACAGCAGGTTTGGCAGGAACTCAAGCCGTCCGAGCAGGTCGTCAAGATTGTTTATGACGAACTCGTGGATCTGCTCGGAGGACAATCGTCCCGGCTGGTTTTCACGAGGCAGATCCCGAACGTTGTCATGATCGTGGGTCTGCAGGGCTCCGGTAAGACGACTTCGACGGGTAAGATTGCGCGCTGGCTGGCGGCGAATCAGGATCGGAAGCCTTTGTTGGTCTCCGTTGACGTTTACCGTCCGGCAGCTCGCGAGCAACTCAAGGTTATTGCCAGGGCAACGGGCCAACAGATCTTTGAACAAACCGAGACAAACGATCCGCTGACGCTCGTGCGCGAGGCTTTCAAGCACGCGCAACAGACAGGTTTCGACACGTTACTCATTGACACCGCCGGTCGCTTGCACATTGACGAAGAGTTGATGGATGAGCTTGTGAATATCAAGAACGAAACGCATCCAGTCGAAATTCTATTTGTTGCCGACGCCATGACTGGTCAGGATGCCGTTCGTTCAGCCGAGGAATTTCACCGGCGCATAGGCATTACCGGCGTGGTGCTCACGAAGATGGATGGCGATGCACGCGGAGGCGCCGCGCTTTCCATCAAGCAGGTTATTGGTCAGCCGGTAAAATTCGTTGGTGTGGGAGAAAAATACGACGCGCTCGAACCTTTTTACCCGGAACGGGTGGCTCAGCGAATTCTGGGAATGGGCGATGTGTTATCGCTCATTGAGGAGGTTCAGTCGAAAGTTGACCAGTCTGAAGCCGAGGAGCAGCTAAAGAAGCTTCAGAAAAATGAGTTCACCCTCGACGACTTTCGTTCGCAGCTTCGCCAGGTGAAGAAGCTTGGCTCCTTCTCAAAAATCATGAAGCTTCTGCCCGATCAACTCCTCGGCGGTATTGGTATGCCGCAGATGGACGAAGAACAGACAAAGGAAATGGAAAAGGAGTTGAAACGTACCGAGTCGATCATTGACTCAATGACGGTTCAGGAACGGACAGACCATAGAATACTAAATGCTAATCGACGCCGCAGAATAGCGCGTGGTTCGGGGACGAACGTCACCGAGGTAAACAAACTCATCAAGCAGTACACGGAAATGCGACAGATGATGAGGCAGCTCAGCAGCTCGGGCATGTTTGGCGGCAGTGGTTTGAAAGGCAAGATGATGCGGCGGATGGCCGGTATGCCAGACATGGCAGGTCTTGCGGGAATGGGCGGGGAAGGTGATGAGATTTCCTCGTTGCCATCTTTAGGTACTGCGCCTGGCGCACCCTCAAGAAAAAAACTTAAGAAGAAACGAAAAAAGAAGAGACGATAGAAGAATAGTGAAAAGTGAAGAGTATTTAAGTCAAAGCTGATGGTTAGTTGAACCCTGGAGGTAAGGATTTGTTAGCAATTAAATTGATGCGCACCGGCGCGAAGAAGCGACCTTCATATCGAATTATTGTGAAGGAGAAACAGTCGAAGCGTGATGGCGCCTATCTGGAGAATCTGGGCACCTATAATCCCACGCGTCAACCGGCTGAAATCAAGTTGGACTTGGATCGCGTTCGCTATTGGATTCAAAAGGGCGCTCAGCCGACTGATACGGTTGACCGACTAATCAAAGCCAGCGGCAAACAACAAACGGCGGTTCAGCCCGAAGCGTAAGATCGTTCCCAGCCGCGCACACAAAATGAGAGAAGCCGTTGAGATGGTTGTTAGGGCATTGGTCGATGACGTTGATGCTGTCGATGTGCGCGAACTGGACCAACAGGGCGCGACAGTAATCGAAGTTCGTGTGGCGGCCAGCGACATGGGGAAATTGATCGGCAGGCAGGGACGTACCATTCGGGCTCTCCGGTCGCTGGCATATGCCGTCAGTTTAAAGAAAAAGCATCGCTATATGGTTGAAATCGTGGAATGAGTGCGGCGAGCAAGCAAACTGAAGATGATCTGATCATAGTTGCTCGAGCAGTTAGGACCCGGGGCCTCAAGGGCGAGTTGATAGCTGATGTTTTGACAGATTTTCCGACGCGCTTTGAAAGCGTTAAGCGTCTCTTCGGGATTGCGCCCGGCGGCGAACGCAAGCAGTTCGAACTCGAGAACTATTGGTTTCAAAACGATCGACTGGTGCTGAAGTTGTCAGGGTACGACGACATTGACTCGGCCAAAGCCCTCGTCGGCTACGAATTCGGTGTTCCGGAAGCAGAACGTGTCGAGCTCGGGAAGGACGAGTATTACGACTGGGAACTTGAAGGGTGTTTCGTCGAAGATAACCTGGGTTCCGCTATTGGCAAGGTGCGGGAAATAATGAGGACCGGTGGCGTCGAGTTATTGGTTGTTGAGAATGAGCTGCGGCAGGAATACCTGATCCCGATGGCCGCGCCGATTGTTACGGAGATCGACATATCCCGGAAGAAGATTTTAGTCGATCCCCCGGAGGGATTGTTGGAATTGTAGTCGTTTGTTGAAATTGCACTGTGCTGCGCTGCGATATCATTACCATCTTTCCGGAATTTTTTCGCGCGACGTTTGAGTACGGGATTGTTCACAGGGCTCGCGCGGCCGGACTGGTTGAAACAACGGCGCACGATCTGCGAGGCTGGACCAGCGACAAGCACCACACTGTCGATGATCGGCCCTTTGGCGGCGGCGAGGGCATGGTGCTCAAACCGGAACCGATATTCGCTGCCGTACGGGAGCTGACCGGCTGCGGCAGTCGTGATGAGTATTCGCCGCAAACAAGAGTAATTTTACTGTCACCTCAGGGCCGGGTGTTTACTCAGGAAGTTGCCCACGATCTTTCAGAGACCGCCTCGCAGATTGTCTTGATTTGTGGGCGATATGAAGGCATTGACGAACGCGTGGGCGAACGATTGGCCACGGATGAGATCTCGATCGGAGATTATGTGTTGTCGGGTGGCGAGCCGGCGGCCGTCGTCGTAATCGATGCGGTTGTGCGGTTGTTGCCGGGAGCTCTGGGAAATGTAAGCTCGACGACGAACGAATCATTTTCCGAGGGACGTTTGAGTCATCCCCAATATACTCGCCCCACAGAATTCTCGGGATTAAGCGTGCCGGAAGTTTTGCTTACAGGGAACCACGCAGAGATTGCTCGCTGGCGGCGGGACGCAGCCTTGCGAAAGACAAAACGGAATCGCCCGGATCTTCTAAAGTAGTTGTCCGTTTGAACGCTGGGAGGTGACAGCGGCTGAAACTGCGGACTTTCAGATTCTTCAATGGAGTGATGAAATGAATCGATTAGATAGTATTGAACAAACCCAACTGCGCAAGAGCATTCCTGATTTTCAATCGGGCGATACTGTGCGCGTGCATGTTCGAATAAAAGAATCTGAGACGAAAGAGCGTCTGCAGGCTTTTGAGGGAGTCGTCATTGCTCGTAAACACGGTGGCGCTCGGGAAACAATCACGGTGCGAAAGACGAGTTTTGGCGTTGGTGTCGAGCGAATCTTTCCGCTTCACGCCACCATCGTGGATCACATCGATGTAGTGAAGAGAGGTCGAGTGCGGCGAGCGAAGCTTTATTACCTGCGTGGTCTCCGCGGTAAGGCAGCGCGTATTCGGGAGCGCGATACACGCGGTCAACAGCGTGAGCGTGATTTACAAGCGACAGCGGCAGGCAAAAAATAATTTCGCAGTGTGCACCGTCCAGGGCGCTCCTGGATGATGGGGGTGCTACCCGGCGGCGACTCTGCGCAGCGCAGGACATCCTGCCACGACGGCAGGCAACATCCTTGCGTTCCCAGCTTGACCCAACTCGTAACCAGAACCAGGAGCCGAAAGCGCTTTGCGAATAGCAATTGACGCCCACTCTGTTGGGACTGGACTCGGTGGCAACGAGAGTTATGCAACAAACCTGATTGAAGCTCTGGCTGAGATCGACACTGACAACAGTTACACGCTCTACGTCACCCGCCGAGAAGCTATTGAACGCTTCAGCAACCGTTGGCCAAATTTTGACGTTCGCGCCACCCTGCCCCACACACCGCTGATTCGCATTCCCTTAATCCTAAGCGCTGAATTAAGAAGAAATCCCGTCGACGTTCTTCACGTCCAGTTTACCGCTCCACCTTTGTCGCCATGTCCTGCGGTAGTAAGTATTCACGATCTCTCGTTCGAACATTTGCCACAAACGTTCAAGTGGCGCAGCAGAAAGCAGCTGCGGATAACTGTCCGTCGTTCGGCCCGCGAAGCTTCGCAAGTGATAGCACTATCGGAATACGCGAGGAAGGATATAGTCGACACCTATCGGCTGCCTCCGGAAAAGGTGACGGCGATACCTTTGGCTGCAGCCGCTCATTTTCGGCCCATCAGGAACGACGAAGAACTGCAACGGGTTAGACAAACTTATGGCATAGAAGGCGAGTACATCCTCTCGGTCGGTGCTATTCAACCCCGAAAAAATTTGAGTCGTCTCGTCGCCGCTTATTCCCGCTTGCGCCGGACCACGCGCGAAGGTAATCTGCCTAAACTTGTGCTTGTGGGGAAATGCGCCTGGCTGTATCAGGAAACGCTCCGCACCATTAAGGAACTGCAAGTAAGTGACTCTGTGATTTTGACCGGATATGTACCGGAGATCGATCTGACGGTATTGTATTCAGGAGCACTTTGTTTTGTTTATCCATCATATTTTGAAGGCTTTGGTCTACCGCCCCTGGAAGCAATGAAATGTGGCGCCCCGGTGATTGTGGGCAACAGGACAAGTCTGCCGGAAGTTGTCGGGGATGCGGGGATACTTGTGGATCCATTCAACGCGGACGCCATCGCCGAGGCCATGGATAAAGTCATAAGTGATTCAAACCTGCGCGCGCATCTTAGTGTCAAAGGGTTGGCACGCGCGAAACTCTTTGACTGGCGCGAGACTGCTCGGCAAACGCTTGCGGTATACCGGAAAGCAGGCCGGGTTGCTCAGTAGAGTCCGAAGATTAAGAGGTCAGACAGCTAACGGGTCAGTTTCAGTTCTTATGCGCATTGCTATTCTCGGAACGCGTGGCATTCCAGCAAGCTACGGCGGTTTCGAAACCTTCGCTGAACATCTGTCAACCAGGCTTGTAGCCCGCGGCCATGAAGTTACGGTGTATGGCCGGGCTCACTATGTTTCACCTCGCCAGTTGGAATATCATGGTGTCCAGCTAAAAGTTCTACCCACCATCAGGCATAAATATTTTGACACCGTTGTTCACTGCTTTCTTTCTTCGATCCATGCCGTTTCCGGGCGGTTTGATGCCGCGTTAATTTGCAATGCCGCTAATGCCCCTTTCGCGCCTATCCTGCGGCTAACGGGGACACCAGTGGCCCTAAACGTTGATGGACTGGAGCACAAAAGGAAGAAGTGGGGCTGGTTGGGCCGACGCTACTATTTAGCCGCGGAGCGGTTGGCGACCGTATTGCCGAATGTAATGGTAACCGACGCGCAGGTGATCCAGGACTATTACCTTGCGCGTTATGATGCAAAATCACAGATGATCGCCTATGGTTCGGAAGTCGAACGGCGTCCTGATCGAGCCGCCGTGCGACGCTGGCGCGCCGAACCGAATCGATATGTGCTGTACGTTTCCAGACTGGAACCGGAAAATAATGCCCGGCTTGTAATCGAAGCTTTCAAAAAAGTCCGTACAGCTTATAGATTACTGATCGTTGGTGACGCTCCCTACGCTCACGATTACATCACTGATTTGAAGGAGCGCGCGCGCGGCGACAAGCGAATAGTCTTCACCGGCTTCGTGTTTGGACAAGACTACCGCGCACTGCAGCAAAACGCCTACTGTTACGTCCATGCTACCGAGGTGGGAGGCACACATCCGGCCCTCCTGGAAGCGATGGGCTACGGCAATTGTGTATTAACACTTGCAACGCCTGAAAACATCGAGGCAGTAGGGGATGCCGGAATACCGTATGCCGATGAGTTTGACCTGGCAGAAAAACTACAGCGCGTTTTACGCGACGGTTCGTTAGTGCAGAGTTACCGCCATAGGGCACAGATAAGAGTGCAACGCTATTACGACTGGGATCGAGTCGTTGATCAGTATGAAAGACTCTTCGCTCAGATGAGTGGAAACGCGGTTGAGGCGACATCTTTAGGTTTGCATCAGGAAGCAGCGTCGCCGGTCGACGCGGCCCTGAGCCGGAAATAGTTCCGTTACTCCGTTACAAATCCAAGGGCTCAAAAGAGAGGCGCCCCGCCAATCAATTTAAGATTGGCGGGGCAAAACTTTCGGGGTAGGTTCGGGTAAATTCCGGCGGTGACAAAGAACTGAGAATCGTCGTTTAGGCCGATCCTTGAACCAGGCAGTACTATTTGCGGGTGAGATAAAGCCTCGCGGTAGGGAATAAATTAGACCGCGTCCCGGTATCCTAAGTACGTTTTCAAAAGTTGGCTGCCGTTCAGTGTGTGAAATTATACGTAACTTTCGTGACGTGTCAAGAACAATTTCACTAGATTTCTGTAACATTCATTTTTGGCCGTGAAATTTGAGGGTTTATTCACCCGAACGAGCCTGGGAGAGCCGCAAAGCCTGTCGTCGCGTCGCTTCGGAAACATTTCTATTTTGACTGAGGTTTTTCAAATCCTTAGTGCGGATGCGGGGAAGTGTGCTGATCACCGTGGGAATCGGCGTGCGCGGGTTGCGGACCAGGTTATGAATAATTGGATATGAACGAGCCCAATTGCGGTTAAGAGCAATCAGACGCAATACCTCATCTGCCACGGTCCTCATAGCGGCGATGTTTTCCACTTCCTGATCCGTGACGCGCGGATTTTGGATCACGGCCGTTGCAACAACGCGGTTTGAGTCACGGATAAGAATGCTGCGGGCCTCGCGGTCACCTTTCATGGCCAACTTCATGCGGTCTTTCACATTCATGAACATCACGCGACGAATCAAGGACACACGTTCCGGTGGGACCTCGCCTCGTTCGATTCGTTCAAATTCCAAAGCGCGCTTAAAGTTGGCCGCGTGTTCCTCGGAAGACTCAGGTTTCAGTTCTTCATAACGCTCGGTGGGCAGCCATGAGTTGTCGAGTTCCGCATCTGAAACTTCAATGTGTTCTGCAATCAGCCACGCGTCTTCGATACTCAACCCGCCGGTAAGGTCAGCACTTTCAAAAAATTCTGCAGCGGCGGTGTTACCTCTGCTACGAAGCTCTTGTGCGATCTGCTGCGCGCCTCTTTCCTTTTCGAAAAACTCGCGTCTGGTTTCGCGAGCACGGCGTTCCGCGTCGGCAGAACGATCAGAATTTCCCAGAATGGCGTCGATGATTTGCGGAAAGCGCACCAGCCGTTGCTGATTGGCGGCGATTAGGTCAAGCAGCGAAGTATCGGAGGTGGACGAAGCCAAGCCGGCGATTGCTTCATCGGGTGTCTTATTATTCAGGATTATTGCTTCGTGGATTTCGCGACTCCCTTGCGCAAATCTGGCGAGGTAATCAAGGACCGCGATGGAAGTCTCATTGGCTCTGGCGGCCGTCAGAAAATCATCGGCATCCTGCGACGCGAGCGTTTCATTTGCCGCTTCTGCAATTTCAGCGTCGTCCGACTCACGCAAGGCGACCAACACTTCCAGCAGATCAGATTGCGGCAGCGGCAATAATCCACTGGCAGCCGCGAGCCGAGCCTGGTGAGGTGCAGTACCGCCGATGATTGCGCGCACTGCCGGATTCGCTGAACTAATCGTTGTCATTTTGTAAGCCGCGAAAGGTTAACGCCCCGCGAAAGAGTTTAGTCGTTAGTAGAGATTAAAGTTGTATTCAAGTTGAATGTTCATGGAGACAACTTGCCCATCTTTTATCGCGGGGGTGAACTTTATCTGTCGTGCTGCTTTAATGGCGCTGGTCGCGAGGCCGAAAGGTAACGCTTGAGTAACGTACAGATTGGTTATCTGCCCGTCAGACGAAAACACCGCGCGAAGTATTACAGTTCCCTGGACGCCAGCCTTTCGTCCTGCCTCCGTATACGAGGGCTCCGGCTTGCTTAACACGCGGACCTTTTGAGTGACCTCGCGGCCACTAAAAGTTGTAGTCTGCGCCGCTGGGGTGTTCGTGCCTGATTGCGAATCGTGGGCTTGTCGCTCAAGCTTGATCAAGTGTTCTTGCCAGGCCTTCGCGTCTTCATTATCGGAAGCGAGCGCAAGAAAACTCTTCAAGTTTTCGGCGGCTTCGGAATATTGCTTTAAGTGATAATGAGCGAAGCTCCTGGTTAATAAAGCAAGTGAAAAATTTGGATCAATTCGCAGCGCGTTTTCCGCTTCACTGAGAACCAGTTCCAACGGATGAGTTCCCGGATTTGCAAAGTGCGTCCTAAGGCTTGCCTCCGCGATCGCAAAGTGTGGTTCGGCGCTCAGATCGCCCAACTCAATCGCGCGCTGGGCTATAGCGGTGGCCTTCTGTGGCTCATTGGCAAGAATCAAGATGTAGGCGAGTTTGGCATGCGCATCGGCAGATCGTGGGCGTAATTGAACCACTCGTTCAAATGGCATTCTTGCTGCGCCGCTGACGCCTTGAACATGAAACGCGAGGCCGAGGTAATACCAGGCATCGGCGTCATCAGGATTCCTGCTAACGGTGTCCTGGAGTATTTTGATCGCCCCGTCGTAGTCGCCTTGTTTGTAGAGTTGGATGCCCTGGTTAGGATCAAGCGAAGGGCCAGGCTGTTGCGCAACTGCAGCGTCTAATCCAAAAACGATTATTAGCAGGCACAGGACGGCCGCTCGAAGGGTTAAGATCAGATTCAGGTTTTGGAAAGCACGCATCAAGCTTCTTCTGGAGACTTCAAACTCAAGCGGACGCTCCGTGGCACTTCTTGTATTTCTTACCTGAACCGCACGGGCAAGGTTCATTCCGACCCACTTTGGGCTGGTCGCGAACAACCGTCTTGACCTTTCCCGCTTCTTCGCCAGCAGCAGCAGCTCCCTGGTTGGGTCCGGTGAATGTCATCGGACTGGGCCGTCGTGGCAGACGACGCTGCCGCAGCGCCTCCGGCGGTTCTTCCGAAACAACGGTGAGGTTGAAGAGCGAACGTATCGTGCTGGTGTCGATGCGGTCGAGCATCTCCTGAAACATGTCAAAGCTCTGCTTCTTATACTCGACCAGCGGATCCTTTTGCCCGTAGCCGACTAGACCAATGCCCTGCTTCAAATGATCGAGTGACAGCAGGTGGTCCTTCCACTGCGCATCGATAATATTCAGCATGATGATGCGTTCGTAGGTACGCATTGCCTCCGGTCCAATATGCTGTTCCTTATCAGCGTATTTGACTTTCAGCTTTTCCCAGATGGCATCGACCACTTCAGCCGACGTGAAATTCGGAATATCAAGGCCCTCGGCATCGGCGTCAAAATCATAGATGGTCTTGATTTGAATTTTGTAGTTTTCAATATCCCAATCGTCAGGAGAAACGTCGGGATTCAAATACTGCTTGGTCAAATCGGATAGCAGATCGTACGCGACTCCTGCCTGGGGCGGATCGCCCAGTAGGTATTCGCGTTGGTCAGGCTGTTCCATCAACTGCCGGCGCAAGCCATAAATCGTCTCGCGCTGCTTGTTCATCACGTCGTCATATTCGAGCAAGTGTTTGCGCGACTCGAAGTTACGGCCTTCCACCGACTTCTGCGCCGACTCAATGCGCTTGGAGACCATCTTTGACTCGATGGCCACACCTTTCTCCATTCCCAGTCGTTGCATCAGCGCTTTGACTTTGTCGCCCGCGAAAATGCGCATCAGATCATCTTCGAGCGAAAGAAAGAATCGGGATGAACCTGGATCACCCTGGCGCCCGGCCCGTCCGCGAAGCTGGTTGTCGATGCGGCGGGATTCATGACGTTCTGTGCCAAGAATATGCAGGCCGCCGATACCCACGACCTCCTTGTGCTCATCTTCAACGATGCGTTTGGCGCGACTGAATGCGGTGGCCCACTGCTGTTCTGTAGCTTCGTCAGGATCAATCTCTTCCTTCTTGAGAAACTCGCGAGCCATGAAATCCGGATTGCCGCCGAGCAGAATGTCAGTGCCGCGGCCAGCCATGTTCGTGGCAATCGTGACTGCGCCTTTGCGTCCGGCTTGCGCTACGATCTCCGCTTCACGTTCGTGATATTTCGCGTTCAAGACGTTATGAGGCACGCCATCGAGTTGCAGCCGCCGGGCGATCAATTCTGAATTTTCAACTGAAACAGTACCGACCAGCGCCGGTTGTCCGCGCTCATGACAATCCTTGATCTCTTCGATCACCGCATCCCACTTCTCGGGTAGCGTGCGGTAGATCACGTCGGAAAAATCACTACGGACCATCGGCATGTGGGTGGGAATGACAATTACATCCAGCTTATAAGTCGACTGAAATTCCGAGGCTTCCGTTTCCGCCGTTCCTGTCATGCCGGAAAGTTTTTCATAGAGCCGGAAATAGTTCTGTAAAGTGATGGTCGCGAGAGTTTGGTTCTCCTTTTCGATCTTCACTCCCTCTTTCGCTTCCACGGCCTGGTGCAACCCATCCGACCAGCGACGGCCTTTCATGAGACGACCGGTGAAGTCGTCAACGATGATCACCTCGCCGTCCTGCACAACGTACTGATGATCGAGCTTGTAAAGCGTGTGCGCCTTCAGGGCCTGCTCAACGCAGTGAAGCAGCTCCATGTTTGAAGGATCGTAGAGATTTCCGACTCCCAACAGCCGCTCAGCTTTATCAACGCCCTCTTCGGTCAATACGGCGGTATGCTGTCGTTCATCGACGACGTATTCCCCGGTTTTCTTGCCATCGACTTCTTCGCCTTTTTTAAGCTGCGGAATGATCGCGTCAGCTTTGTAATACTTGTCCGTTGCCTCATCCGACGGTCCGGAAATAATGAGAGGCGTACGAGCTTCATCAATGAGAATGGAATCAACCTCGTCAACAATCGCGAAATAGTGGCCACGCTGGACACAGGTAGCGAGGTCAAACTTCATGTTGTCGCGCAAGTAGTCGAAGCCGAATTCGTTATTGGTGCCGTATGTAATATCTGCGGCGTAGGCTGCTTGCCGCTCGAAGTCGTCCATGTCATTTTGGATACAACCAACTTCGAGACCGAGAAAACGGTGAATCTGGCCCATCCACTCCGCGTCGCGCGACGCCAGATAATCGTTCACCGTAATCACGTGAACGCCGCCCCGGCCGGTAAGCGCGTTGAGATATGCAGGAAGAGTGGCTACGAGTGTCTTGCCTTCTCCGGTACGCATCTCGGCAATTTTTCCCTGGTGCAAGGCAATGCCGCCGATCAACTGCACGTCGAAATGGCGCATCCCGGTTGAGCGCACGCTGGCTTCGCGCACCAGTGCAAAGGCTTCCGGCAGAATCTCGTCGAGCGTCTCGCGTTCGCGACGCTTGCGCTCGTCAAGATCCGTGATCCCGGCAACGGCTTGCTGCAACTGCTCCTTAAACTCCGCAGTGCGCGCGCGCATTTGTTCGTCTGACAGCTTCTTTATCGCCGGCTCAAGTTCGTTGATTTGCTCGACAATCGGCTGGATTGATTTGAGGTAACGCTGATTGCTGCTACCGAATACTTTTGTCAGTAATTGATCGAAACTCATAGTCTTTTGTTAATCCAAACAGCGGACAAATCCCCGCCTTCTTTATCAGAATTTTATAGTTTGTTGATTTTAATTGAGCGTAAGAAAGGTATCAAGCCAGCCCTTTGGACTGCGGTCGCCGATTCCGCAATCCAAGCGTCTTCGTTAGCTGGGCTTATCCGCGAGCTGTTTCTTTATCAAATCAACCACTGCCTGGCGGGGCATCGTAAAGTTGAACACGATCTTTTTGCCTACCGGCTCGGCGCTGGTATTTTTGAGCAACGCTTCCTCATCTTTTCCCGCACGCGATTGCGCACCCAGCGACAATGCGATGTTGAAGCCTTTTGCCAGCACACGGGCGCTCTCAATGGAGGATGCTTCGGATTCTACTGTAGCAAGCACTTCGCTTTCGCCTTGCTTAATTGTGAAGACAACTTTCGATCCGGGATTGTCTTTATCCACTGGTTTTAAATAGACCAGAAAACCACTGTCGTTCAGGGCGGCAACCATACGGCCAAATAGGTCTACCAGGTTGGCGTCACCCGCCTTCTTAGTAAACTTGGCATTCTTCAATTTGCCGTTCTCATCGAGTTCCGCTTCGATAATAATCTCAAAGGGTTGGTTTAGATCGAGCTTGCCCTGGTTCTTCAGGTCGAGAGCATAAGCGGCAAAATCCTTCATCGCCTTCTTATTGATCTCATTCTCCTTTGGAAGCTCGAGATTATTTTTGGCTGCAGCTTTGTCCAGTTCAGTCTGTGCTTCATCCGCGGTCATCGCCGGACTTTGAGCCGGACTCGGATTCGGATTCGATTGCGCAATAGTCTGCGACGGCGACGCGTTTGAACTCGGAGTTGCCGACGCGGTCTCGATAGGTGAGGGACTCGGAGAGGGCGATGCTCCAAGTTCCGGCTGAACCGCCAGCGGTGGCGCTTGAGCAATAAACGAGGGCATGGTGATCGGCGGTAGTGGAGGCGTTACCGCCGTCTGTCCTTCAAGAGCGAAATAGCCATCGGGATAGCGGAATTTTTCACGCGACAATTCCACCAGTTGCACATCGTCGCCAATCTGCGTTCGTTCATAGTCCTTGTCGACGAAACTTGCATCGGTGATTAGGCTGGCCAGGTTGAATGCAGCTCTGACACCGGGAATGTAAAGCACGCAACTTAGGAGCAGCAGGTGGGCAGCGAACGATCCACCCAGTAACTTCGAAATAATCGGCCACCGAGCTTCCTTATTAACCTCAAAATTTGCGAAAAGTTCTGACATTCTTAATAAAACGCCCCCGTCGTTCCCAATGTTCCTTCACTTAGACGCCGATTAACCGCTGGACGTTGCGAAATTTCCCTCCCTCGCTACGTTAGCACTTCGCTCGCAGCAGGCCTAAAGCTAGAATGAATTATGCGTCGTTCTCGTGACAGAGTTGTTGATAAGAAGCGTCGATCTGGTAACAAAAGCAGAACACGCCGTGCTGAGCCACCTTTGGCACGATCCCTACAGTCTTCCAGGAGCAGCAGGCAGGTCGTCTCCAATCGAGGTCATTCCCCTGAAGTAAGAAGGCTGCTCGAGGGCATTGGCACGCCACGCCCTCAGCCATTCAAACCGGATCCTTTCCAGCTCGAAGCACTGGCCGCGCTCGAATTAGAAGATGTTCTGGTCACCGCGCCGACGGGCAGTGGTAAGACCTGGATTGCGCGGGAGGAAATCAGACGTCTCCTGGATACCGGACGCCGCGCCTGGTACACGACGCCACTAAAGGCGCTGACTAATTCAAAGTATCAGGAGTTTTCGGAAGAGTTTGGTGAGGAGCGTGTAGGAATCCTTACGGGCGATCGTAAAGATAACACTGGCGCGCAGTTGATCGTCGGCACCACTGAAATATATCGCAATCAACTCTTCGATTCGTTGCGCGGCGGTGGCGCCATCGACGCAAATCTGGTGGTGCTTGACGAAGCTCATTATTTAGGCGACGAAGATCGTGGTCATGTTTGGGAAGAAGCAATCATTCTAACGCCACCGCGGATTCGTCTACTGCTGTTGTCGGCGACGGTGGGAAACGCGGATGAGTTTGCCAGTTGGATCAGCGAAGTGCGTGGGGTTCGCTGCGGTGTCGTGACTCGGCCGGGGGCCCGGCCGGTGCCATTGCGCGCGGCGATGCTTTTGCCAGACAAACGATTGCTGCCTTTGATGAACGAGGGTGGAAAACTGAATCCGGAGATCGCGACCATCATCGAAAGATCGCGCGAGGAGAAGCGACCGCCAGCGCGGGGGCCACGGAGAAGATGGTAAAACGATTCGGAAAATATTAGCCGCGGATGAACGCGGATCTGACCAGTGTCTTGTGATTTCCTTCCTGTTTCTGACCTGATCCGCTTCCACCGCGCGTGATTTCGCGGTCAAATTATTCCGCTTTTGTTTCCTGGCAGTCTTGTAACCATGAAATTGCACATGCCCGAAATGCCGCCCGCCATCTTGTTGGGCGCACTCGGCTCTTACAATTTATTGCCGGCGATCGTGTTCATGCCAACGCGTAGGCGCTGCGATCAAGCCGCATCTGAAACTGCGCTGATGCGACGTGACCTAAATGACCAACGTCGCGAAGCACGCCGCGATTTTATGCGCAGTTGGGTTGAACAACATCCCGAGATTCGCGGTCATCGTCATTGGGACACGATCATCCGGGGCGGCGTGGCCTCCCATCATGCCGGCCATATCCCCGCCTGGAAGATGGTTATTGAAAAGCTCATGAGTGCAGGTTTGCTCGACGCGATCTTCGCGACAGCGACTGTTGCAGCGGGAGTGGATTTTCCGGCACGCACAGTGGTCTTAACAGTTGCCGACGCGCGCACCGGCAGCGGTTGGCGTCAGTTGACTGCTTCGGAGTTGCAGCAGATGACCGGTCGCGCCGGCCGGCGCGGGCGCGATAACGTAGGCTTCGTAATTGCCGCTCCCGGTCTGCATCAGGACCCGCAACGAATTGCAGAGCTATTGAGAGCACGCCCCGATCCGCTGGTGAGCCAGTTTCGTGCGACCTACACCACCTTGCTCAACCTCCTCGACGCTTACGGAAATTTTGCGCAGGTGCGAGAGATCGCGGAACGAAGTTTTGCGCATCGGGAGGCAGCTTTCCAGATCGCACGGCTTGAAAAAGCGCAGACAGACAGCAGGAAGCAGATTGAGTCGAAACTCAAAGACGCAGGTTGTGATTTGCCGATTTCTGTAGTTAGAGGGTTTGAACGATTGATTAGCGCGCGTTCGCGTTTGCACCAGCTGCAGCCGCAAACGCGGGCGGAAGCTCTGCACGGGTGGCTCAACGAAGAAGTGAAACCGGGGCGGGTGGTAGGTATTGGTCGAAGCGGTCGTCGTTTAGTCTTGGTAACGGAAAAGCGCGAAGGAAATGTTCGTGGCATTCGCGAAGATGGACGCAGCGCTAGCTTTCCGCCCGAGAGAATAGGTCGAGTTTACGCACCGGTCTATCGACAGCGGGATGAATTCATCGTTGAAGCATTTGCTGATGTGCGCGAACGTGGCCGGGAGCTGGTCATTCCTGAACCACGTCTGCGCGACGCGCAAGTTGAAGAGAGTGAGGCGGTCAGTTTTATCGATGATCAGCTCGAGGCGATTCTACCTGCTGCGCTGGGTGCTGATGATAAGTTGAAATGCACACAGGCTTTGTGGGCCGTGCTTGTCGACGCAGAAGATCTGGAGCGCGTTACGCGTCCAATTGAGAGTTTGCGGCAGGAGGTTTGGAAACCCTTTCAGCAACGCGCCCGGGTTCTCGCGACCTTTGGGTACCTCAATTTCGATGCTGAGAGAGTGACTGAGCGGGGCCGCTGGTTGGCAGACCTACACATCGATCGCCCACTGCTGGTTGGCGAAGCGCTGGAGAGCGGTCTTTTCAATGCGCTCGAATTCGACCGCATGGCAGGTGTGGTGTCGGCGCTTACAGCGGATGAAGAACGCGACTACGGACAGCTTGAACTGGAAGATCGTTTGGTGACCGCGCTGGCGCAGTTTGAAGATATCGGCTTCAAAGTTTCTTCCGAAGAATGGAAACTCGGAATAGAACCAGCGCCCGATCTGAATTTCTCGGCGGCTGCTGCGGCGGCTGCCTGGGCGACAGGTATGGAGTGGTCGAAACTCGTTCGCGAAACGGGCGCCGAGGAGGGCGATCTCTTTCGCATGCTGTCGCGCAGCGGCGAAGCGCTGCTGCAAATATCTGGTCTAAGGAAGACACACGCTGAGGCCGCGCGTATTGCGGCAATCGCGGCAGATGCAATCCTTCGCGAACCAGTGAGGTGACGGGGCTGATTTTGGAGTGGGTTGACCTGTCAGCGCTTTCGTCGGTCGCGGCCGATCGCGACCATGGCGCGTTGAACTCATTTCAAGAACGTGGCGTTAGGCTGCCACGGCCAAAGCGCTGACAGGTCCGCGCACTCCAAAAAGAGCGGAGGATCGAACTAGATGGCGCTGATTTCAGCTAATGAACTTAAACGCAAACTGCTGATCACCGTTGACGGTCAACCGTATGTGGTCCTTGAAGTTTTCTTCGCCTCACCCACCGCACGCGGCGCAGCGACTATGGTGCGTACCCGCTTGCGCCAACTCCTCACAGGCGCGGTTCTGGAGAAGAATTTTCGCTCGAGTGAGAAATTTGCGGAGCCTGACATTGAGCTTGCGCCGGCCTCTTTTCTTTATAGCGACGCTCAGGGCTTTCATTTCATGGATGAGAAGAATTACGAGCAGTTCACCTTTGATCAAGCAGCGATTGATTCCGACCGCGGCTATTTAAAAGAGGGTGTATCCCTGCAGGTTTTGAAGTACAACGGTTCACCGGTTTCATTGCAACTGCCGCAGTATGTGGAGCTCGCTGTAACTTCCACTGAGCTGGGCCTGCGTGGCGATACCGCGGCCGGTGGCGCGACTAAGATGGCAACATTGGAGACAGGGATTTCCGTGCGCGTACCGCTGTTTATCAAGGAAGGCGAGATCGTACGCGTGAACACTCAGACCGGAGAAGTTGCTGGTCGCGCTTAGTAAATCTATCGCCGAGTTGTTCCCTTATCCTCTCAAGATGAATGATTCTCTGTACTGCCCTGTAACAAAATTGCGGCTCGTTTGAGTACGTCACATCGACCCCTCCAGGCAACGAAAAACAGCAACCATCGCAATGAAATCCCCATCTTATTGTCGGTCTCGATTTCAAGTTCGTTACGTTCTTTGAAGATCGATTGGCCATGCGTAGCGATTGACAACCCGGGACAGAGACGCGGAGAAATTTCCCCTGCGTGCCCAGGTTAAGAAGGTTAATTTTTGGTGGTCCCTGGGGCCATCGCTCACATGGAGAATCAGTATGAAGTTTCCCCGGTTTCCCCGTGCCCCACATCTGCGCTCTGCCAAGTTCGCTCCATTTGCCATTATTTCTCTCTTCTTTCTGACGAACTTCACCGGTCTCTTTTTCAGTCCGGTATTGGCCCCGACTGTTAGCGCTGCCTCCCAGATAGAAACGATTCCCACGGACATTCCATTGTCTGGCGATTGTGATCTCGATTGGATCATTTATCGAACCGGCAAGTCAGCCGGTGTTGATCCGCGATTCATCCATGCAGTCATTAAGCAGGAGTCGAAATACGATCCCAAAGCTGTGTCGCACGTCGGTGCCGAGGGCCTTATGCAGATGATGCCTGCAACCGCGAAACGTTTTGGCCTGAAGGATCCTTTCGATCCTAAAGCGAACGTTGAAGCTGGGACCAAGTATCTGAAGTGGCTGTTGAAGAGATTTGATGGCGACGTTTCACTTGCGCTTGCAGGCTACAACGCGGGCGAGGGATCAGTGGACAAGTACAAAGGCGTGCCGCCTTATGACGAGACTCAAAACTACGTGAAGAAGATCGTTAAGACTTACGGAAAGACTTACCATCCGATATTGCCGCCGGAAGACGCGAAAGTCGCGTTTCATTTGACCAACGATCTGCCGGCCGACGCTGGTCTCTGATTCCCCTCCAGTTAATCATTAAACGAGAGGACAGACAGCAATGTCTGTCCTACTTTTATTTGATTTCGTCGAGGCGCGTCTTCGCTTCGACGATATGGGCTTTCAATCGGTCCAACTCATCCAACGTCAGCAAGGCAGTAACCCGATCGCAAATGCCCGCCGTCAGGGATGCGGCCGTGCCGCTCCGACTTTGCCGAAAGACATTGATTTCCAAATCCCCCAAGGTTCGATACCGAGCTTCGAAGCTCGCCAGTTTAGTGATGGATTCGTTTACTTTCGCAACCGTGTCTAAACCTTTCAATAGTCGATCAATTTCGTCGTAGTCCACAAACGATCTGTTTTCGCGAGGGTTCTCACCGGGCTCTCGCAGGGCAACCACGAGTCCTATCGCGCGCGTCGCCGAGTCGGTGTCCTTTAGTTCTACGGCGTCAAGACGCACTTCAACGCCGCGAGTGTTAAAGCTGGCCATTTGACTAAAGCCCTTAACCAACACTCGCTCGTACCGCCATTCGATAGCCTCGAGCTTCGTTCTCGGCTCCAGCGGCTCGCATGCAAGCGGACGGCGAAACTGCGGACCGGGTCTCTGTGCGCAAACAGAACTGCCAACCATTAGCAGCGTTATTACCAACATAATAGGTAGACGTGTTAGCGACATGAAGCACTCCTTTGGCGATCGTTGCTGAACAAATATTACAGCGAGCAGCCTTGGATCGATAGACCTGGCTGGGTCTATAGTCCGCTTTCCGCAAACTGCGAGTGCTTTCACGCACGGCATACACGCGCGGATGCATTTTTGCGTAACTCAGGATTGGATGGAACGGTCGAGGCCGTGCGGTCGTATTTGACTAGTGCTAAGATATCCAAGCCCCAGGAATTAACCGGTTTTACGCTCTGGAGGAATTGATCATGCAGGAAACAACGGAATCGCAGTCGCAATCCGAATGCAGCAATGTAATTAACGAGCTGTGTGACGCCGTGCGTTACATCGGCGATGTTTCATACGCAATACTGCCGCGTGACGTCGCACATAATTTGGCAGACCTGAAAAAGTCGTTTCTAACTTCGATTCGCACGTTAATCGACAAAGACATCGAGTGGGTCGACGCGCGGGTGGCCGGTGGAGACAGAGTGCGTGCAGAGTGGCAGCAGAAATGTAACCGAGAAACATCGGAAGGTGCCCCTGAGCCCATAAGCTGACGCACGACGAAGCTGCTCGCTTTCATGCAAGAACACGCGATCTGATAATCCGTCACAGGTCGGATAGGCAATCAAACACACTGCGGTATTAAGATGGAAGTCTTACTAGCTGAGGAATTCGGGTTTTGTTTCGGCGTTGAGCGCGCCGTTGAGATGGTAGAAGATGCGCTCGATGAGGGTGTTCGACCGATTCGCTCGCTGGGACCATTAATCCACAATGCGCAGGAAATGGAGCGGCTGGGCGAACTTGGCGTTTCGACAATCGATGAGCCAGACGAGGCTGACGCCGACACCATCGCGGTGATTCGC
>DATLBQ010000002.1:0-3037 GCA_035526805.1 Pyrinomonadaceae bacterium
AATCATCTGGGGTAACGTTGCGGAAACTCTCGAAGATAGCGCTTCTTGCTCGAAGCCTACTTGAGAATCGCAGCCTGGGGGCTGAGACTTACCAGATGCCATCGTTGAAACGTAGTGATTGGTTCATTTGGTAGAACCCTGACGTAGGCAGTTTGAAAGAACAGCTTTTCCGGACTGGCCCACTCGAGACGAATCACCGGATTGAAAGACGAAGGGATCGCAGTCTGAACGGCGCTTTCCGCTGGTTTCGTGTCACTCGTCTTAGTATCGTCCTTCTTGCTATCGTCCTTCTTTTTGCCGGAGTTCTTCTCTTCGTAAATTCGCGAAGCGCTGATCAGAGCATCGCGCAGCCTGATTCGCGCCTGCGTCGGTTTGGCAGCAGCGGCATCATAGATCATCACATCTACGTCGAAGGCCGTCGCCACCTTTGAAGAGTCGGGGCACCAAACCGGCAACGCTTCAGTCAGCTCGTCATCCAGCAAACGCTCCTTGCCATCCAGCGTAATCAAACGCGGCCTGCCGGTGGGAAGTTTATATTCCTTTTCGCGCGCCTCCCACTCGCTTTCCTTACAGGCCATTGCTACGAGCGCATGATTGTCCGGCGCCCAGGACAAGTGGAAGTAGATCAGGCCTTCGCGCGATGTCAACGGCTTCAAATCATAGCCATCTCGATTGCAGATGTAGATCTGTTCTGTCGCAAATAGTGGTATGGCCGGGAAGGCCGGAGCGACAGAAGGCATCGGAACTGCTTCTCCGGCTATTGGTGGTTCCGGAATGTTATCGTCGGAAGGCGTAGGGGTGGGCGTTGGCGTCGGCTTCAGAGTCCTATGACCAATGAAGCTGATAGAGTTTCCATCTGGCGACCAGGCTACTGTTTCCGGAAATACACAGCCCAGGTCGGGCGGCGTCAAATTCCGCAGGAAGAGACCTTCCGATGAATAAAGATCAATATGGAATTCCTGGCTGGGTGCGTCAGCAGTTCCGTAGAGAGCGAGAGCTCGCTGACCGTCTGGTGAACGCACGGTTCGCACGAGCGCATCATCCTGGCGGCGGGTGTTGAAATCAAGTTGAATCGCTTGGATCTTGTCATCAGCGTCTTCAATCTTAATTTCTGCGGGTACCGCCACGTCCGGCTCAAACCGATACGCGAGACGTTGCGCCGGAACGTCGCGCAACACCAGTGGACGCACGTCCTGACGCTGCATCATGGAGCTGCACGAAGCGCCGACAGAAACCATGGCGGCGATAACCAACAATATTAACTTTGCTGCGGCTTCACGGAGATGAATGCGGATCCGGAAAAATTCATAACAGCAAAAAGTCTTTCCCGAATTCGTATTATACGCGTTAATGCGCGGCCCGTTTTCCATTACCATCGTCTTAGCGGCTAAACACAAGCTCACGCGAGAGTGCTGGATCGAGAGTAAGCAGCGCCCGGATGGTGTTAAGTGGCGACAAGTGATCTTCGTCCCCTTCGTCCTGGCTCACGCAATTGTGCTCCATTGAACGCGATATTCTTCTTGCTAAAGGTTCATAGTTTGGCCAGCCGGCAATAAAAGAACGCGCCGCTGTTGCGCCCACCAGATCGCAAGTTAATTCTTCTGCTCTTTGGTCGTGAACCTTCAACCCCGTGAGCTGCGAAGCACGATTTCCAATCGCCGCGAACAACAGATTCAGACTGTCTTCTGATCCGTCTGCGATGTGTACCAGTTCATGGGCCAGGACGCTGATTATCCCCTCATCCGAAGGCAAGCCCGCAAGGAATATCGTTCCGAAAACAATTGTGCGCGGGTTCCTCAGAAACACCGATGCGTTGTCGCGCGAGTCCACGTCAGGACGAATGTTCTTTACTGCCTGGACGTGAGCGATGGCCCGTTGCAGCCGCTGGTCGTGAGCTTTCGATTTGCGGAAACCGTAATCAGTCGAGAGTTGCTTGAGTGACAATACGACCAGCGTTTTGGCCACCGGCAATAAGCGTTGTGCGCGTTGGGCGCCGGCCACCGCTTCCGGACTTCGTACCGGCAGCGAAGGTCGCCCCTGCATATCATCTATCGGTACGCTGCCTTGCGGATCTGTAATACGTTCTTTGCAGACAATGCCGCTTGCACGCTCGACCATTTCGCGTGCTTCGGGCGTCAACGAATCTCGCGAATGGCTGGTAAGGGAAACGTTCTTTTGTGCTGTTCGTTTGGGGCGTTTTTGGCCCAGAGCCGACAAACTACCGCTGCCTAGACTTAACAGAAGTATGAGGCTCACAAACGAGCGCGATTTGGTTGACCCTGCGCAGAGATGAGTTTGCTGTTGATTCCACATTGGTTCGTGTAATTTCCTTAATCTCATGTAGATCCTGGTGCATGTTTTCATCGAGAATAAAAACGAGTCACGAAATCACACACTAGCGCTGGCATAGCCTTGTTCAGCGATTACGCCATTCAGGCCTGCGCTTCTCGATGAAAGCCCTAATTCCTTCGGTTGCATCCTGCGTTTTCATCAGTTCATTGAGATAGAGGTTTTCCACTTGTTTCAGAGCAGAGTGCAGCGGACGTCCCTGGCCCAGCGCAATTGCTTCTTTAGTCAGCTCGAGCGCTGCGGCTGACAGATTTCGAAACGTGGAAAGTAACTCAGATGTTTTTTGTGCTACCTCGTTGTCCGGTAATACGTAATTTACCAGGCCAACACGCGCGGCTTCCGTAGCATCAATCAGCTCGCCCGTCAGCATTAACTCACGCGCCCGTTTATCCCCGATGACGCGAGGTAATAACACGGCGGCGACCGGCGGAAACACACCAAGCTTGATTTCAGGTTGTCCAAAACGCGCTCTTTCGCTGGCGATTACAATGTCGCAAGCTGCCACTAATTCGCAGCCGCCGCCCAGCGCCGCGCCGTGAACGACCGCAATACTCGGCCTGGCGATTTGCTCCAGATTTAGAAAGATCCCATGAAACGAATCCAACATTTGAAAGATCGTGTCTTCAACATGTTCTTCTACCGCGACTCCCGCACTAAATGCACGACAGTCAGTCGCAGCATCAAAGAC
>DATLBQ010000003.1:0-5134 GCA_035526805.1 Pyrinomonadaceae bacterium
TATTCCATTGGCAGAAATCGAGCTTCCGCCTCTGCCAATCTGCGCGCTGTAGCTTCCATAGCTGTTCTTGTTCACTACCACGTTTTGTAAGTCTGAGGTTACCTGGCCATTCATTCCATGCGTCACGAGGTTCGCGTTCACATTCTCGCTGAACCTTAGCTCGATATTTCCGTTGATGCCGCTGAGGTCGACGCCGTCCTTCCCAATCGTTGCCAATCCGACAGATACGTTTCCGTTAATGCCGTTAATCTCAGCGGTCCCAGACGCCTGCGCAATATCAACTTTTCCGTTAACCCCGTTCACTTTCAATGATCCATCAATTGCGCCTGACGTTACGGAACCATTCACACCGTTCGTCACCAGAGAAATCTGCTTCGGCAATAGCAACGTTACATGTTCGGTCGGGTTTGAACCCAACATCCGGGATAAGAAACTGCCATCGCCTTTTTCACCACGAATGGTCAAACCGGTCGCGGTGCTCTCAATGGCAATCTTGCGGCGATTCAAAGCCTCCTGGCTCTCGCCGGTGCGTTCGATGTAAACGTCCGCTGTGTTTCGGTCAGACGTTTCAATCTTCACCCAGCCGTTGATGCCGGAAACCTCGACACGGGCGCCCGCGGCCAGGTCATAAGTCTTGCGAATTTCTTCGCGAACATTGCCCGCTGAGTGCTTGTCGGCGTTGAAAGAAAGCTGCCAACCCCTGCCTGTACTCTTTGTGTGCGAACGAACCACACCGGCAATACCCGCGATGGCTAGCAAAAGGATAACCAATATTATTTTCTTCATTTGATGATTTCCGACCTTTCGGGAAGCTTCGATACCATGCTTTAACGACGGAACTCGGCTTTTGGTTCACATGAATTTGCCAGTAACGTTAACTTTTGTTGTTTGCTTGTCGCACGCACAGACCAGATTACCCAAAGCAAAGTCAGAACCGGGAGCCGTAGCGACCGGGTTAGCCGTTGTGTACGCATTTTGGAACTTTTCGACAAGGAGTATTACCAATCCGACCCGGTCCCTACGGCTCCCGGTTCTGACTTTGTGCCAACCGCCCCGGATTGGGTTTCTTGACATAACGTTTACCTGCGACATACAGTCAGCTCTAATCCCAAAACTTTTAGAAGTAGAACAAGGACGAGCAGCCTGCAGCACTTTTGCGGACTAACGCGCAAGTAATGGTGGAAAAAGATTCCAGGGATCAGACGATATTGATAGTCGAGGATTCAGAGGACGCCCGCTATTTCATGCGTCTCGCCCTTGAAGATCTGGGTTACCTGATTCTTGAAGCTGAGGATGGAGCCAGGGCCGTGGAGCTTGCGCAGAGTGAACGTCCCGACATCATCCTCATGGACCTGAGTCTGCCCGTGATGGACGGTATCGCCGCGACTGAGAAAATCCGCGCCTTAGATGGACTTAAAGGGATTGCTATCATCGCGGTCACCGCCCACCAGGAAACCGACTTTCGTGAGGGGGCGAAGGCCGCCGGATTTGACGCCTATGTAACCAAGCCAATCGATATCGCTTTCCTCAGCGAACTAATCCAGGGCCTGGTCGTTAGATAGCTGCGATGAATAACGAATACCAAGACCGCGATTCCACTGACCTTCCAACCTTAATCGCGTTTCTCCAGGACACTCCCCGTCTGCTAGTAACTCTTACTTCAGACCTCTCTGACGCCGAACTGCGTTGGAAGCATTCGGAGGAAGAGTTTTCGGCGCTCGAAAATATTTGTCATCTGCGCGATCTGGAACTTCAAGGCTACGCGCCGCGCGTAAAACGCATGCTTGATGAAACTAATCCAGAGCTGGCTGATTTCGACGGCGCACGGGTGGCGGCGGAGAGCAATTACAACGAGGAAGCACCAACCGCAGCGCTCGCTGCATTTGGAAAGGCGCGACAAGAAAATGTAGAGAAGTTCCGAGGCCTGACTGAGGAACAATTAAAACGGGAAGGCACGCTTGAAGGAGTAGGAAGCATAACGCTAAAGCAGTTGGCGGAAAAAATGCGTGAACACGACGAGAGTCATCTTGAAGACTTGCGTGTCTTGAGACACCGAGTGCAGCGTCAAGTTGGGCAAAAGATGTAACGTTGTTAAGAGAGCGGGCCAAGCCCGGCTTCCCCACCCGAGGTGATTCAACGTGAAAGTTGTTTGATCAACCTTGAAAGCCTCATAAACAGAGAAACAGAAAGTCGTCGCCGAAAATCTCTCAGGTTAGGAAGGCGGCTTGCCCCCGCTCTTCTCCTTATTCGCTTTGCAATCTCACAATTGTGGCGCCTAGTCCGCCTGCTTCCGGCGACGCATCCGTCCAGTCGATCACAAACTGGGTTCTTGCCAAAATTGATCGCACTATCTCACGCTGCACGCCTTTGCCTTTGCCGTGAATGATGCGAACACTACGAAACCCCAGCCGGCGCGCCTCATGCAGATATTCCTCGACCACGAGCTTCACGTCGCGCGGCTGGATTGTGTGCAAATCGAAAACATCCGTGATGGGAATAACGACCGGCTCCGAAAATGGATCGAAGGGGTCAACGGAATCATCTGCATCGTATGGCGCCGATGTCTCTTTAAACATTTTCACAACCTGAGTGCTATTCCGTGTCGGATAAACCCGTGGAGTGCGCTGACTTGTCAGCGCTTTGGTCGGTCGCGACCAATCGCGACGACCGCCGGTTGAATTTACTTTCAGACCAGGCGACAGGTCGCCTAAGACTAAAGCGCTGACAGGTCGGCGCACTCCAAAAAAGTCGAGCGCTCACTAGCAGCTTTTGGAGTTCCCGCCTGAGTCGATTAAAGTATACAGCGTCTGCCCACAGTGGTCCGTAACGTATCCAGTTTAAGAATAATATCCCCGGGAGATGATCCGATGAAGAGAAATAATTTTGTGTCTTTGTTTTTAAGTCTTCAGCAAGAATTTTTAGCGGTCGCACTCGTCGCTCTGTCGCTATCGATCTTTTCCGTTTCTCAACTGACGCCGCTGTCCAGCGCGCAAACCGGACAGAAAATGTCCCCTACCCCTGCGGCGAACAGCGAGAATGGCTCACCGGCTGTCGTTTATCCGGAGACCAAAAAGGTTGACACTGTCGATGATTACTTTGGGACGAAAGTAGCCGATCCCTATCGCTGGCTCGAAGCTGATGCGAACGTTCCGGAAGTGGCCGCGTGGGTTGAAGCTCAAAATAAAGTTACCTTCAGTTATCTCGAGAAGATTCCTTTTCGCCAGAAGATTAAAGACCGGGTCACACAGCTTTACAACTACCCGCGTTACACCGCACCGGCACGTCGCGGCGAATATTTCTTCTATACCAAGAACGATGGTCTGCAAAATCAAAGCGTTTGGTACCGGCAAAAAGGTCTCGACGGCACTCCTGAAGTTTTGCTTGACCCGAACAAACTTTCGGCTGACGGCACCACCAAACTGGGCCCGGTGGGAATTTCCAAAGACGGAAAGTATTTCGGTTACGGCGTTTCGAAGGGCGGCTCGGATTGGAATGATATCTACGTGCTCGAGGCGGCGACGAAACAGCTGCCGACCGACCACATCGAGTGGGCGAAATTCACCGGGGTCTCATGGCAGGGCAACGGTTTTTATTACAGCCGCTATCCCACCCCGGCAAAGGGTCATGAGCTGACAACTGCAAATGAGTTTCATCAGGTCTTCTATCACAAGCTCGGCACGCCGCAGTCGGAAGACGTAATGGTTTATGAAGACAAAGCGAATCCGTTGCGCTTCCACACCCTTGACACAAGCGATGACGAGCGGTTTGCTTTTCTCAACGTATCCGAAAGGGGCAAGGGGAAAAAGGGCAACGCACTGTTTTATCGCGATAGTTCAAAACCCGGCAGTGCTTTCGCGCCCATCGTCGCTGAAGTTAGCGACGATAGCTTCGGAATTGTTGGCACCGTCGGCGATAAGTTTTTGGTTTATACAGATCATAAAGCGCCCAACGGCCGGGTCTTTCTTTTCGATACCAAAAACCCTGGCGAGAAAAACTGGAAAGACATCATCCCTGAAAAACCTGAACCGCTGGATATTGCCAACGCCGTAGGCGGCAAATTGTTCATTGCCTATCTGAAAGACGTGACGGCCCGTGCCTACGTCTACAGTCTCGACGGCAAGTTGGAAAATGAGATTGCGTTGCCTGGCCCAGGAACGGTGACCGGCTTTGGCGGCAGGGAAGACGATAAATTTACGTTCTATACGTTCACTACCTTCAACTTCCCGCCGACGATTTACAGCTATGACATCGCCAGCAAGAAGTCGACGCTTTTCCGACAACCAGAAATTGCAGGCTTCAAGAGCGCAGACTACGAAACCAAACAGGTCTTCTACACCAGTAAGGACGGCACGCGGGTGCCTATGTTTATCGTCTACAAGAAAGGTCTGAAACTCGACGGCAACAATCCGACTTTGCTCTATGGCTACGGCGGCTTCAATAGTACCAACTCGCCTGGCTTCAGCTCGACGCGACTCGCATTGCTGGAGCAGGGCTTCGTTTACGCGTCGGCAAATATGCGCGGCGGCGGCGAGTATGGCGAGAAATGGCATGAGGCGGGAACGAAACTCCAGAAGCAGAATGTTTTTGACGACTTTATTGCGGCTGCGGAGTATTTGATTGCAAACAAGTACACCTCATCCAGCAAACTCGCAATTCATGGGGTCTCCAACGGCGGCCTGCTGGTGGGCGCGGTGGCAAATCAGCGGCCCGAATTGTTCAGGGCTGTGATTCAACAGGCAGGGGTAATGGACATGCTGCGTTTCCACAAGTTCACCATCGGTTCAGCATGGAAGGCGGATTACGGATCGAGTGAGGACGCGGCGGAGTTTAAAGCGCTCTACGCTTATTCGCCGATACACAACATCAAGCAGGGAGCAAGCTATCCGGCCACGCTGATCACCACAGCGGATCACGACGATCGGGTCGTGCCGGCGCATTCGTTCAAGTACGCGGCCGCGCTCCAGGCGGGACAGGGTGGCGACAAGCCGATTCTAATTCGTATCGATACCAAGTCGGGCCACGGCGCGAGCAGCACCACCAAGGCAATCGAGCAAGCGACTGATATCTATTCGTTCCTGATGTGGAATCTTGGCGTGACACCGAGCTAGACGAGAAGCGGCCGCAGATTAACGCG
>DATLBQ010000004.1:0-4284 GCA_035526805.1 Pyrinomonadaceae bacterium
ATTAAGCGGACTTCCTGCAGGTCGTTACACACTTAAGGCCTGGATCGACAGCAGGACCACGCGCGAAAAACCTGTCGAGCTGAAAGACGGCCAGACACTGCACGTTGATTTCCCATGAGGTCGGCGGTTCAAGCGAGAAACGAAGGTGTAGCAAGCTTTCGAACTCGGTTGTTCACCGCGATAATGGTTATCGTAGTAACGCTGACCGCACTTGGTTTCTACCTGGCGCAACGCAAGGTCACCGCCGACGCGGAACGAAATTTGCAGGAGAACTTCCAGGCCGAGATTTCTTCGCTGCATAAGCTCGAAGAATTGCGTCACGCAGCCCTGGCCGAGCGCTGCAACATCCTTGCTGCCAAGCCACGGATCCATGCGGCTATTGAAGATAACGCAATCGACCTGCTCTATCCCAGTGCGAAGGACGAGCTGCGCGATCTGATGGAAGGCGACGAACCGCCGCCGGAACAGGCGATGCAATCGCTGCATGCGAGATTTTATCGGTTTCTCGACAGCACAGGTGCAGTCATTAAGCCGCCAAATATCTACGACGTGGGTGAACTTGATCCGAAAACGGAAGCGCAACTGGCCCTGAGCAGATTGCCCGACACGCAACAAATCGGTTATATCCGGAAAAATACCGAAATCGACAGAGGAACCATCGACGAAGTAATAGCAGTGCCGATCTTCTCCAGCTATACGGGCGACGTTATCTCCGCGCTCGTCATCGGGTTCAAACCGCTTGAGCTTGAAGAGAAAAACGCTGAGGTGGGAATGAGAAGTGGCGTCTGGGTTAATGGCCAACTGCATTTGCCTTCGCTGCCAAAATCTGCGCAGGCATCCCTCACCGAAAGAATAACGAGTGCGGTCGCAAGTTTTGATCGCGAGCAAGACAACTTTCGCGTCAATGTTGATGGCTCGCCTCACCTTCTGTTTTACAAGCGGCTTAATCCTGGGTCGCTGTTCCCAGCCGCTTACGAAATTTGTGTTTATCCCCTCGCCTATTCGATGGCTCAACTGCATCGCCTCCGTTGGCAAATCGGCGGCGCAGGCGCGTTGCTTTTGTTAGGCGGTTTCGTCGCAAGCCATTTGGTAGCGCTCAGGTTCTCGGCACCCGTGAAAAAACTCGCGCTGGATTCGGAGGAGAATCGCGCGCAACGAAAACGCGCCGAAGCAGCGCTTGCCTCGACCACACAGGAATTGGAAAGGTCGGCACGATATTCGGCCGATGCCTCCCATCAGCTGAAAAGCCCGGTCACGGTTCTTCGTGTCGGCTTGGAAACATTGCTGACTCGCGAAGGCTTCAAGCCGGAAGTTTACGAGGAGTTGTCTGGCCTCCTCCATCAAACGCATCGTTTGACTGGCGTGATTGACGATTTGCTTCTTTTGTCGCGCATGGATGCTGGACATCTTCAAATTGCGTCCACACCTGTGAATCTTAGTGAGCTCGTCGATGAGTGGCTCGATGATCTTAGCGCGCTTCCCGATTCGCCTGATGTGAAAATTGAGAAGGAATTTGCCACCGGTTTATTTGTAGCCGGAGAAAAACGCTATACCTCCCTCATTGTACAGAATCTCCTCGAGAACGCACGAAAGTACAACCGGCCTGGCGGGTTGATCCGAGTCAGTGCACACTGCAAGGCCAGAAATGTTGTGCTGAGTGTAGGGAACACAGGCCGCACAATTCCGCCCAACGAGAATATCTTCGAGCGTTTCCATCATCGCTCGACGCCTTCGTCTGTTTCGGGCCACGGAATAGGCCTAAATTTGGCGCGCGAGCTCGCCAGACTGCACGGGGGCGATTTATGCCTGGTTCGCTCGAAAAACGACTGGACTGAATTTGAAGTGCGCTTTCCTGCTGCGGACGGTGTTAATGCTGTTGCATGAAGCTGCGCGCCCTCAGTCTGTGCGTTTTTGCCTGCACCGCCTGCGGCTTTGACATCGATGATTTTTTTGATCAGCTCGACACCACGCTCACTGCCTCGGCATTTCATGATAATCTGCGCGTGCGTTTAAGCGGCACTCTCGATTTAGAAATCTATAACTTCGAGCAGCCGGCGCCCGGCCTTATCGACAGCAGCAGCGACACGCTTTTCAATCCGCGTTTGACACTCTTTCTCGACGCGCAAGCAGGCTCTCACGTTTATTTCTTCTCACAATCGCGGCTGGATCGGGGCTTTGACCCGAGCGATAACGGCGCTCAAATTCGGCTCGACGAATATGCCCTGCGTGTTACGCCCTGGGATGATGGTCGCTTGACGCTGCAAATCGGCAAGTTCGCGACGGTCGTCGGCAATTGGGTTCCGCGGCATTTGTCCTGGGAGAATCCCTTCATCAACGCGCCGATAGTTTATGAAAACGTCACGCCAATTCGGGACAAGTTCGCGCCTTATTCGGTGTTCGACTTTATTTACGGGTTCTACTACTACCAAAAGTACGCGTTTAATCCGGTAATTTGGGGACCCAGTTATGCGAGTGGCATTTCTGCATCCGGCCGGCTGGATCGATTTGATTACGCTGTGGAAATGAAGAATGCATCATTGTCGTCGCGTCCAGAATCCTGGAACGTTACCGAGAGTGGTTTCGAGTATCCAACGTTCAGTGGGCGACTCGGCTACCGGCCTAACGAGGCGTGGAATTTTGGCTTGTCAGGGAGCGAAGGACCATATTTTCGGCGTGAAGCCGAAGCCACACTGCCGCCCGGACGCGGCATCGGCGATTACCGGGAATTTGTTCTCGGACAAGACGCCAGTTTTGCCTGGCGCCATTTACAGGTGTGGGTCGAGTTTTATGAAGCACGTTTCGAAGTGCCCCGAGTGGGAAACGCTGACACCTTTGCTTACTACATCGAAGCGAAATACAAGGTTACGCCGCAACTGTTCGGCGCTATTCGCTGGAACCAGCAACTCTTTGGCGACGTCAGTGATCCTTCCAGCGGGAGCATTCGCTGGAGTGAAGACCTCGCGCGGATTGACTTGGCCGTTGGTTACCGCTTTACATCACATACTCAATTGAAGTTTCAGTATAGCTATCAACGCGAAACGACCGGCCAACGGAACAACAATCACTTGATCGCAGCTCAACTCACGACGCGGTTTTAAGGTCGTCCCCACCTAAGAAACTTATGCATATCCTGGTAGTTGAAGATGACACTGTATTAGCGCGGCGAATTGCATCGACGCTCACCGAAGCCGGGCACGACCCAATTGTCGTCCACGACGGTGAAAAAGCTCTCGACAAAACGAAGGCAACGCCGTTCGATTTGATCGTACTGGACATTATTCTCCCCGGAATGGATGGCTTTGAAGTTCTGCGGCATCTGCGTGCGCAACATCTTGTCAGTCGGGTGCTGATGCTGACCGCTCGCGGCGAAGTGAAGGACCGTGTTACCGGGCTACAACTCGGCGCAGACGATTACTTGCCAAAGCCATTCGCAATGGGGGAACTGGTAGCACGCGTAAATGCGCTGGGACGACGATACCCGGAAGAACCTACACTCAAGCTTCGTGTTGGTGACCTGACACTCGATCTGGCAAGCCATGAGGTGCATCGCGGCGCGCGCCACATTCATTTGTCTGCGCGCGAACTGATGCTGCTAAAGGTGCTTATGCGGGAACCGGGCCGCGTGTTCACGCGCACGGAGTTATGTGAACGGGTATGGGAACACCCCCACGAATACGACACAAAGTTGGTAGAGGTTTTCATCGGACGCCTGAGAAGAAAAATCAGCGATCCCCCGCTTATTCAGACGGTGCGCCATGTAGGTTACACAATTCGCGAATCTTCATAAGTTCCGCTTTCGCTTCGAAGACTGACGGCTCGGGAGGTAGAACGTTCGACGACTCAGAGGATCGCGCTTTGATCGCGCGCTCCGATAAACGGTACATGTAACAAGCGCGTCACTTTTCCAGCATCGCATGCGGCGGCCAATCGTTACAACTTTCACGCTGAGATATTGGTGCAATGATAAGCTCTTTATCACGCGTTATGGCAGCACCGGTGACTATCACTTCGCTTCTGGTTTTATATCTCATTTACAATGCCGGCACGCGTCAAACAGCGATCTGGTATCTGAACAATAACATTTTCGTTAGCGCCGCGTTCGGACCCAATCTTCCCGCAGGCTGGAGCCTGGTTGGGCCGTGAGCAAAATTCACTACCGTTCACGGTCCGAGGCTTGCCGCACGTACTCGCAATGGTGCTATCGATCACTGCTCTTTGTGAAGCTGCTGGGAATTCTCACGCTCTTGCTTGGCCCAACGCTCATCACAATGAGTGGAGAGCAAT
>DATLBQ010000005.1:0-7864 GCA_035526805.1 Pyrinomonadaceae bacterium
CTTCGCCGGTTTGTTCTGAATCCGCGTGTATCCGCGTAAATCTGCGGCTAACATTTTCTTTATGTTAGTCTGTCGGCCAGGTGGTCACCCAGGTCGACAAGCGGGCGAGCAGAATCAGCAACCGCGCACGCAAGATGCGGACGCGCGTGCGTGATACTCGCCGCGAAATCGAGCGCATCGCCAACACTTCCACACTCGGCGGTCTCTTCCTCTCATTCCTGAAAATCGGCACCGTCGGCTTCGGCGGTGGATTAGCAGTGATTGCAAACATCAGAACCCTGGCGGTACAGCAGCGGCGCTGGCTGACGGAGCAGGAGTTTGCGTCCGGATTTGCCCTGGGCCAGACGTTGCCCGGCACCTCAGCCGGCAATGTTGCCACCTATGTTGGCCTGAGAATTCGCGGCTGGCGCGGCGCCAGCGCAGCAATGACCGGCTTCATCTTGCCGTCGATGTTGATGATGATCGTGCTCGCAATTCTTTACCGTCATTTGCGCTACCTGCCTGACACGGATCGCCTCTTTAATGGCTTAAACGCTGCGGTAGTCGCACTGATAATCGTCACGGCCTGGCGCATGGGACGCAACTCGCTGATCAAACCCTGGCAGTGGCTGCTCGCCGTTCTCGCCTGCATCGTCGTCGCCTTTTTCAGTGCCACGGTTATCGAGGTGGTGCTGGCGGCTGGTCTGGTCGGCATTTTTATCGATTCATTTGCGGAGAAACAACTGCGTCGGTTGGGACAACTACAGGGGATGGCTTCACGACGAAAACGAATTGCCGCGCGCATGACACTTCAAAGAAGACGTCGTCGCATGCGCGCGACTCATTTTGTCGGCGGTTATCTCACGCGCGCCATGGCCGAGGAGCGTGTGCGCCGCGCGACGTTAATGAACGAAAGCGAAGTCAAAAACAAGGGTGGGAAAGATGATGCAACTGAGGACACAACCGCTGGTCGTGAACCAAAGGGCCCGTCGCCGGCAGGGAAGAAGCTTGGCGCTTTCGTCGTCTTCGGTGTGTCGATGCCAATCCTCGCCAAGGTCGCGCTGCTGTTAACGCTTTCAACTATTTTTCTCCGCATTGGCGCCATTACGTTTGGCGGCGGCTTCGTAATGATTCCGCTGATCGAAGCGGAAGTGGTTGATTCCCATCACTGGCTTACTCATCAGGAATTTGTTGATGCCACCGCCCTGGGACAAATATCGCCGGGACCCGTGCTGATTACGGCAACCTTCATTGGCTATCGCGTGGCCGGCACGCTGGGCGCGCTGGTCGCTACCGTCAGTATTTTTCTGCCGTCGTTTTTGATGACGGTCATTGCCGGATCCTCGCTGGCGCGCTTTCACACGAACAAGATTGTGCAGTCGTTTCTAAAAGGGGTGACCCCGGCCGTAGTCGGTCTGCTGGTGGCAGCCGGCATCAGTGTCGGCCGCGCCGGAATTCATAGCTGGGTGGGATTGTTGATTGCCGTAGTAGCCGGAGCGGTGCTGGTGCGTTATCGGCCCAATGCTATTTGGGTCATCCTGGGAGCGGGCTTCGCTCACTTTGTGCTGGGTTTCTTTCTCGGCTAGGAAATTAGCCGCGGACTTACGCAGATAAACGCGGATCAGAGCAAATCAATAAGATCAGAAAATCATAACCGCCTGATATTTTTCTGATCCGCGTAAATCCGCGTAAGTCCGCGGCTAACTGAATCCTCGGCTAATTCCCTACCAAACCTGACAACGCTGTTCAGGCGGCCGCATCATGGCATCACCGAGTTTGCAATTAAACGCTTCGGCAAACTGCGGCATATTCGACAGTGGTCCATTGACGCGGAAACGACCGAGCGGATGAGGGTCGGTAAGAATTTGTTGTCGCATGGCCTCGGGAGTTTGCTTGCGGCCCCAAACCTGTGCCCAGCCAAGGAAGAACCTTTGCTCCGGTGTGAAGCCGTCGATGTTTGCTGGACGCGGTTTGCCCTGCATCGATTTTTGGAAAGCGAGCCACGCGATTTTCAAACCACCCAGGTCCCCGATCGACTCGCCCAAAACGAGCTTTCCGTTCTGGTTCAGTCCCACCTCTTCCACGCGGAAGGCCGAAAACTGTTGCTCCACGCAGTTGGCTCGCTCGATATAGTTCTTCGCATCTGCTTCAGTCCACCAGTCTTTGAGATTTCCCTGAAGGTCAAACTTGCGACCCTGGTCATCGAAACCATGTGACATCTCATGACCGATGACGGCGCCGATCGCTCCATAATTCAGAGCATCATCGGCCGTCAAATCAAAATAAGGCGGTTGCAGAATACCCGCCGGAAAGACTATTTCATTCATCAGTGAGTTGTTGTAGGCGTTAACTGTCGGCGGAGTCATGACCCACTCCGTGCGATCGACAGGTCGTCCCATTTTTGTAAGATTCCGGCGCCGTTCAAACTCGCTGGAATGCAGCAGGTTGTCGATGAAGGAAGCGCGTTCGATCTTTAATGCCGAATAATCGCGCCACTTGTCGGGATAACCAATCTTGATGCCAAAGGCATTGAGCTTGGCAATCGCAGCCTGACGTGTAGGTTCGCTCATCCAATCGAGCATCGGAATGTCGTCGCGCAGCGCCACGATGAGGTTGTTGACGAGTTCCTTCATGCGCGCTTTAGCTTCAGGCGGGAAGGCTTTTTTCACATAGACTTCGCCGAGCGCTTCGCCGAGATTGCTATCCGTGGCCACGACGCAACGGCGCCAGCGTGGTTGAATCTCTTTGGTGCCGTTCAAAGTCTTTGCGTAAAAGTTGAAGTTCTCGTTAACGAAAGGCGTTGAGAGAGCGTCCGCCGCGTCGTGCACTAGATGCCAACGCAAATATGTCTTCCAGTCGTCAATAGGGATGCTGGTGAGCATTTGATTGAGGCCTTTAAAGAAGTCGGGATGCGCTACGTTAATTTCCGTAAATTGCGGCGCGCCGATGGCCTTGAAGTAGGTCGACCAATCAAAATTCGCGATCACGTTTTTTAGATCTGCCGGAGCCATTTTGTGATACTGCTTCGACGCATCGCGGCGCGAAACTCGATCCATAGAAACTTGCGCCAGTTGCGTCTCGATCTTCATGACTCTCTGTGCGCCAGCAGCGGCTTTGTCAGCATCGTCGCCCAACAGCTTGAACATGTTGGTCACATGCTGCACATAGGCGTCGCGAGTGCTCTTTGATTTCTCGTCATCCTTCAGATAGTAATCACGATCCGGAAGGCTAAGTCCGCCCTGTCCTGTCACGGCGATAACGCTGTCAGTTTTCTTGTAGTCTTGTCCCGCACCGAAGTTGAAGAGCGATGGCACGCCTATCACGTGCAGGTGGGCGAGCAGCGTGGGCAATTCGTTTATCGCCTTCAGCTTATTGATTGCGGCAATTTCCTTCTTGAGCGGTGTGGCGCCAGCGGCTTCGATCTTCGCCTCTTCCATACAGCTGGCGTAAAACGCCCCGATCTTCTGTTCGTTGCTGCCCGCGCGAGCGGAAGTGTTTTTGGCTGCGTCCTCGAGGATCTGGTGCAGCGTGGCGATGTTCTTTTCACGCAGCGGGCTGGTGATACCCCAGCTAGAAAACGCCGGCGGGATTTCGTTTTTCGCGATCCAGCCACCGTTGGCATACTGATAAAAATCCTCGCATGCTTTACAGGTGGTGGTGCACATATTCGCCGGATCAAAACCGCGTGGAGCGGTTTGGGCAAACGCCGCAAAGCTGAAGGCGGCGGCTGCAACGAGCGCCATTAAAGGCCGCAGATTTAAAAAACGCATAGACACTCCTTAAGTAAGTTTGGAACGATTTGACGAAGGCATGGACAAGTTAAGTCTTACTAGAAACTGAGGGATCGATGCAAGTCTACTACGCAGCCGTGACATGGAGCGTTTCGTCAGTAAAAGATTGACCAAGATCAGGAGTTGCATTTAAATGAGACGACAATAAAAAGCGTAGCCAATCTATTTATGACCAAGTATCTCGACATAACAACCTGGGGTCGTCGTGAAATTTTTGAGTTCTTCCGTAATTTTGATAAGCCCTATTTCAATCTCTGCACGCAGTTGGACATCACCAATTTAAGGATGCTGATTCGCGATCGGCCCGGGGCAAGCGTGTCTATGGCTTATCACTACTTCGCGCTGCGCGCCGCCAACGAGATCGAACCCTTCCGCTATCGCCTGCGAGATGGAAAAGTTGTCGTGCATGAGGTGATTCATGGCGGCACTACCATAATGCTGCCCAATGAGAACTTTACACTCGCCTATTTTGAATATGACGAGAACTTCGACAAGTTCATGACCGCCGCTCAAACCGCGGTCAAAGAAGCTTTGTCGGGAGACGGCGCCTTTAGGCCCAACGCGCGGGACGACATGATTCACTTCACGACGCTGCCATGGATCTCATTTACCAGCTTCTCGCATGCTCGTAATTGGAGTAGCGAGGATTCAGTGCCCAAGATTGCTTTCGGAAAATTTAGCGAAACGAACAACCGCACGCTCCTGCCGTTTTCGGTAGAAGTGCATCATGCCTTGATGGATGGATTGCACGTGGGCCGATATGTTGAGCGTTTACAGGCAGCGCTGGCCAAACCAGGGGCTTATCTTACGTCCGAAAAATCGTAAACTGTGCAAAGCGTCCAGCCAATAGCAAAAGTTGACACGATTGTGATGCTTAACTAAGATGACGACCTCGCAACAGTCACCATGGTCTGAACCCGATCTTAAGTCGGAGACTTATAAACCACAGGAGAAAATCATGCGCAACCCCCTGCTTCGCTACTTGGCTTCAGCGGCCAGGAGTTTCAGTATTTGTTTGCTCGTCACGCTCTTATTCGCGGCGTTTACAGTAGCTCAAACCCAAATCACCACCGGCACAATTCAAGGCACTCTTCTGGACGCCAATGGAGCAGCCATCCCGGCCGCGAACGTCGAAGTCAAAAACGTCGACACAAATTTCGTGAGGACTACGAGCACAGACGAAGACGGGAGATTTGTGGCGCTGCAACTGCCCTCAGGCAGATACAACCTCACTGTTTCGAAGACGGGGTTTGCCACGCTGGTGGTTGAGAAGGCTGATCTTACGGTGGGCCAGGCGATGAATCTGCCGCTCTCCATGAAGGTTTCTTCTCTGCAGGAGACCGTTACCATTACCGCGACTCCGACCATCGACACAGTTAAGACGGAATCGAGCACAACTCTCGACGAGAATGCGGTGAACACTACGCCGATTCTGGGGCGCAAATTTGAAGATCTATTGACGCTCACGCCCGGCGTCAGCATCGTTCAGGGACCAGATGGCGACGAGATTAGCTTTGCCGGGCAGCGTGGAATCTTCAACAACGTCAGCCTTGATGGCGGAGACTACAATAATGGCTTCTTCGGCGAACAGGCGGGCGGCCAACGGGCAGCTATCGATATCACTCTGGAGGCTGTGAAGGAGTTTCAGGTAGTTGCGACTGGAGCTAGTGCCGAGTTTGGGCGCACCGCGGGCGGCATTATTAATGTGATTACCAAATCCGGCACAAATGCATTCCATGGCAGTCTGTTTCACTACCAGCGTCTTGAAGCCTTGACGTCAAACGGGTCTGACGGAAAACCCCTGACGGATTTCCACCGCGAGCAGTTTGGCGGTACCGCCGGAGGGCCACTGCGTAAGGACAAGGCCTTTTTCTTCTTTGCGTTCGAGGGCATTCGAGAGAATTTAACCCGAGCAAACTTAAGCGAACAGATAGGGACAACTCCCTGTCCCTTTGCAACTCCAGTAATCACCAATCCGTTGCACGAAACGGCGATTGACGCCAACGTCGACTGTCAGAGGCTGGCCTTGATCAACTTCATGGGAACGACCCGAAACCAGGAGGAAGGTTTGCCGGTCAAGCGCCCTATTGAAAACTATGCGCTCCTCGGCAAAATTGATTTGAACGTCAACGACTCGAACAAGCTGGCCCTCTCCTATAACTTTGATCACTCGAAGAACGAGAATCAAACTTTTGATGTGCCTACCTACGGTAACTCGGCGAACGGCATTGAGGGCCCTTCGAAGATCAACGTCTTGAACGCAAACTTCTTCTCAACCCTCTCGCCGACCAAGCTGAATGAGTTTCACTTCACCTACTCGCGAGAAGAGAGGCCACGTTCGGCGGTGACTTCAAACATCCCCGCGGACACGGCAATGGGATTCGACACTACGTTCCGTTTTGGCCACCCATTCTTCCTTGGACCCAACGTTGACGAGACCTTTTGGCGCACGCAGGTCAAGGACAACGTATCGATCGTAACCGGCGCTCACACAATTAAGCTGGGTGGCGAGTGGATGCACAGCGTCAATTCGCAGGTCTTCCGCGGGTTCTTTGAAGGCCGTTATATCTTCGACAGCGTCAGCGGCTTTCTCCGTTATGCCACGCCCGGTCTTCCTGGCTCTGGCTTCGGACCCGATGACAACGCCGCTCACCTGTTGCTATACCTCCAGGGCGCGGGGCCCTCTGGACCGGCGACTGATGCTGCTGGCGCCTCCAACATAAAAAATGAAGACTACGCGCTATTCGCGCAGGACAAGTGGCAAATTCGACCAAACTTCACGCTCAGTTACGGCCTGCGTTGGGAAGCGCAAATCTTCCCCGATCCTGTGGTTCCGCCAGCCGAAACGGCGTACGGAATTTTTCTCAATGATCCACGGTTTCCTTCAGACGGGACGCTGCATAACCAGACGAAGCAGTTTCAACCTCGAGTGGGCTTTGCCTGGGACATCGGGAGCAAAGGCAAGTCTGTGTTGCGGGGGAGCTATGGCATCTATTACGCGCGCCAGAATATGCTGACTCAAGTCGGTTCGATCACCACGAACGGCGTTCAACAGCAGACTATCGCAGGGGGCCTCTTTGCCAACCCCACCATCCATCCAGCCTGGCCCGGACTGGTCACGCCAACGGCGGGTTCTTGCTCGACTATAAACGGGTTCAGCGCGCCCGGCCCCGTCACTAACCCTTTCCCGTGCTTTTCGGGTGTCCGCGTCTTCAGTCGCGACTACGAAAACCCGCGCATATACACGACGAACATCGGCTTCGAGCAGCAGTTGGCCCAAAACCTTTCGCTTTATCTCGACTTCACCCACGCCAAAGGCGTTCACTTGACGCGATTTCTCGACTACGCCCGGACGGGATTTTTCGATGACTACCTTGGCGAGACGATGGTCGCGAGCTCAGTTGGCAAATCTCTCTATCGCGGCTTCACCGTCGGGATGCGCAAGCGTTTCAGTCGCGGCTACCAGCTCGAGTGGAACTACACGTTCGCGAAGGACCAGGATGACGACTCAAACGAACGCGATCCGTTCACCGACCGCGCGTTTGACTTCTTTGACCTGCAAAAGGACTACTCACTTGCGGACCGGGATATACGCCATCGCTTCAACTTCATTCTCAGCGCCGAAATACCGGCAGGCTTCGAGGCGAGCTCGCGCATCCAGGCGCGCACGGCGCAGCCGAAATCGACGGGGTGCGCCACCCGCTGCTTCCCCCGAAACGACGCGCGTAAAAACAACGAGTATTTCTCCCTCGACTGGCGTTTGCAGCGACCATTCCGCTTTGGTGAACGTTATGCGCTGATTCCCATGGTTGAGATGTTCAATACCTTCAACACCGCTAACAATATCGATCCGACCATCGGATCGCCTTTGTTCGACTTCTCCGGCTTCCTGCGCCAGGGCGTTGGGGATCCAAGGCAGCTGCAGTTGGCATTGAAGTTTACGTTCTAATACTCTGGGCCGTTAGCGAAAGAGCGGGGGCAAGCCCACCTTCCGGACCTGGAGCTTAATGAACTTGACTGGGTTATTTTAAGGTGAACGACTTCTCATGTTGGATTACTAAGCCAACGTTGAGAACCTCTCAGGTCGGGAAGGC
>DATLBQ010000006.1:0-10077 GCA_035526805.1 Pyrinomonadaceae bacterium
GATCTCCACTGATTCATGGGTATTCGAATTGTCGAATGAGGATGTTATTAACTTCCTCAATAATTATCGATGGCTGGAATCAAAATACAAACAGGGTGAACGGCGCGTAGATATTGAGTTACAAATTGAGTTTCTGAAAAAACAGAAACATCGCATTTCGTCATGGCTTATTGTCGCTCCCCAAAGAATAGACTCTTATGGTTCCCCAGTGGAGGTGAATAAGGTGGTGAAACTAGCGGCCAAACGTCGGAGCCGTTTGGAGGGCAGAGTATTCCAAAACTTTGGCGAACCTGCTCATCGTGTCGTCGCTGAGTACCTTGTAAACCTTTCCAAACTTGATAAGCAATATCTCAAAGCACCAAACCCACCAACCGAAGAATTATCAAACCCACATCGTGGTGTCATGTTGGTATACCCCGTTCGCGAACGCGAAGAAGAAATGGTTTCGGTTGGTTTCGAAATGCTATTTCCAAAAAACGAACTAGGTTTCAATGTTAATTTTACAGTTCTGAAAAAGACTGAAGCTGATAGCGTGATTGTCTCAGCGTAAAAATGCTTGTCTAACTCGTTGAGATTAATAGAAGATTAATAGATCAGTTATGGCTATTCCTATTATTGATTTGTTTGCAGGGCCAGGTGGGCTTGGCGAGGGGTTTACAGCATTTAGGACACCCGATAACAAGCGTGCTTTCAAGATAAAATTGTCCATAGAAAAAGATGAGTTTGCCCACCACACTTTACAGCTGCGAGCCTTTTTTCGACAGTTCGACCCGGGAGATGCACCTCTCCAATACTACGACTATTTGGCGCGACGAATATCCAGAGATCAGCTTTTCTCGCTTTATCCTACCCAGTCTGAAGTCGCGCGGAATGAGGCATGGCTAGCTGAATTAGGTAGTTACGCAACCTCGTACGACGAGATCGATAAACGAATTCAGAAAGGCATCGGCAAACGTACAAAATGGTTGTTGATTGGAGGTCCTCCGTGCCAAGCGTACTCCTTAGTAGGACGGTCCAGAATTCGTGGTGCTAGCCCGGAAGACTATGAAAATGACCATCGGCACTTTCTCTATCGCGAATATCTTCGAATCCTTGCGATGCACCAGCCTCCAGTTTTCGTCATGGAGAATGTTAAGGGATTGCTTTCCGCAACTGTGAAAGAGCAGTCAATATTTAACCGAATCGTTGCGGACCTGACTTACCCAACAGCTGCAGTGGGAATGCGCAGTTTTAACAAAGGCAGACGATATCGTTTGGTGTCCATCGTTAAATCCCAGAGAAATTTCTTGGATGGATTTGATCCAAGGGACCTTGTCGTAAGAACAGAGGACTTTGCAATTCCGCAAGCGCGCCATCGTGTGATCATCCTGGGTATCCGCGACGATGTTGCCATGCCGTCGAGCGTTTTGACACCCTCAGGCGCACCGACCATCGAGGAGACGATCGGCGACTTGCCTCGCTTGCGCAGTAGCCTTTCGAAAGAGGCGGATTCCGGCGAAGCATGGCGGGACGCTGTTCAAGAGGTAATAAACACAAGTTGGTTTTCGAATGGCGATTTACATGACGATGTCCGTGCAATCATAGCGTCCTCTGCGAAGCGCATCACTTGTCATCTAACGAGAGGTGATGAATACCTAGCCGGGAAAACGAAGCCGGCAGCCCATGAGGAATGGTATGTTGACGCCAAACTTGAGGGCGTCGTAAACCATGCCACACGAGGCCATATCCGCAAGGATCTACATCGGTATCTCTTTGCTGCTGCCTTTGCCAAGAGTAAGGGTCGTTCACCTCTGTTGCAAGACTTTCCCACAGCCCTCTTACCAAAACACGAAAACGTTCAGGAAGCGCTAAAGGACACTAAATTCAACGATCGCTTTCGCGTCCAGATTGCTGGACGACCATCTACTACTATTACCTCGCACATCTCTAAGGATGGGCATTACTTCATCCATTATGATCCTAGCCAGTGCCGAAGCTTGACAGTTCGTGAAGCAGCTCGATTGCAGACGTTTCCCGATAACTACTTCTTTGAAGGACCAAGAACCGAGCAATATCGGCAAGTCGGTAATGCCGTTCCGCCTTTGCTAGCGAAACAGATCGCAGAGATTGTCGCTGACCTGCTGAATTGAGATTTTCGAGTCTCGCTGCCATGATTCAAGCATGGCAGACGTTCATACCCCAAAACAACGTAGCTATAACATGTCATGTATTCCAAGTACGAATACACGTCCAGAACTAGCTGTACGTTCAATTGTTCATGGGATGGGCTACCGTTATCGTCTTCACAAACCACAACTTCCGGGCAAGCCCGATATCGTTCTTGTGCGACATCGAAGGATTATTGAGGTGCATGGATGCTTCTATCATATGCACCATTGCAAGAATGGTCGCGCTGTGCCGGCTACAAATGTCGACTTTTGGAGAACAAAGCGGCTCTCGAATGTCGCGCGAGATCATAGGAATCTAAAAGCGCTCAGGCGCGCAGGTTGGAAGGTCATGATCGTGTGGGAATGTGAGACAAGAAACTTACCAAAGCTTTCCACACGAATCGAGAGATTCCTTATTCCTCAAAAGTAAGTCTAACAGATTCATCTTCGCGGGAAACTACACCGATGCTTACCGAATGATTGGAATGGTGTCTCAGTTCCGGTTGGGAAATGGATCGGGTCTGAGATTACGCGGTATTTCCAATCACTGATGGAGCCCTCCCTGACGGTCGGGCTACTGGGCCAGCGTGGGTTGATTGGTGGCTCCAATGCTTCGACAGCAATCAATCATCGAAACTCGGCAGTTCCTCCCCTTGACCGTTAACAACATAATCCATTGCTCGCTCCACGTGTCGTTCCTTCCACAGGTAGGGTGTGCTGCCGTGCCGCGCCCAGGGTTTGACATCTTCAGGCAGCAACCCCGACCGGCGTAACTTTCTGGTCGCGTATGCCTGGAACGCCTGAAGGATAGGTTCGGGATCAATGGCCGCCGAGACTACCGTGTGCACATGATTGGTCCGGACATTGATCGTCGTAACCAATATCCGCGATTGGTACACACCTCCCGAATGGCCTGTTCACCATTGGCCTTTGCCTGCTGTCGAGCTTGATAGGCGGATATTTTAGTTGTTGCCGTTCTGCTGGCTCCAACCGGCGATTGGCAGTGATACGAGGAGTGCCATACTTGTTTTGTTTGCGACTGGTGGAACCGCGGTTGTCACCATGAAGCCAGGTGCCATAAGTGCGAAACGAGATGAGATAAGCGAGTGGGAATTCGTTAACGTCAAAGTCTCTTGCCATGAGGTGATGTTGGCAGACGATCGTTGACCTGCGATAGACGTAACTGCCAAAGCGTTGCAACCTGAGCATGCGCACTCTCTTGCGTTGTCGGAATTGGTGACGAAGCCCTCCCTGACGGTCGGGCTACTGCCCCGGCGTTCGGTGCGCGTTCGTTTGAGGTAGGTTGCATTGTGGGCCGGGGCAGTAGCCCGACTGTTAAGGAGGGCTCTGCCGCTAAGACAACATGCGGCCAGCGTTCGCTTAAGCCAATCCGTCACAAATTTCTGCCGCCTGGTCACAAAAACCGCACGCACCAGTGCTGCGCTTCGTAGTGTCTCAGCAAGATTGCTTATTACTGGTTAACTCGAAGACCTCCGTCGGCGTCTATTACTTCGAAGCAGTTTGATCGATATCTCCGGGTTAACAACCTCGAGGAAGAGTCACCATGCGACCGTTAATAAATATTTTGGCAGTAACTGGTCGGACAATAACTGTTCTGGCGTTGACTTTGGCGATGATGCCTGTAAAAGCGGCGTTCGCAGCGGACAGATATACGATCGACCCTGCTCACTGCCACATCGGGTTTTCAGTGAGACACATAGTCATCAACAACATCAGAGGGCGCTTTACTGACTACGCGGGATCAATCATTTATGACGAGCAGGACATCACCAGGTCGTCCGTCGAAATTACTATCAAAGCTCAAAGTATCAATACCGATGTCAACGCCAGAGACGAGCATTTGCGTACTGCCGAATTTTTCGACGTAGCGAAATATCCCGACATAACCTTTAAGAGCAGCCGGATTGAAAAGCGCGGCGCCAGCTTCGTGGCCGTTGGTATGTTCACGATGCATGGGGTAGCAAAAGAGATCGCGATCCCCTTCAAGGTAAACGGCAAAAGTAACTTTCAGGGCGCCACACATCTCGGCGTTGAGTCTACGCTCGTGATCGACCGTCGAGACTTTGGTATGAACTGGAGCGCAACGCTGGATACCGGCGGGCTGGTTGTTGGCAACGATGTAACTATCGAGTTGAACATTGAAGCGATTAGGAAATAGCGATGAGTAAGCCGACGGCAATGGGGGAAGAGGGAAAGGGAAAGGGGTAAAGGGGAAGGGCGACAAACTTAGGAGAAAACAGATGAGCGACTCAACACGTCGAAACTTCTTAAGGCAGTCAGGTCTCGGACTCGCAGGGCTCGGTGCGGCGGGTTTGGTTCTGCGTGCACACACGCAGCCTACGCTGGCCACGGTCAGTGGCGAGGAAGCCAATCGCATCCTGATCCAGATGGGAGCGATCCCCAAAACTCCGCTGCCGGCTAAGGGTGAATTGAAACAGACTACCCCTCTACCATACGGGCCGGCTTACCGGCCGAGCGCGCCGTTTCGGGCCAAGCTCTCCCTGCCCGGCGAGCCGGGCACGACCTTTGTCCTGTCCGGCCGCGTCTGGGCTTTTGATACGAAACGCCCGCTGCCTGGTGTAGTACTGGACTTCTGGCACGTTGATTTGCAGGAGAAGTATTCCGATGGCGTAACTGACTTTAGGAATCGCGGGCGGCTGGTCTCGTCTGAGACGGGCTACTACGAGCTGGAGAGCATTCGCCCGATCCCCTACCGGCCCAATCCTTCAGGAGCACCGGATTTCTGGCGTTGTGCGCACTTTCATGTGCTGGCAGTTTGTCCGGGTTATAAGCCGCTGGTTACCGAGATTCACTTCAAAGGAGATCCAAAGAAGTCGGACTCAATGTACCGATTAGAGAATGCCATAGATCCGGAAAAGCACACTTCTAACGGTGTAAGCTTTGAACGCGGAGTGTTCGACATCGTGCTCGAGCGCGAAGCGGCAAAATCCTGATAGCAAACTGAGTGCGTTCCGAAGGCGGTACGACCGACAGAGCCCTCCCTCACGGTCGGGCTACTGCCCCCCGGCGCGCGTCCGCCTTTATGCTCAAGGGTGTGAGGTTCAACAAAGCAGAAAGCCCTACCTCGTGGTAGGGCTATTGTTCACTGCTGCCGGACAGACAAGAATGTCCATCCTACTGACTGCTTACTGCACACTGCTCACCGCACACTACTTCAGGGTTTCTTGCCTTTGCCTTTGCCGCCTCCCGCACCGCCTTGTGGCTGGGCCGGCGACTCGTGCTTCGCTTCCTTTTTTGACGCCCCTTGCGACGGCTGCTTCGCCGGGTTGGCTACTCGCTCTCCCTGAGGTTGCGGTTCGGCTTTGCGCTGTGCTTTCTCCTGGTTGGGTTTGTCAGCAGGATGAACTTTTGGTTTCTGCTGCTCTAGTTTGCGCGCCTGCCCGGGAGCTTCCTTATTGCCTTTTGCAGCCTCGTCCTTACTACGGTCTATCTCCTGTTTGCGTCCGTTATCTACCTGCTGCGCTTGGCGCTCATCCTTAACCTTGAACTTCTGATTCTTAGCGTTGTCGGAAACACGTTCCACGCGGAGCGACTTCGCCAGGTCTTTCCTAAACCGCGACTGGCGTATTTCGCTGCCGACAAAAACCGGCGTGCTGTTAAGTTTCTTCGCGATGCCCGGCGGCAGATCAATCTTGCCACGTCCCCAAGCCGAGTGGATTACTGCATTTCTCAGCGGCGTCAGTGTCAAAGGATCGAGCGTTGGTCTCACTGAGGCCAACACCTGACCGTCAATCCTCCTAATACTGCGCCGATCGATAGCGCGACCCCAGGCGTCCACCGGCACAACAGTGACTGCCCCGGGAATTGCAAAATTGACAAGTCGTTCCGGCACTATATTCGTCTGCGATAGATAACGCGGCTGCCAGTTATCATCGTAATAACGCGGCGCATAACTGTCGCCCGGGCCAAGCGGCACCCAGCCGATTTGGTTCGACTCTGTTAGCGGAACGAAAGCCACGAGAGCCGGAGCATACGCCGGTGTGCTGCTCGCCGAATCGGGAACCCAGTACCACTGGTTACCCACGTTGGCCCAACGTCCGTAATGATAGGGTGCATAGCCCCAGGGCTCACTCGAAACCCAGGTTGGCCCATACGGGTAATCGTTGGCCCACTGTCCCTGCTGATATGGCACCCAGCCTGAATCAACCCGCGGTCTCCAGGCATTTCCATAACCATCAACATTCTGCCAGTCGCCGTAGTAGTCAAGGTCGTTGAGACCCGGAATAGATGAATTGGCGTACTGATAACTCACATTGCGCCGCGAGGGATCGTAGTAGTAGGGATCGTTGAGATAAGCGTCGTAGTTGTCATAACGACCGTCGTAAGAATCGGGATACTGATAGCGATAATAATCGTCCACCTGACGCCCAGCATCCTGACCATTCAAGCGCGACAACACGAGCTGAGACGCCGCCTGGCCAACGAGGGTAAGCATTTCGCCTTTATTGATTTGGCCTGAGCCGCCCGAACCCACAACCTGGGCGAGCCCGCTCAAAACCGAAACGAGCACACCGCCATTGTTGTCGAACCCAAGATTGTAGAGTCCGGGCTGTTCAAAGTTTACCGCGCCATTGGGTGTGGCAACTTCAAACAATTCGTTTGGTTGTAAATACCCGACGTCGAACATTGCCGAGCCGTCACGCAGCGCGAGCTGAGTGCGGCGATCTCCAAGCGAAACTACGTCAAGCGATGTGTTTGGATCGAGCCGCGCGAAATTGCGTCCGCTAAACGCGAGCGAGGTGCGCGCGTTGTCGCGTGTGTAGATCCGATCCCCTGCTGAAAAGGGTTGATTCGCAGCAGCCGCTATCCACTGCGGCTCACCAGCTTCGGTGGTTGGGAGGCTATCGCTGAAAGCCACCTCGCCATCGACTCGTTGTATGCGAGCCGCATAGGGCAGCTCCTCAGCGGATGCGGTTGGCTCATGCTTCATCCAGAAGACCACGCCTAAGCCGGCGATGAGCGCCATCACCACTGCCACGATCGTAATGTGCGGCCAAACTTTGATATTCATAAAATTTTCTTTCTCAAATCCAGGTGAATTTGTCGGAATAAATTTGACGTTGCGATGACAGACTTATAGCAGGAGGGCACGCCGGCCGTCTGTTGGTTAGGTCACATAGCGTGGTCCGGCAGAAGAGAGATCAAGGAAAATGGGCAGGCCGACATGGATAAAGGACACTCTTGCAAGGAAACGCCAACTTTGGTTTTGAGCCGTTTGTAGTTGATTGGAGCCGCGTTCGTTGAGCTTCTACGGCCCTTCGGGGCGGAGATGTTGGTTGGAGAGCGATCCGGGGGGTGGCGCGCGAAAGGCGCTTGCCTCCCGGCTACTTTTATTGCGCCCTTCAGCGCTGGGAGCGCTGAAGCGCTCAATGGAGACAAGATGTCTGCCCTCCAAGCTATCGCAGCTCCAGCACAAGGACCTTACCACTGCCCACTGCCTACTGCTCACAGCTCACTGCCCACTGCTCTGCTCACTGGCCGAGAAGGATGCCGATGCTCTTGCTTTCGGAATTGGTTGTGATGAGGTCGAGTTTACGATCGCCGTTCAAGTCGGCGACTGCGAGTCTCCAAACTCCACTGCCCGTAACAAACGGGGAACCCGGCGCTGGTTTGAAGTTGCCGCGGCCGTCGCCAAGCATAACGCGCACCCCTTCGCCAGCGGCGGCCAAAGAGTCAAGACGCCCGTCCTGATTTACGTCCGCGAGAACCACCTTAAAGGCGCTGTGACCAAAATTAAACGGCGAAGCAGCTGCTTCCATAAAGTGGCCCACCCTATCGCCGAGCAGCACAGTCAACTCGCTCTGATCGTGATGAGTGGCTATCACATCCTGTTTGCGATCGCCGTTTACGTCACCGATGGCAGCGAACCACGGTTGACCGGTGCGCATGGGAAGCTGGCTTGCGCGAAAAACACCCTTTCCATCATTCAACAGCAGCGTCAAAGCGAAACTCGAGGGCAGTTGCTGCCGGCGCAGGGGACCGGTGGCGGTAGCGGTCGTGATGATGTCGGGATAGCCATCGAGTTTACGTCGCCCAGCGCCATCGGATACGGGCTCGGGCCAACGGCGAAGGTCGCAGGCGCGCGGGTAAAGCCGCCGCGCCCGTCTCCGAAGGCGATTGACACATCGTTGTCTGAACTGTTGACGGTGATGAGATCGAGTTTGCGGTCGCCGTTAAGATCGCTTAACTCCAAACCGTGGGTATGCGGATGTTGGCCGTCCTTCATGACAATTGGAGAATTCGGCGCGAGCGTCAGACCGCCTTTGCCATCGCCGAGCATCAATACGACTCCGTAACTATCGTGGCTGTCCATGGCCAGATCCTGGTTGCGGTCGCCATTCACATCGCCGAGCACGATGTTACCCGGACCGTCGGGTAATGGAATTGGGTTGGAAGCGCGAAAGTTTCCGTCCTTGCCTGTGCCAAGCAGGACCGTCAACTCGCGAGCTTCTGCACAGGCGACGACCAAATCAGCGTTTCCGTCGTTATTCAGATCACCGACGACTACGTTACCTGGCCCGCAGGCGACGGGAATTGGCGAACCAGGTGCAGGGGCGAATAGTGTAGTTAACGAACTGCCGAGGTTAGGCTGTCCTGCCGTGCAGGAAGATAAGCCCAGGACCACCAGCAGAGTAGCCACCACGAGATAGTAGTTATGCTTGTACAAATTGCTCCTTTGCGTAGCGCTTACTTGGAAGGTTGTTTATTAGACTGGCGGCGGGTTGGTTTTCTTCCACAAATCTTCGGCGGATTGTTGGCACGCCAATGCCCGTATTGTAGCGGGACCTGGTCGCTACGGCTCCCGGTTCCGACTTTGTGTCGCCGGGCTTGAGGGATCATTGGCTTGAGCAAAAACGTTGAAGTTTTAATTCTTCCGCCAAACCGCCGAGTAGCGCCATAGCAGATGCTTCCTGACGCTCGCGCCAGGCAGGATGTCTGCGCACAGTTGGCGGACATCGTTCATCGTCGGATAAAGATCGTGAGTCTCATGGATGGCCCAGGCGTCGCGGGCTTCGCGCGATGGGAGCAGGCGGCGGTGGTGAACCAATCTCAGCGTTCCGCTCAAACCAACGGCCAGGGGATTCAAAAACGTATCAGCCAGGCCGCGCGGTTCAAACAGATCGAGAATCAGCAGCACTCCGTCGGGTTTCAGGGCTGCCTTCATTTTCAACAGAATCTCACGCAATGGCAGGTGATGGAGCGTGGCGATGCTGGCGATGCAATCAAAACTTTCAGCCGGCAAATCACGCTGCATCACATCAACAAGCTCGAAGTCAATATTCGGTAGAGGTGCTAAACGCTCGCGGGCGATACTAATCATCTCGGGAGATAGATCGAGGGCCAGCACGCGGTCGGATCTTTCGGCGAGCCGGCGGGAGAACTCGCCCTTGCCGCAGCCCACTTCCAACGCGGAGTGACAACGCGACCGAAGTTGGCGCAGCAGGAAGTTGTGGTAATGATCGTTGTGCAGCGAACCATCGGGCGAGACTAACGTGATACGATCAAAATCTGACTGAATCGTCGACATAGTGGTGGGTTTCGCCTGCCGCGCTCAAAGCGGGGGCAAAGCCGCCCTTCCGTACCTGCAAATTAAGGCTTTTGCACAAAAAGTTTCCTGCCATGGTTCGTCGAAACGGATGTTTACACGAAGTCAGAACCGGGAGCCGTAGCGACCGGGTCGTTTCGAGAGGCTCACCTATCGCAAAACATATAAACTCTCTTGCTCAAAACAACGACTCATACTTCGTATCGACCCGGTCGCTCTGACTTTGTATTACTACAGAACCTTTGATCTCCCGTAGCTGTTGAGTCAACGCTCTTTTGTGCAAAGCCGCAAATTAACGTACGTCATTTTCGGTTTTCACACAGTCTCAAGCGGGTGAACGTC
>DATLBQ010000007.1:0-18327 GCA_035526805.1 Pyrinomonadaceae bacterium
TAGATCGATTGCAACAGCAAAACAAACTCGCCACTTTTGAGGAAGCAGTCTTAAAACACCTGGACGCTGCATATAACCTGGCACGCTGGCTGACACGCAATGACACGGACGCTGAGGACGTGGTGCAGGAGGCATTCCTGCGGGCATTCAAGTTCTTCGGCGGTTTCCGTGGCGAGGACGGGCGTTCCTGGCTACTGGCGATTGTCCGCAATACCAGCTACACCTGGATGCAGAATAACCGTACGCCCGATTTGAAGATCCCCCTGGATGATGATCTGCACGAGATTGAGAGTAAAGACTTGAATCCGGAGGCGCTTCTGGTGCAATGCGCGGACAGGCTGTTGGTCAGACGAGCGCTGGAAGAATTGCCCGTAGAATTTCGCGAAGTGTTGGTGTTGCGCGAATTGGAAGAAATGTCCTACAGAGACATAGCTAGCATTACGGATTTGCCGCTCGGCACAGTGATGTCTCGTCTGGCTCGTGGCCGCAAGCGGTTGCAGCTAGCTCTTACAAAGCAAATGCACGCGGAGGTTTTAAGTTGAGTTGTCAAAGAGCAGAGGACTGGATTCATGGCTATTTAGACGGCGAGCTGGATCTGGCGAGAAATCTGGAGGTCGAGCAGCATATGCGTGAATGCGAGATCTGCGCGCGCTCTTATCGCACCCAAACAACACTGCGTTCATCTCTGAAAGGTGAGTCGCTCTATTATGGCGCGCCAGAGAAGTTGAAGAAGCGCATTCAGTCTTCGTTGCGCAAGGAGGCCAAGTCCGAAATGCTCCCGCGTGCGTTCGAATGGCGCTGGCTAAGAGTGGGGGCTTCAGTGGCTTTCATTCTATTGATTGGGGTTGTGGTGTGGAGACTTGTGCCCAGGTCTGTTCCTCCCTCGGGCGACGAGCTTCTTGCCCAGGAGATCGTTTCCGATCACGTCCGCTCATTACAGATGCCAGGCCATCTCACCGATGTGCTCTCCTCCGATCAGCACACAGTCAAGCCCTGGTTCGACGGCAAGGTGGATTTCGCTCCTCCGGTGAAAGACTTTGCCAGTCAGGATTTTCATCTCTACGGGGGTCGATTGGAATATTTGAATAACAGAACTGTGGCCACTCTCATCTATCAACGCCGGTTGCATTACATCAATCTGTATATTTGGCCGGCAGAGCAAGCTGGCGCGACAGGCGAAATGACTACGCAACGTCAGGGCTATAACCTGGCCCATTGGATCAGCTCAGGCATGAACTATTGGGCTATATCCGATTTGAACCGAGTTGAGCTGCAGGAGTTTGCGCGTCTGGTGCAACAAGGTCAGTGAGGGATTAAGAAGTTCCGACCATCACCTCTTCCCGAGGTTCTTTGTGTATCTGGCTCTTCAAAATTTGGTGGAGACGCTTTCGGGCACGCGCCAGGCGTGACATCACAGTACCTACGGGAATCTCCGCCACGTCCGCGATTTGTTTATAGGACAGTCCCTCCAATTCTCGCAGCACGATTGCCTCGCGGAACTCAGTAGGCAACCCTTCCAACGCTTGTCTGACCATTTGGGTGTCTGCGCTTTGCAGTAAGAGGGCTTCCGGATTCAAGTCTTTGCTTTCAATCTCGTGCAGATCATCATCCAGGGAGATCGTCAATTCAGGCGAACGGTTATGCTGCAGCCAGGTGTAACAGGTGTTGCGGACGATCGCGAGCAACCAAGGTCGGCCGTCGCCACCATGAAAGCTGCCGAAGTGTTTGAAGGCGCGCAAGTAAGCTTCCTGGACCACGTCTTCGGCATCCGTTTCGTCCCTAGTGAGCCAGCGGGCCAGATTGTATGCCGCACTCAGATGCGGCAACGCAGCTTTTTCAAAATTCTGCAGGAGATTTTCCATAATCCTCCTTCGCACGCGCTCGGCACGCTCTCAATCGTTCGCGCTGAAGCCTTCGCTTTATTAGTAGCCTGCGTCGCATGATCTTTCCTCTTTCGAATTCAATCACCTTAGTGAGCCGCATTTCTTCTTCCAGCACCGACTCGGCAGACTTCCGTAAGTCACTCCACTGGTCCGTCATCCCATCATCCAGGCGACTTTCAGGAGAACCGGACGGTTGTGCCGTCCGGACCGTCTGCGCGCCCCAGGTCGGGATCCTAGTTGCCGCCCTTGCCTTTTCTTGTAGAAGAAGTAATCGGCCTTGTAGGGCAAAAACGCCTGATGCCCGAGGTCGAATGACGAAAGACACCCCGTCGAGGGCGCTAACCCTCCGGAGGTATTCAATCGCTGAATGAAGGTGGTTTTCGTCAATCTATCGCCACCCGTTGGTCCCGCCTGGGTTCCAGTATCCTTCACATTTAACAAGAGCCAGGGAATCGAGTCCGTCCTCACGGTGGCGGATTTGACCAGGCTGGCCCAGACGGTGCTCGTGTCTCTGGAATCCTGCCAAGTGGCGCGTATGATGCCGGGCTCCAAAGGGTTGGGGCTAAAGAAGTGAGTGGTAAGTTGCTCTTCCTGAGCGTCGAACAACGTCGCCTGCGGCGTAAACAATGTAAAGGCGACGCCTGACGGACAGTTTGGCTTGGTTGGGTCACAAGGCGAGCAAACGTAATTCTGTGTGCCCACGCCGCGACCCAGGAGGAAAGCCTCGTTTCCCGCTTCCACCCCAATGCCGTCGGGTACGGGCGGCGGTGTAATAGTTTGCGCGTTTGCCGGCTGCGGCAGCGAGACCATGAAACCAACGGCGAGTGCAGTGGTCCACGCGACGAGCAGGATGCGACGCGTGATCTGATTTTTCAGTACGTCATAATTCATGTTATTTCCTTTCGCGCCCTGGGCGCGGGTTATGGGGGTTGCCGGTCGGTTCATGACATGAATCCTTTATGAGATTCAGTCGTTCTCTGCAGCAGCCCACGTTGCTTGGGCATGGCCCGTTGGAGCTCAATCGCCTTCTGCAGCCGCGCACTTCCTAAGCTGTTCGGCCACAAAGAGCGGAGCGTTTACTTGTCGAACTCCGCGGCCCATCAAACTTTTGATAACTGCAAGTCCTTCACAGTCGATAAAGCAAATGTTTTTCAAATCAAGACTGAGCCGCATTTCTTGCTCCAACACCGACTCAGCGGAATCGCGTAACAACTCAATCCATTGGCCAGTTACCCGACCATCCAATTGCAGAGTAATTTCCTGGTTCGACGTTGCAACTTTTGTGATCTTCAGCATTCGTGTGCCCCTCTTTGAAACGTGTCGCGAAGTCGTCTATCGGCGCGGGGACTTCCTTGTTCAACTCCGGCGGTTAGTGGTTGTTACGGGAGCCAACCTACTAATTGGTTCCAACTGGGAATGGTTCGGGACGCCAAAACAATGCTTGGCGCCCCACTCCCGCTAGCTCGCGCTTCGTATTTAGTTTTCTTATGGAAGAGCCTGGGGTTCGCCGTAGATAAAGTCATCCATCATGACGATGTCATTTTTGCTGTCATCATCCGGACCTGGGGCGACGTCGCCGGTAGTGATCCGTACCCGAGCGATCCGAGCGTCGTTAAACTTGACGCCGAAGAACGACTGATTTCCATCGCCAGGCGAGGCTGGGACAAAACTGCTGAACAACAAGTCGCCGTTGACACCGAAAAACTCCACCAGCGTGCTGGCGCCGCGGTTGCCACGCTTTTCGCCGGGACCACTGCCATCCGGTTGATCGACGTCAGTGAAGACTGCGCCAAAGCCACTAACTGTTGCTGGAGTATTTCCACCTGAGCCGGGTAGAAAGAACAATGCGTCGGTGATATTGCTCCCTACTGGCGTGAACAGGCGAAAATTGCTGAAGGGCTTGAAAATCGTTGCGTAGCTTGGGTTGTTGAAAAGGACTGCGAGGCCGCCGAGCGCCCCTCCCGATGGAGGTGCCTGGGAAAGTCCGATTCCCGGTGTAGTGAATTGGCTGCCTCGGGTGTTGAGAAATACGTTGAACGGCGTTACCGGAGCCGTAGTAGTAGTATCAACTCCGCCGGCACCGTCCCAATTGATCTCACGGTGACCGGTCGTAAGTGACCCAGCGTTGCCGTTATTCGGGTTTCCCAGTGCAGCGCGGAACGCATCGACCGAGCTTTGAATCGAGGCGACGTTTGGCCCAGCAGCCTGGAACACAGTCGGTGGAACAAAATCTGTAGTTGTGTTTTCCTGCGCGTGCGCGGTCTGTTGAGTTGTGATCGGCGGGGCAATCGAAAACAAGCCAAAGGCGGCGGCGGCGAACATTAAAAGCGCATACTTTTTCATAGTTGCATATCCTCTCTAAATGTTTAGGTGACTCGTGAAACAGACCTGAGACTAATCAGACCCAAGTCCATCGGCTTTCAGACCCAGTGTGTCGGCGACGCAACTCTGTGATCTTCATCATTTACTTGTATCTCTTTGAAATTTGTCGCGAGTCGTTGCAGTGCAGCTTGTGTGCCTCGCTACCAGGCAACCAACTTTGGCTTCAGCTTGCCCGTGATTAGTTGGAGATGTGAGAATTTTTGCTGAGAAAACGTGAAGCGCGAACTGCGAAGAAGTAGAACCGCTTCGCACAGTAGTCCACGGGATTTGGGAGTTAAAGTGATTAGCTTTGGAGGCGAGCTACGACATGCGGTGGGCGGAGCGTTTGATTCCTAATTTTTCCATTCTGTGTCGTAACGTATTCGGATGCATACCAAGAGTCTTCGCAGCGCCCTTTGCGCCCTCTATCACCCCGTGGGTCTGCTGCAGCACCGCGGAGATGTGCGCGCGCTCAACTTCTTCCAGGGTCTTGAGCCCGGAAGATGGCCCGGTAGACTGAGCCGCTTCAGCCACTTCTCGCGCCGGGTCGCGAAGGGGTTCGGACGCCGAGACGCTGACTAGATCGTTCTCCAACTGGAGAATCGGGCCGGGAGAGAGAATCAAGGCCCGCTCGATGACGTTTTGCAGTTCTCTTATGTTGCCGGGCCAGGAGTAGCTGATGAGCCTTTCAGTGCCCGCTGCGGAGAGGCCCTCCATCCTTTTGCCGAGATTTCGGGAATATCGAGAAAGGAAGTACATCGCAAGCTGAGGAATATCGGAACGACGCTCACGCAACGGGGGCACTTCAAGCGGAAAGACGTTCAATCGATAATATAGATCCGAGCGGAAACTGCCGGCGTTAATTGACTCCTGAAGGTTTCGATTTGTCGCGGCGATGATCCGCACGTCAACATGCACGGAACGGTTGCTGCCGACCGGCTCGAATTCGCGCTCCTGAAGAACGCGAAGCAACTTAACCTGGGTCTCCAGAGGGAGTTCGCCGACTTCATCAAGAAAAAGTGTCCCGCCATTGGCGAGCTCGAAGCGGCCGATGCGCCGCTCAAAGGCACCGGTGAAAGCACCCTTCACATGCCCAAACAGTTCACTCTCAACCAAACCCGCGGAGATGGCGCTACAGTTCACCTTTACCAGGGGACGATTCTTGCGCGTGCTGCGGTCATGAATGGCCCGCGCGATCAGCTCCTTCCCCGTCCCTGTCTCTCCATAGATGAGCACGCTGGAGTCAGTGGGGGCCACCTGGTCGACTCGTCGCAGAAGCTCAAGCAGCATTGGGTCGTTACCCACGATCTCCTCGAAGTTATGGACGGTGCGAATCTCCTCCTGAAGATAGACATTTTCTCTCTCGAGCCTTGCTTTCAACGCCGCGATCTCTTCATACGACTTCATGTTTGCGATCGCTAATGCGACTTGATTCGCGACTTCCTGCAGCAACTCGGCATCTGCCTCGGAGTATCGGCTCTTTGTCTCACTCCACACTGTAAACGTGCCGATGCTGTTGCCCATCGCCACAAGTGGTACGACGCAATAGGACTGAATGCCTTCAGCGACAAGACGCTGCTCGCCGGGAGATTGTTGCTCCTTCTCGAGATCGCCACGCACGACAGCCTGTTGGGTCTCAAGAACCCGTTCCGAAATGCGGGTCTCTTGCAGATCATATTCCTTTCCCAGACGGAAGAACTCAGACTCAGTGTCGGTGTCCATAGAGAGGAGCTTCAGGGTTTTCGTTTCCGGCCGGTAAAGAAGGAAGGCAGCCCGGTCGAAGGAGACGACGCGACGGATAGCTTCATAAGCCGAAACGAAAAGCGCTTCCTGCGTGAGGTTGTTTATGATGGCATTATTGATCTCGAGAAGAGTGCATTTCCGTTGCTCGCTCTTCCTCAGTTCCTCTTCCGCCTTTTTTCGCTGGGTGATATCGAAGAAGGTTATGACGGCACCGACGGTTTTGCCATCACGGACCATGGGATGGGACCAATACTCCACCGGAAAACTGGTGCCATCCTTTTTCCAAAAAATGTCATCGTCAATATAGACTCCCCGGTTTTCATGAAAACCTACATAAATTGGACAGTCGTCAATGGGAAATGGTGTGCCGTCTTTGTGAGTGTGGTGTTCGAGCGCATGCATGTTCTGGCCCAGCAATTCGACGGGTTCGTCGTAACCGAGCAATCGAACTGCCGCTCTATTGCAGAAGAGACACGTGCCCCTGGGGTCGCAACCAAAGATTCCTTCTGCCGCGGAATCGAGGATAAGACGGACTCGCTCCTCGCTTTTGTGCAGGGCTTCTTCTGCATGTTTCCGCTCAGTTATGTCTTCCGAGAGCGCCATGATAAATCGTGGAATACTCTCGGTTCCCGGAACGAGGGAGACATTGTTCCTTACCCAGATAAGACTGCCATCCTTACGTCGATACTGCTTCTCGATTTGAAACTGCTCTCGTTTTCCTTCCAGCAGTTCCGTAACCAGAGCCAGGTTGGCCTCTCGGTAATCCTCATGGGTAACCTCGAGAAAGGAAACCGTTTGGAATTCCTCTTCCCTATAACCCAGCATTTTTTGGTAAGTGGGATTTGTGGCCAGGAAGCGGCCATTCAGATCGGTGAGCGCAACGCCAATGGCCGAATTCTCAAAGACAGATCGCCACCGCTCCTCACTCTTTCGCAGAGCCTCTTCCGTTCGGTTGCGTTCAGTAACGTTCGTTGAAGGAGCGCAACTTTGCGGATTGTCCTTATTTGGCCCAGCGCGCAGCATGCGATTTCTTCCTGCGGCTGCTCGACACACTGAATGCAATTATTCAGCTAGAGCGGACAGCAACTAAAAAGCTCAGAACAGAAGTCCGAGCGAAGACTTGGACAAATGAAATACGATAACGCGTTTCAAGGCTCGAATCGTGCGACCCGGGTATTTGCTTGCGGACCATGGAGGCGGAACCCAACAGTTGGATTTAGTCTCTAAGTGCTAACGATCTTGTTTCACGTAAGTCACGAAGTCAAGGCACATAGTGCGCACTACCGCGGGACTCGGTGATTCACGCTGCCAAAAAAAACCACTTCGGCCCCACCTCTCACGAACTGAATATTGCAAACTACTTCTTGAACTGGCGAACGTAGGCGACCAGTGAGTTGATTTCTGTTTCGGAAAGCTTTTTGCCCCAGGCCGGCATATGTCCGCGACCATTATTAATTGAATTGAATAGGCGCTCGTCAGTCACGCTGACCTGCCACTCAGGATCGGTGAGATCCCGCGCGTGATTGAATTTCGCCTTGAACGTTTTTGCCCTTCCATCCTTACCGTGACAGGTGGCACAGTTCTTCGCAAAAAGAGCGTTGCTGCTGTGAGGGTTTTTCTGTGCACCACCTGGTAGTGGAGAAGCAAGCGAGTGAGCCGCAAGTGCGAGCAAAAAAACCGCGACAGCTGCTGATACTATTAAGGACGCTTCGCGCATGATTCGCTCCATGTCTTACCCTCATTTCCTGGATAGCGTTTGTCAGTCGGCACGTCTCTGATTGGCCCAGACGCAATTTAGCTCGACGTTTGAGAAGTAACCCTTTGTGCCTTTCCACTATCTATACCGCCTGAGCGACCAGGATATTCCCAGCCGTCGTTGCTTCTGACGCAAGGCCAGGCAATTGGATTCTCCCAAATTCCCGGTGAGAATGGATTTAGCTGCGGGAATAAAAATAGTCGGCACACACCAGTAATCAACCCAACACATTCATTGAGACAAGATCCGCTCGCTGACGAACTTGTTCTTGGCGTCTAGTGGTAATCACTCCAGGAATTTTTTGCGTGCTCTCGCGGTATGGAGTAGCAGCGGCGATAAGAGCTTGTCAGCTTTGACGACAACTCGTTGATTGAAGGCCGCCTGGATCTTTGCAAGGAGAGAACCAACTTTGCTCTCGAAAAGTTAAACGTAGGTGCGCGCAGTTTGGGGCAGTCAATTGGTTGCCGCTCGCCGAAAATAGATAGGAGATTGTATGCAAGGAAAATTTATCAGAAGGCTCACGATGCTGAGCCTGGTTTCGATGTTCACTCTTTGCGCGGCGGTCACATCCGCCAACGCACAACTAATTTATCCGGTCAGGGCGAAGATCCCTTTCAACTTCAGCATGGGTGATAAGAAGTTTCAAGCTGGACAATATACGTTCAGTCGTTTCTCGCCTGACGGCAAAATAATGTTGGTCAGCAGTGTGGATGCCAACACAAGTGTGTTTCAGTCAACCATCGGGACCGACGTTCTTACTGCCAAGAACGGCTCGGAATTGGTCTTTCACAGGTACAGGGACCAGTATTTCCTTGAACAGATCTGGACGGCTGGTGAACGAAGGGGAACGGAAGTGCCGAAGTCACGCAGTGAGCGAACTATCCGGGAGCAATCAGCACGGACTCAGCGGAGCAATCTGTCTGGAAAAGTGACAAAACTCGATAAAGTCGAGATCGTCGCCGGCTTGTTTTGATTGTCAAATTAGGAGCTCTCCGGTTGGGGCGAAAGTGGATCTCAATCACATCGCCCTGACTGGAGCCAGTATCAGAAACGAATTCAAAAGATGATCGCTCGAGTGTGGTTACGTTAACGTTTTCTCGGGCGAAGGGGGTGCGTAACGGACAGGACACTCGAGCAGCCTGATGAGTTTGGTATTAGCGCCCCGCCCACCGTATATCGTAGCTCGCCTACCAGGAAATCTCTTAGCTGCTAAATATCGTAGACGCTGCGCGGATCGGTTCCGCTGGTCGCGGTGAGTCGTAACACTTCTACAACGCAAGTACTTACTCACATCCCCAACAATTAAGCGTGAAGCTTGAAGCGAGATTTCCGCTGCCGGGTTGCGCGGCACGCAATCTGCACTCGGAACCCTCTGGTCCTCTTATCAGTCCCTCGTGTTCAGTTCAAGGTAGAGGACAGGTTGGGAGTCTCGTCAGAAAAATCAGGACTGATTTCGTTTATCTCTCCTGCGACCGGATTTTAACCCCGCAAGTGCGAGACGCACTTGTTGCCGCCCTTTCGGAGAATACATATGCGGTCTGCCTTCAGTCCTTCTGTTCGTTCGTCTCGTCTGCCCAATCATCGTTCGCGACGTTTCATCTTCCGTCATCGGGTGATGTTGACAGTGCTGGTGTTGATGGCGGCGCTTCTCTTGGCCGCTATCGACGGCCCGATCACGAGTGCCGCCACGGCCAACTTTGCAGCCAAACAGGACTTTGCTACGGGACCCAACCCCCGAGCCGTCGCCACCGGTGATCTGAACGGGGATGGAAAACTTGATCTCGCCGTCGCGAACCTTAATTCCAACTCCGTATCAGTGCTGCTCAACACCATCGCACCGGGCGCCGCCACGCCCAACTTTAGCCCCAAACAAAACTTCCCAACGGGCGTTGGCCCGGTATCCGTCGCAGTGGGCGATCTCAATGGGGATGGCAAGCTTGATTTGGTCGTCGCGAATTTTAATTCCAACAACGCGTCAGTGCTGCTCAACACCACTGCCGCGGGCGCCGCCACGCTCAGCTTTGCTGATAAACAGGACGTGCCTACCGGCGAAGGTCCGATATACGTCACCACGGGTGATCTGAACGGCGATGGCAAGCTCGACCTGGCCGTCGTGGACCTTCTTGTCAACACCGTGTCGGTAATGCTCAATACCACTGCCGCAGGCGCCGCCACACCCAGCTTTGCCCCGAAACAGGACTTCGCAACGGGCGACGGCCCGTTATCAGTCGCCCTGGGCGATTTGAACGGAGATGGCAAGCTTGATCTGGCGGTCGCGAACTTTAACTCCAGTAACGTGTCGGTGCTGCTCAACACCACTGCACCGGGTGGTGCGCCGTCCAGTTTTTCCGGTATTCAGGACTTCGGGACGGGCGACGGCCCGTCGTTTGTCACGATGGGCGATCTGAACGGGGACGGCAGGCTCGATCTCTCCGTCTCGAACTTTGTTTTCGACACCGTGTCGGTGCTGCTCAGTACGACAGCCGCCGGTGCCACTACGGCCAGCTTTGCCGTCAATAAGGAGGTTGCAACGAGCACCGGCCCCATATTCGTCACGGTGGGCGATGTAAACGGGGATGGCAAGTTGGATCTGACTGTCGCGAACTTTAATTCCGACAATGTCTCGGTATTGGTCAACACCACAGTGCCTGGTGCCGCCGCGCCAAGCTTTGCCGCGAAGCAAGACTTTGCCACCGGGGAGGCTCCGTTGTTTGTTGCATTGGGCGATCTGAACGGAGATGGCAAGCTTGATCTGGCAGTCGCGAACCTTAATGTCAGCACGGTGTCGGTGCTGCTCAACACCACCAATCCCGGCGCCTCAACACCTGGCTTTGCCGCCAAACAGGATGTGGACACGGGACCCAACCCGCGATCCGTCACGGTCGGCGATGTGAACGGGGATGGGAAGCCCGATTTGGCAGTCGCGAACGTTGGTTCCAACAGCGTGTCTGTGCTGCTCAACACCACCACTCCCGGCGCCGCGGCTTCGAGCTTTGCCACCAAACGGGACTTCGCAACTGGCACCGCCCCGGTATCCGTCACGTTGGGCGATCTGAACAGGGATGGGAACCTCGATCTCGCCGTTGCAAACATTAATTCCAATTCCGTTTCGGTGCTGCTTAACACCACTGTGCCAGGTGCCGGCACCCCCAGCTTTGCCGCCAAACAGGACTTCGCCACGGGCGATGGCCCGGTATCCGTCACGGTCGGCGATCTCAACGGTGATGGCAAGCTTGATCTAGTGGTCGCGAACTTGATTTCAACCGTGTCAGTACTATTCAACACCACTGCTTCTGGAGCTGCCACGCCAAGCTTTGCGGCTAAATTGGATTTCGCTACAGGCGACGGCCCGCGATCAGTCTCGATCGGTGATCTAAATGTGGATGGGAAACTCGATTTGGCAGTCGTCAACTTTAATTCCAACACCGTGGCGGTGCTGCTCAACACTACTGTCCCGGGAGCTACCACTCCCAGCTTTTCCGCTATCCACGCCTTCCCCACCGGCATCAGACCGGTATCCGTCTCCGAGGGCGATCTGAACGGTGATGGGAAGCTTGATCTAGCTCTCGTGAATGTGATCTCCAACAGCGTGTCGGTGCTGCTCAACACCACAGCGCCCGGTGCGACCACGCCCAGCTTTTCAGCCAAACAAGACTTCGCCACGAACTTCAACCCGTCCTCCATCACGGTGAGCGATCTGAATGGGGATGGGAAGCTCGATCTCGCCGCGGCGAACATTAATTCGAACAACGTGTCGGTGCTACCCAACACCACCACCCCAGGCGCCGACAGCCCGAGCTTTGCAACCAAACAGGACTTTCCAACCAGCAACAGCCCCGTATCCGTCACGAGAGGCGATCTAAACGGCGATGGCGAGTTCGATCTGGTCGTCGCAAACGTTGATTCCGACACTGTCTCAGTGTTGCTCAACGCTCCAACAATCGTGACGACAGCGGGTTTGTCAGTGCAGCAAGGCTCGGCGGCGATCAATTCACAGATCGCCACCGTCACGAATTACGGTGGCAACGGCAGCCTGAGCATCACAGTTACTTCCGCCAATCCGGCAAATGCTGTGATGATTTCAAACATCATCAACTCGGACGGCAATATCACGGCTGACATCGTTGCGAGTTGCGGAGCAGCAACTGCCACCTTTACTTTGCAGGGAAGCGACGGAAGCTCGACTGTTTCCAACACTCTAAATATCAACGTGACAGCCAACACCCTGCCGACCCTGACTTACCAAAATCAGACTGTCGATCTCAATGGATCCCTCACCATCAATCCGGCAACCGGGCCGTCAGACAATGGAAGGCTGTCCTCCATCGTGAAGCAATCAAGCGGGACCTTTGTTGGTGACATCAGCGTTAATAGCATCACGGGCGCGCTGTTCATCACTAATGCTGCTCCGGTAGGGACGCACACCATCACGCTCAGCGCCACAGATACCTGCGGCGCGACGACCGATACCAGTTTCACACTGACCGTCGGGAAAGCCGATCAGACGATCACGTTTGGTGCGTTGGCGAACAAGGCGTTCGGCGATCCGGATTTTGCGGTGAGCGCAACGGCGACTTCAGGTCTCGCTGTCGCCTTTGCCGCCAGCGGTCAATGCACATTGAGCGGCAACACAGTGCACATTACCAGCACCGGCTCGTGCACGATCACCGCTTCGCAAGCGGGTGACCGTAACTTTAACCCGGCCCCCGATGTGTCACAGAGCTTCACGATCGCAAACAGCACCCTGATCACGTTAAGTCAATCAAACTACAACGCGAACGAAAGTACAGGATTCGTCACGATAACTGTCAATCGCACTGGTGACCTTTCGGTTCCCGTAAGCGCCAACTACGCGACCGATGACACGGGCTCATCTGACGTGTGCAGCACACTCAATACTGGCCTGGCATCGTTACGCTGCGATTTTGGTTTGACGTTGGGCACGTTGGTCTTCGCACCCTCTGAAACGCAGAAGACTTTCATCATCCCGATTACTCAGGACTCTTATACCGAAGGGCCCGAGATGTTCACCGTTAATCTGTCCAAGCTCAATGGCATCGGTGCAAGTTTCGGTACACCTTCAAGCGCCACCGTGACTATCGCTGATGGAACGACTCCGTTGCCGCCCAACGCCAACGACGACACAGACGCCTTCGTACGTCAGCAGTATCGTGATTTCCTGAATCGCGAAGCTGATCCCGCAGGTCTCGCCTTCTGGACTGGCGAGATCGATAACTGCGCCCCCAAGCCGCAGTGCACCGATCTGAAACGCATCAACGCTACGGCGGCCTTCTTCCTTTCTATCGAGTTCCAGACGACGGGGAATCTGGTGCGCAACTTCTACGTGGCGGCTTTGGATCGTCCGGCCACCAACAACATGCCGGCGTTTGAAGAGTTCGAGCGCGACACGCAAGCGGTTCAGCGCGGCGTGATCGTCGGACAGGGGGATTGGGAGCAGATCTTAAACAACAATCGCAATGCGTTCATGAGGGATTTTGTGACGCGAGCAGAGTTTGTTGGATTTTATCCGACGACAGACACGCCGACGCAGTATGTCGATAAGCTATATCTGCACGCCGGCATCACGCCGACGTTAAGCGAGCGTGATAACACGATTGCGGAGTTCGGCGGCGCCACAACAGCGGCCGAGAGCGGAGAGCGTGGTCGAGCGCTGCTCGATGTCACGCAGGACGGCGGCTTCCAGCGGCGTGAAGTGAATCGCAGCTTTGTCCAGATGCAGTATTTCGGCTACCTAAGAAGAAACCCGAACGACGCGCCTGACGGCAACTTTGCAGGCTTCGACTTCTGGTTGACCAAGTTGAACGCATTTGGCGGCAACTTCATTGGCGCTGAAATGGTAAAGTCATTCCTTGTATCGATCGAATATCGCCGGCGTTGTGGACCGTGATCGGAGGAATGATTAGTGGAGACTGTTGGCGTCCCGTACGGGAGTCGAACCCGTGTCGCCGCCGTGAAAGGGCGGTGTCCTAGGCCACTAGACGAACGGGACGCAATGGTGAACTGCTGGAGGATTTCCGCAAGTCGTTTAAATTAACGTAGGCCTTTCAGTAGTGTCAAACGCACTGTCTCACATCTAGTCATGCAGATTAGAGTTCAGGCTTTAGCTTGCGTTTCGCGTAAGAGCCAACCGCAGCCTAAGGTCTGAACTGTGAACCGCCACCTCAAACTGCCCTCTCACGAATTATTGCAAGGAAAGAATTCTCCCGCGTAAGAAAGTTTTCGCTCCGCACCGTAACCTTTCTCGTCCACTCGGTAATAACTAGCAAGCATGCTGACGGCGAAGCCGCGAGAGATGCAAGGTGTCTCCCCTTTCCCATCTACAGCAAGGAGACCCCCATGAAATTCGAACGCGCCTTACGCGTAACTATCATCGACAACGCAAACCTGCTGGAGCGTTTAGCGAGAGAACTTCGCTTTGGTTTCCATCACCTCCGGCTAGCCTGGCCTGCTCTCAAGCGGGACCCAATTGGCTTTAGCCGCCGCACCGTTGTTGATGTTGGGTTGAGTTTGCGGCATGCGGCGGCGCCGGATTCATTAGCTGCCGTGGCCTCGGCGTTTTTAGTAGTCCTGTCGTCAGTCTTAATTCTCGTTTTTATTGGCAACGGGTCAAAGCGAAACCACACCCTCCCACGTGAGAGGGGCGAGCTTTTGCAAATCGTCGAGTTCATACCGAATACAGATCGGTCCACTGAAGATTACGGAGTCGGCGCCGGAACGCAGGGACGTGTGGGTCTTGCGAACGCCAAAGGAGAGGGTTCAGCAACTGAGCCCAGGAAGGCAAGGGGTGGCGGCAATGGCGGGCAACACGACTCGCTGCCCGCCCAAGTAGGCAAGCCGCCACATCCTTCAGCAATACCGGCGCCCATTCCGAAGTTTCCGCCGGCTCGCCCTCAAGCATTACCTGTGGCCGGAATCGATATCGATGCGGCGTTATGGAAGAACCTCCCTACGACTACGTACGGTGATCCGCGATCCAACTCAGCCACGCTTTCAAACGGACCAGGTAACGGTGGTGGAATAGGAACAACAAACGGTTCCGGAATTGGTGAGGGGCTCGGTCCCGGATTTGGACCTGGCAGGGATGGAAACACCGGCGGTGGCTCAAAAAGCATCGGTAACGGCGGCTTTGGCGGCAGTCGTGGGGGCGACCCCGATCCTGATTGGATTTATCCGGTGCCGCAAGTAACTGAGCGCGCTCGTGTGCTGGCAAAGCCGGAACCGCAGTACACGGAAGAAGCGCGTCGGAACGCAATTACCGGCAGCGTAGTTCTGCGGGTTGTTTTTTCCCGCACCGGTGAAGTCACAAACATTCGCGCGATTCAATCTCTGCCGTTTGGCTTGACGGAGAGAGCGATCGCTGCTGCACGACTGATTCGATTTCGTCCCGCAACAAGAGATGGTCGTCCCGTCAACGTCTACATGCAGCTTGAATACAATTTCAACGTTTACTAAAGGACAAGGATTTGACTGTTGGTTTGGCCGAGGGTCGATACATGTTAACTCACTCGTTAGTAACTGGTTCAAAGGCGCCAGATTAACCTCGCGGCCCGTCCCTTTAGTTATCCAAAATTCCATAGCCAATTCTTAATTTTTTTGGATATACTCAAACCCTAGCTTCTCCAGCCGTACTCAAAGGACTGAAATCTAGGCAGTTTATTGACTCCTATTTGCGCGAGCACTCAGGAACGATAACTGCAAGGATGAATTTCGAACAAATTGCACTTGCGCCTCTCAGACCCGCTTTGGTCTGAGATGAAAACCTGAAATCAACGATTGGGTTTTTGGCTAATCTCGTCGCAGTTCAAATGCTTTTGGATTCTTACTAGGTTACCAGAAACACAACTCAAACATCTTTCCTCGGAGGAGTCCCATGAAACGACAAAGTCTTCTGGGAAGCCACTCGCCCTTGATCTGGGGCGCGCTTCTCCTTCTCTTTGTGTATCCGATAACCGCTTTTCCGCAACAAGGCACTGCGAGCGTGCGCGGCATCGTGAAAGATCCGCAAGGCAACGTAATTGCGGGTGCGAGTGTGACGTTGACCAACCTGGGGACTAGCGTCTCACGCACGACTACCAGTAGCGACAGTGGCGCTTACTCTTTCGATTTCATACAGGTTGGCGACTACCGGCTGGAGGTTGAGGCCAAAGGCTTCAAGAAAGCTGTAGTGCCTGATGTTCACGCGCTTGTCGCCAAAGCCACACCGGTTGATGTTCAGCTTGAAATCGGCAACGTTTCCGAGACAGTGACCGTCGCCGGAGGCGGCGGGGAAGCGTTGATCAACCGCGATGACGCTACGCTGGGAAACAATTTTGTCAACAAGCAGATCACGCAATTGCCCCTGGAATCCCGCAACGTTGTAGGACTGTTGACGCTGCAACCCGGGGTTACCAGAGACGGTTATGTGGCGGGCTCGCGCAGCGATCAATCCAATGTGACCCTTGACGGGGTGGATATCAACGAGGCTCAAACTAACCAACTCGGCGCCGCGTCTGGCACGTCAAGCAGCGACGCGACTGAATCAGATACCATCACCGCCTCAGGTTCTGCAAATTCGCCGGATGCGGGTACGGTCATTCGCCTGAACGCCGAAGCAATCGAGGAATTTCGGGTGACCACCGCAAACGCTAACGCCAGCCAGGGCAGGTCGTCTGGTGCGCAGATTTCACTGGTCACAAAGACAGGCACGAACGAGTTCCACGGCGCGCTCTTTGAGGCTCATCGGAACACGATATTCACTGCCAACGATTTTTTCAATAATCGGAATGGCCGATATGTGGATACAGACGCCAACGTCATTCTCGGAATAAACAATGTCGGGGATGAGAGAAACCCCAGGCCAAAGTTGATTCGCAATACGTTTGGAGGGGCGATCGGCGGCCCATTGATGAGAGATCGCGCTTTCTTCTTCTACAGTTATGAGGGAAGGCGAGATGCCGCAGAACAAAGTGTGGTGAGAGTGGTTCCGCTCGCCAGCATGGGACAAGGGCTCTTACGTTATGTGAATCCCGAAGGCGGGGTAACCACGCTGAGTGCAGCCGACGTAGATACGATCTTCAGCACAAGCGGAGCTACGGTGGGAACAAATCCGATTGCGATCGCCGCACTGGCGGAAGCGGCGTCGAAGTATCCGGCAAACGATTTCACGCAAGGTGACAGCACTGTCGACACGCGACTGAATACGGCAGGGTTTCGCTTCAATGCTCCAACACCAGTTAAATTGAATTCACACAGCGCCCGGTTTGATTTGAATCTGACGAGCAGACAATCGGTCTTTGTTCGCGCAAACGTAATTTATGACCTGATCGGATTGCCGGGACAATTTCCGGATACGCCGGCGCCCCAAATTTGGTCCCACCCGGTGGGCCTGGCAGCGGGACACACCTGGACTCTCACGAACAATCTGGTCAACAACTTTAGATTCGGGTATACGCGAGAAGCATTCACTCAAGGCGGCGACTCGGCGGCTAATGCCATCACCTTCCGCTTTGTTTTTTCTCCATTACTCTTCGCGCGGACCGTCAGTCGGAAGACGCCGGTAACAAACTTCACGGATGATATCTCGTGGGTGCGTGGCGGTCACACCTTACAATTCGGCGCCAACATTCGCTTCATAAAAAACAATCGAGTCAGCTTTGCCAACGCTTATGACTCCGCCGTGACGAATCCTTCGTTTTATGCCGGGGGCGCGGGAACCATCCTCTCGGATATGGTTAACGATTTCTCTCCCATCGCGGATGGATTTGAATCGGCGGTACAGAACGCTGCCACAGCGCTAATTGGCCGCTTTTCGCAGTACACTGCTCGATTTACATTTGATCATGATGGCGTGCCTCAAGCACTAGGAAGCCCGACTGATCGGACTTTCGCCACTCAGGAATACGATCTCTACGGTCAGGATGTCTGGAAATTGACGCCCAACCTTACCGTTACCTATGGCTTGCGTTACAGCCTTAGCCGCCCGGTGTACGAAACTAAGGGGTTTGAAGTCAAACCGAACATTCCCCTAACCGACTTTTTTAATAAGAGAGTTGCAAGTGCAGCACAGGGCATTTCGTTCGTTGACCCAATCACGGTCGATCTGTCGGGGCCGGCAAATAACCGCTCGCCCCTGTATCGATGGGACAAGAACAACTTTCAACCTCGCGTAGCAGTCGCCTGGTCGCCAGGTTTTAAGTCAGGCTTTTTGGCGAAGTTGTTTGGCGCGAATCATGAGTCCGTCCTTCGCGGCGGCTTTGGCATTACCAATGACTACTATGGCAGCCAGTTGGCGGTGAACTTCGATCTCAACAACCAACTCGGTTTTAGTTCTCAAACGACGATTTCAGCTAACACCTACAACATCTCGACTCGGCAGGCGCCGGAATTCACCGGCTTTGGACAAGATGTTCGCACCTTAAAGGGAATAAGCATTCCAGGCAACCTGACCTTCCCGCAGCAAAAGGCGTCAAATGAATCTCGCCGTATAGAATCGACCTTGGATGAAGCGCTGGTGGCGCCCATAAATTACAGTTGGAATGCCACCTTTGAACGGCAATTGCCCAAAGGTCTCGCGCTGCAAGCGTC
>DATLBQ010000008.1:0-5439 GCA_035526805.1 Pyrinomonadaceae bacterium
GTAAAAGCAGTTTTGATTGTGATCGTATTTCTCATCGTCTCAGGCTACTTCGCTTTCTTCGAATGGATTTGGAACGGACAAACTCCCGGCAAGCGCTGGCTTAAGCTTCGAGTCATTCGAGAAGACGGTCGGCCGGTGACATTTTGGGAAGCAGCGGTGAGAAATCTCTTGCGGACCTTTGACATGATGCCCGCGCCATTTTATTCGATTGGACTGATTTCAGTTTTCATCAGCTTGTCTGACCAGCGCGTGGGGGACATGGTTGCCGGCACTGTGGTCGTGCGCGAACGTGAAGCTGAGGTGCCGGCTTTTGCGGAAGTCTTCGCCTCACGTGTCAGCGATCCCGCGTTGCGGCGCTCTTTCAAGCCGGTAGAGTTCGTGGCCGACGTAAATCTTTTGACTGAATCCGAAATCCACGTAGTTGAGACTTTCCTTCGCCGGCGCTGGGACCTGGCGGATATGGCCAGACAGTGGATGGCATGGCGAGTATCATTACCGCTCCTTTACAAGCTCCGTCCTGCGTATGAGCTGCCAACCTTTACTTACGAAGGGTTCTTAGAGGAATTGCTGCACCGCTATCGCGCCCACCATAGATTCACCGAATAAGTCAGCTTGGGTTGCAGAACCGCGCGGTAGCGCCGGATTCTAAAAACAACGTCAGTAACAGCGCGGCCTCGTACGCCTAACATCAACTAGATTCCAAATCCGGTGCTACCGCGCTCGGTTCTGTAAGCGTCTCCGATAACACGAAAGCCACCCATTATCCAGGCAGCCTAAATTGACCGAGTCATTGGTGTCTGTTAGGCTTTTTTGTTTGTGAACGACAGCCATATTCAGACAAGGAGCGGTAAGTAACAAATGTCGAAGGATGTTTTCATATTGGGTGGGAAACGGACCGCAATAGGCGAGTACGTTGGCGCATTGAAAGACATTTCAGCCATTGAGTTAGGAGCAATCGCGGCCAGAGGCGCGCTGGATTCTACTGGAGTTGCGCCGGAAGATATCGATCACACGGTCATAGGAAACGCGCTACAAACTTCCGGCGATGCCATTTACGGTGCGCGGCATGTTGCGCTTAAAGCCGGCGTGCCTTTTGATCGTCCGGCGCTTACCGTCAATCGATTGTGCGGCAGCGGGATCCAGTCGATTGTTTCCGGCGCGCACATGATTCAACTTGGCGAAGCGGAAACAGCATTGGTCGGCGGCATGGAATCCATGTCACAAGCTCCGCACGTCATCCGAGGTGCTCGTTCCGGTTTCCCGCTGGGTGGCGGCAAGCTTGAAGACAGCTTGATGGTTGCACTGCTTGACACCTACTGCAACACGCCTATGGCCGGAACTGCCGAAAACCTGGCGCGGAAGTTTGAAATCGGGCGCGAAGAACAGGATCAGTACGCCCTGCGTTCACAACAGGAAGCGAAGCGGGCGCTCGATGCCGGTTATTTCGCAGAGGAGATCGTTGCGGTGCAAGTCACGACACGCAAGTCAACCGTTCCCTTTGAAGTTGACGATCACCTTCGGCCACAGACGACGATGGAAGGTTTGGCGAAGTTAAAACCCGCCTTCGCCAAGGATGGTTTTGTTACTGCCGGAAACGCTTCAGGCATTGTTGACGGCGCTGCGGCGCTGATAATCTGCGGTGAAGAATATTTGAAACGACGAAACACGAAACCTATGGGCCGCATTGTCAGTTGGGCTTATGCGGGCGTTGAGCCTGAGATAATGGGCATCGGACCGGTACCGGCTACGCGGAAAGCTCTGGATAAAGCGGGCTTGAAGTTATCAGACATTGATCTGGTGGAAGTTAACGAGGCTTTTGCGGCTCAGTATCTTGCCGTCGAGAAGGAACTTGGACTAGACCGTTCCAAAACCAACGTGAACGGAGGGGCGATTGCTCTGGGACACCCTTTGGGCGCGACCGGCACGCGATTGATTATCACGATCGTAAACGAGTTACACCGGAGAACGGGACGATATGGACTCGCGACTGCATGTATAGGGGGCGGTCAGGGAATCGCCATGATCGTGGAGCGAGTCTAGGATCTGTGTGTGGAAGCAACGGCCGACGTGGTCTGCGATTTCCTGATTTTCCAATTTTATCCAAATTCTCGGCTAAGACCACTTCTTACCGCTCTTCGTAATCCGCTAAATCCTGAAAAGTGGGCGATAAACTTCCGGCATGGTTTTGCTAAATATCCGGCATACATGTTGCGAAAGGATTTGTGATGCCGTCGCCGACATTTCTCTTGCCAGAATCACAACCACAGCAGTACCTCGTAGTGCCGTCGTCTATATATTGTGCTTGCCTAGATCGTGGCAAGCGTGATAGAAGTTCACGTCTATCATTAGCATTGCAGTCAACTTTCCTGCTGGACAAAAATTCAATTTGCTCTCGATTCCCATCAAAGGTAGCAAGGTGCGCCACCTGGCCGCGCAGACTTTCAACGTTATCTCATTTCTAAGGAGTTCTCCGGTATGGCGAAATTTGTGAAGCTCTCTTTTGTTCTCTCCTTTATTCTCGGGATGAGCGCGATCGCGTTTGGGCAGTCGACGGTGACTGGCTCCATCGGTGGTGTCGTGAACAACCCGAATAAAGAAGTCGTTGCAAACGCAGCCGTGACGGTGCGAAACACCGAAACAAATAAAGAAGATACTGCGACTACTGATGATCAGGGCCGTTTTAAAATCTCGGGGCTTCAGCCAGGCACCTATGCCGTGACAATCAACGGATCAGGCTTCAGTCCCTACACCCAGGATGCTACCGTTGAGGTCGGCCGCGAGACGAATATCAATGCCGATCTCTCAATTGGCCCGGTATCCGGGGGCACGGTGGAAGTGACATCCGAAGCGCCAGTTATCAATACTTCGCAGCAGGACTTCTCCAGCAACATCAACCAGACTTCGATCAGCGAACTGCCCATAAATGGCCGCCGCTGGTCTAATTTTGCGTTGTTGACGCCGGGCGCCGTTCCCGATGGCACCTTTGGACTCATCAGCTTCCGCGGTATCTCAGGATTGCTGAACAACAACACCATTGACGGTGGTGATAACAATCAGGCGTTTTTCGCTGAAGAGCGCGGCCGCACGCGTATCAGCTACTCCGTCAGCCAGTCTGCCATCCGCGAATTTCAGGTCAACACTTCGAGCTACTCCGCCGAGTATGGCCGGTCCGCCGGGGGTGTGGTGAATGCGGTAACCAAGAGTGGAACCAACGAGTTTCACGGCGATGTTTTTTACTTCCAACGGAATAACAAGTGGGGCGCGCGTAACCCCCTGGCAACAAAGACAGAAAACGTCGGCGGAGTTTTCACGCCGGTTGGCTTCAAGCCGAATGACGTGCGCCATCAGTTTGGCGGTACGGTCGGCGGACCAATCGTCAAGGATAAAGCGTTCTTCTTTTTTAGCTACGACGAGCAGAGACGCAACTTCCCCGGTCTGTCTATCTTTTCCAGCCCGACCTTCTTGAATTTGAGTTCGGCGAACCGAACTGCTCTTTTGGCTCGTGGCCTGACAACTGCTCAGATTGATAACACGCTTACTTTCCTGCAAAGTCTTTCCGGCGACCTGCCGCGCACCGGTAATCAGAGACTGTTCTTGCCAAAGCTTGATTGGAATCTTAATGACCAGAACACTTTCACGGCTACTTACAATCGTCTCCGTTGGAAGTCACCCGCCGGCATCCAGACTCAAGCTACCAACACACGCGCCCGAGACAATTTCGGCGACGACTTTGTGAACATCGATTCGCTGAATCTGCGACTAAACTCCACTATTTCGCCTACGCTTCTCAACGAAGTTCGGTTCCAGTGGGGCCGTGATAATGAAGTTCAATTCAGTCAGCCGCCACTTCCTGGTGAACCTACTAACGCAGTGGGCGGCAGATCCCCTCAAACATTTATTCAAAATGGCTTCAGTTTTGGAATGCCAGAATTCCTCGAGCGGCCTGCGTTTCCAGATGAGCGCCGTGTGCAGGTTGCTGACACACTAACTCTCTCGCAAGGCAGTCATACGGTTAAGTTTGGTGGCGACCTCAACTTTGTTAAGGACATCATCAGCAACCTGCGCTTTTCGGGTGGTGAGTTTAACTATACGGCCGCAACCGGACTGCAAGATTTCATCGTTGACTATACAAACTTCACGAGCGGCGGCGCCATTCGCGCTTTGACCGGCGGAACGAATGGCCAGTGCGTTGGCAGTACTCGCCGCGCAGGTAAGTGCTATGGGGGCAACTTCAACCAGGGCTTCGGAGTTCTTGGCTTGACCATGAAGACTACCGACCTCGACTACTTCCTCCAGGATGACTGGCGTGTAACTCCGCGGCTGACACTGAACCTGGGCGTGCGCTGGGAGTATCAGCGAAACCCACAGGCGATTAATGTCAATCCGGTGCTGCCACAGACGGGCAATGTCGTCGATGACCTTAATAACATTGGTCCACGCATTGGATTTGCCTATGACCTTACTGGCGAGGGCAAAACGAGTATTCGCGGTGGCTGGGGCATCTACTATGGTCGCGTAATCAACTCGACCGTCTACAATACCCTCGTAAACACAGGCGTCGGTACGGATAGGGGCCAGCGACAGTTTAGTACCAGCGCTACCAACTTGCCGACCGCTTGTACCGCGGCAGTTCCCGCAATAAATGCCGACAATTGCACGTTCCTGCCTATCTATCCGAATCTACTTCCCGCAACGAACCCACCGGTAGGTGAGGTGCAGTTCTTCGATGATGACTTCCAACTCCCGCAGATTCATCAGTGGGATTTTATTTTTGAGCGGGAGATTGCTAGAAACACAGTCGTATCTGCTTCTTATCTGGGCAGCTTCGGCAATTCGCTGCCGAACTTTGTCGACATCAATCTACGGGCACCGACCTCCGTCGTAAGCGTGCCCGTGGTAGGTGGGCCCTTTGACGGAGTGTTATATCGGACGCCGATATTTACCGGCACCAGACCGAATACCGCCTTCACTCGACTCACGGAAATTCGCAGCGATGTGTTTTCCAAGTATCATGCATTGGTACTGCAAGCAAATCGCCGACTGACTAACGGCCTGCAATTCCAGTCAAGTTATACACTGTCGCGATCCTACGACAACGGACAAACGTCTGCCACCTTTACCTTGGCAAATGCCCCGTTTAATGTCTTCGATCAGTCAGGAGAAGGCGCGCTGTCGGCTTTCGATCGCAGACAGAAGTTTGTCGCAAGTGTGGTTTACAACACAGACTTCAAAGGCGGAAGTGGTGCTTCCCGGGCGATATTTAATGACTGGACGTTCGCACCTATCTTCAACGCATTTTCAGGGGCGCGCTTCACCAGCAATATTTCGGGGAATATCAGCCCAACCGCCTACGGCTTTGCCTCAAATACCACCCAGGGCGGCGGTGCTAATGGCTCAGGTGGAGCAACTCGTTTCGCGCAACTGCCGCGAAACTTCTTT
>DATLBQ010000009.1:0-3661 GCA_035526805.1 Pyrinomonadaceae bacterium
AAGGGTTCAGCGGAACAAACACCCGGGATGTCCATTGTTACGTTTCCCAGCTTAGGATTGCCCTTGCTGTTCGTTTCCGCATTCGGGTTGACACTATATAGCCTCTATCACGAAGGGATCCTGCACGCCCTCTTTTCCTGGGACTACATTCGGTGGCTAGGAAACATGAGTTACTCTTTCTATCTCATTCACGGTTTGGCCTTACACGCCCTGCGCCTCGCTCTTAGCCCGATTATTAAGTACAACAAGCTTTCCGGTATAACTTATCTATGCTTGGCGATTCTAGGTTTTGCTTTTTCCGCCCTGGTAAGTGCCACTCTGTTTTTAACGATTGAGAAACCCTGGTCCCTGACAAAGCAGCGGCGTCCCTCATCTACGGAGCCCCGCGAATCGGTAAAGGTTGTCGAGGTATGATTCGCGGCGGGAGATTGCGGTACGGGGCAGAACCTTCCTTGCCATAATTCAATCGCCGTGCCTGCAAAACCTACTTGGTACAGCCAGATCGATCACATCGTTAAGGAGCTGCGAGCGTTGCCTCGCCCTTTTGTCGACCGCGCAACGGTCGAGTTTCTTTTGGGAGTCAAAAAGCGGCGGGCGCAACAGATTATGGCTCCCTGCATCACCGAAAGAGTCGGAAGTAACGGCTTGGTAAATCGTGATGCCTTCATCGATCGTCTACGCACTCTTGCGGAAGGAGACGACGGCTCCTTCGAGGTGAAGCGTCGTCGAAGAGTGGCAGATCTGATCGATGGACTGCGCAGGGAACGGCTTACCCGGCCGCAGTTGCTGGTGGCAGCGCCTATCCGTGTTGTCGATCAGAAGCTGGAGAATCTGCCCGACGGCGTGCACGTCCATACCGGCAGGATTGTCGTTGAGTTTGATGAACCTCAGGAGGCCTTGGAAAAACTGCTCGCTCTCGCCATGGCAATCAGCAACGATTTCGAACGGTTCGAAAGCAGCACGCGCAATAGCTAAATAGCTAAAGTCTAAGTTGCTACACCGGCTATCGTTCTGCCTTGGGCTGCAGCGAGGTCCGCATCTACCATCTCTCTTACCAGTGATTCAAAACTGTACTTCGGTTGCCAGCCCAGTTCTTTACGGGCTTTCGAGGAATCGCCCATAAGGAGTTCCACTTCCGCCGGTCTGTAGAAGCGCGGATCGGTTTTTACATACTTGGCCCAATCGAGATTGGCTCTGTCAAAAGCAAGTTGGCAGAACTCGCGGACGCTATGCGTTTCGCCCGTTGCCACAACATAATCCCCAGGCTCGGGACTCTGCACCATGGTATGCATGGCACGAATATAGTCAGCGGCATGCCCCCAATCTCTTTGAGCGTCCAGATTCCCAAGCAAAAGCTCATTCTGGAGACCCATCTTGATACGTGCGACGCTCGATGTGATTTTCCGGGTAACAAACTCGTAGCCGCGCCGTGGACTCTCGTGGTTAAAAAGAATGCCATTCGTACAATGCATCCCATAAGCTTCACGATAGTTCAGCGTCAGAAAATAACCCGTCACCTTGCTTATTCCGTACGGACTGCGGGGATGAAAGGGAGTCTGCTCCGTCTGAGGCGTTTCGCGGACTTTTCCGAACATCTCGCTCGATCCAGCAAAATAGAATCTCGCTTCCGGCTGTAATTCACGCAGGGCAGCCAGAAGATAGTGGGTTCCATTGCTGTTTGTCTGCATCGTGGAAAAACCATCCGCGAAACTCTCAGCAACAAAGCTTTGAGCAGCCAGATGATACACCTCATCGAACTTGACCCGGCTCAGGATTTGGTAAAGGCTTGGATAGCTTTCCAGGCTTCCCGACTCAAGCTTCACCCGGTCCCGTAGGTGCGCAATGCGCGACATACGCTGTTCCGGTTGTTCCAGAGCCACCCGGCGCACCAGTCCATGAACCGCATACCCCAGCTGAAGTAAGTACTCCGCTAAGTAACTACCGTCTTGACCGGTAATGCCGGTAATCAAAGCAGTCTTCATGTGTTCCTTGGAGATAATCCTGCACAGAGGTCAGATAAACGCGACGTTTCGGCGCCGTTCAAAGGCGCCGGTCCGTTGAACCCCGGCAATTGTTTTATGAAGGCAGGGGCAATGATGAATGGACCGTCTGCTCAATTATGGCAGATTGCCCTAAGCTAACCCGCGCGGGCGAGCACGCTGGTATGGGTTACGTTACAATCACCAGGTTCTTTCGGGAGAGACACTAAATGAGCAGCTCAGCAGTAACCGGAAGTGATCAGGAAGCGATTGCCGGCGTCGTCCAGCATTATATTGACGGTGCGATATCAGGAAGGGGAGTCGACATGAAGCCGGCGTTCCACAAAGACGCGACAATTTTCGGCTATGTAGGGACAGACTTGTTCGCAGGTCCCATCCAGGGGTTATTTGACTGGAACGATCAGAACGGACCGGCAACCGGGCTGGTGGCCAGAATTGCGAACATCGACGTGATTGGAACGGTGGCTTCTGTTAAGCTGGAATTAGAAAACTGGACAGGTCACCGGTTCACGGATCTGTTTACGCTACTGAAGATTGATGGGGAATGGAAGATCATGAACAAGGTGTTCTACCTGCACTCCTGAGAGAAAGTGGAGAACGCTTGGATGGGACACTAGACTACGCAACTATGTGCGATTAAGAGGGTGTTTGAACTGACTCAAACACCCTCTGAGATCGTTGGAAATTAGGGGATAGCAACTTTCAGCGTGCTGCCAATGCTGGTGAAGGCGCCATTGATCTTGGTGGCGAGAGTGTTCATCCCGGCGACAGCTGCGAAAGCGATCAGCGCAACCACCAACGCGTATTCGATCAGATCCTGACCTTCTTGATCCTTGGCGACATGAGCCGCGAGTACCTGAACCTTTACAAAGCCCTTTAGTAATAAATCCTGCATTTTATTTTCTCCTATTTGTTTTAATGACTTGTCCCTCTTTCGGGGATGCCTATCTTAAAGCAATCCCGGGACCAAACTCTCGCGCGCTTAGAAACAACTGATTCTAAAAGCATTTCCTTGTTAATGGGAGATTCACGACGCGCTGGTGTCTACCGCTGTATACAGCTGTCAAACAGGAGAGGACTCTGGAGTTTACTCTTCTCCGCAGAGTCACGGTGTTGACGCTTCAAGGCAGGTGAGGTTGCCTTCACATGCTGTATCGCTGATTTGGCGGAAATGTTTAGGAGACACGAATGTTTTTTTCGAACTGCACAAAGATCACAAAAGACTGGAGAATTACTGCTGCTATAGTCCCACTCACTCCAAAGACGAATTCGGTTAGTGGTTAGTCGCGAGCTGTGATCTTGGATGAACCGTTCTAGCCTGCGCCGATTCGGATACAGACTTGATAATTGTGTTGGTGAATGAATGAAAAGCTTCCAAACGATCCATCGGCTAAAGATTGCGCAGCGTTTTATTGCGAGCGTCTGCTTCTTCTCCTTGCCAATGGGCATGCTGCTGTATTTCAACATGGAGCAGATCGCCGATAAGATAGCATTCGCACGCCAGGAAGTAACAGGAAACCACTTCCAGAGGCCTGCTGTGCGGTTGATAGGCGCTCTAGCCGACTACCAGACGGGTTTTGGTTCCCAATCCGTTGCAGCCGGTAGCAATGATACCGGGCAGAAAGTGGAAGATCTTCTTCGTCAGCACGCGTAGGCGGACA
>DATLBQ010000010.1:0-8859 GCA_035526805.1 Pyrinomonadaceae bacterium
TCAGCAACGCGGCGATTTCGGTTCCATCCAAAACTGCGCCACCGCGAATTGCCAGTCCGATTCCGGCACCAATGAAGAAACCACCAAAGACTGCGGTCAGCAGTTTGTCCGGCGTGATATCAGGATATCTGACGAAGGCAAGCACAAGAGCCAACCCACCAATCGCGAGCGTACTCTTGATTGCGAAGGCCCTGCCGATCTGCCGGTAACCGAGCGCAATGAATGGCAGATTAATCACGAAGATCAAAATTGAAAGCGGCCAGCCAAGCACGTTCGCGAGCAGCATTGAAACTCCGGTGACACCACCGTCGATGAAGTGGCTGGACAGAAGAAACCCTTTCAATCCCAGGCCGGCAGAGAATATGCCGAAGACTATGAGAACTATGTCGAGCGCTCCATGGATAAACTTTTTCATAGTAATCCTTCAGTCTGCTTTGTGTGCGCGAGTGCACAGCGGTCTATCACTTTACTGCGTTAAGCTTCCGGTTAGAAAGCGGGCTTGCCCCTGAAGCGTATCTTTTCAACGCTTCACCTATGACCCTTTACTCTTCTCCTCTGTGCACACGGTTTTGCACAAAAAATAAATAGACGAGTCCCTATCAGACCCGGGAGCAGTAGCGACCGGCCAGATGTTCAACTGTCGAAATCGAAAAAAATTATGCGTCACCTTCTACACCTGCCTCTTTGGCCGGTCGCTACCGCTCCCGGTTCTGATACAGGTGAGGCTCTTTGTGCAAAGCTTATGTGCACTCTCTGTTCTGTGACTCTGTGGTGGATTTGGACAAGGCTACACGTACCTACCACAGATACGCGTCGGAAGTCTCCGCACTAAGAAGAAGCGGAGAATGCAAAAACTCCTGGCCGGCGGAGAGTACCGGGCAGGAGTTTGAAAATCAAATCCCAAGCGATTTGTAGAGCTAGTTAAGGTCGCCCCAAGATCTGCTCCAGAATCCTCGCAGCTGTATTGCTTCTTCTGTAACTGCGATTGCCGGCATACTGTCGATATCCTTCGTCGTATCCGCGAACGAACCCTTCGCGATATGCCTGGCTTGACGCGTTCCTAAAGTAACGCGAGCGTTCGGGACTATAGTTCTTATTACTACGTCCATCACTGGCGCCGGTATTTAGACCTTGTTGGTAGCCGGCGTTAAGCTGCTGGTTTTCGTAGCCGCCATAACCATAACTTCGGTTCCGGTAGCCATCGTTTCCATAGTAGCCATCATTTCGATAGCCGCCATTTCCGTAAGCGCCGGCGTACTGGCGGTAGCCCTGATCATATCCGCGCACAAAGCCTTCGCGAAAAGCCTGCGTCGGCGCGTCGCGATAATAGCGAGAACGCTGCGGGCTATAACTCTGTCGCCGCTGAGCATCGCTGGCCCCTGTGTTCACACCATACTGGAAGCCTTGTTGCACTTGTTGATTGTTGTAGCCGTAATCTCTGGTTCGCCACTGCGCGTCGGCGGTGGTGCCGGCGGTAGCGATTATGCCGAAGATGAACGCGAGCGCTAAGATCGCACCGCTAAGTGTCTTTCTCATATTTCTCTCCCCCTTTTGAGCAACATGGGTGCAACCACGATGCCAGCTATTTCCCTGCAAAACGGGCATATTTCGCTCTTAGGGCCACCTTTTCGCGGGGGAAAAGTACCCATTCCATTCAGCGAGTGTCTGAGATTCGATACTCCTGGAAGCAGTGAAAGGTGATGGGTGAAGAGTGATAAGTAAGCAAAAGAGGGATGCTAGGACAATCGACTGCGTCGCCCAATGCGGAACGCTAGAATGTGTGAAAACGTTGCGAGCGGTTTTCGCCCTGGAGGGCTGTCCGATCCACTCATCACTCACCATTACTCTTCACTCTTTACTCTTCACTTTTCACTTTTCCCTCTTCACTCGTTACTTCGTCGCCGCGGCCGCGCCGGTGGGCGCGGGAGAACATTCGACTCCCATTTCTTAAACTCATCGCGGAGCTGAGTGAACGTAGTTGGATTCAGTTCCCGATGATTCGCTTGCTCCCTCTCATCAACGGAAAGATCAAACAGATATTCTTGCGCGCCATCATTGAGATACTTCCAATGGCCTTTCAAGGCAGCATCCTGGTTGGAGTTGCGCCAGAAAAATGTGCGTTCGTAAACCGGTTGAGTTCCACGAATCACCGGCATCAGATCATTGCCATCGAGCGGATAAACGGGATCGGCTTTAGCTTTCGCTGCGGCCAGCATCGTACTGGTCCAGTCCATCGTGATCGCCGCCTGCTGAGTTTCCGCACCGACTGGAACGACGCCCGGCCAACGCACGAGGGCGGGCACTCGAATGCCCCCTTCCCACAACGAAAACTTCTGCCCCCGAAACGGCCAGTTATAGGAAAAGCGCTCGCCGCCGTTATCACTCGTGAAAATCACAAGGGTGTTACGCGTCATACCTGCTCGATCCAACGCTCGCAAGACTTCTCCAATCCCATTATCCAAACTCTTCATCATTGTCGCGTAAGTTTTCAATGAGCCGCCGGCGGTGAAACCGTCGTAGCCGCGTCCTAACGCACGACTCACGTCTTGATCACGCGGTCCTTCCCAGGGCCAGTGTGGCGCCGTGTAATGCAAACTCAAATAGAACGGACTCGCGCTTCGCGAAGCCTTACTGCGATTGGCAATATATTCAACCGCGCGTTGCGTCAGCATCTCTGTCGTGTAGCCGACGCGTTCGACGGGAACTTTTCCCTCGTAAAGATCCGCGTCACCCCCCATGTCTTTGTGCGTAAAGAAGTCGGCTGCGCCGCTCATAATTCCGAAGAACTCTTCAAAGCCACTTTGCACTGGTCCGAAGTTTGGCAAATAGCCCAGGTGCCATTTGCCGATGAGCGCTGTTTGATAACCACTCTGCTTCAGCAGGGAAGCGATCGTCGGATGCTCAGGTGGGAGGCCGAGAGTCTTCGCTTTCTCGCCGAGGTCTCTTCTTTCTGTCAAAGGTTCTTCAAGACCAACGCGAGTGCGCGCCGGATACCGTCCGGTGATGAAGGCGCAGCGTGTGGGCGTGCACACCGGAGAAGCGGAATAGGCGTTAACGAAACGAACGCCCTGTGTGGCGAGGCGATCGAGATGCGGCGTGTCATAATCAGGACGCCCGTAGCAACTCAGGTCACCATAACCAAGATCATCCGCGAGAATAAACAGAATGTTTGGCCTACGAGGCGACTGGCGCAATGAGAGTTTGGGACTCACGGCCGTGCCGGCAATTGCGGTGCTCGTTATTGCCGCGCCTGTTAGTGCGGTAGTAACGAATTCGCGACGAGTGACTTTGCGTGACATGCGGCAAATATTAGTTCCTGGGCGGATCTAAATACAATAAATACCTCAGCGCGGTTATGCTACCGAGTTATTCAAAGTCGCGTGCGTGTTGGTCGACGAATTCGGAGCCGTAGCGACGGGGTTGGTAGCACTAAGCGCGTCTGACGGCTAAATGAAGACCCCCTCGCATCCACCCCCAAGCGGGCTGACGCCACGGCGCCCGGGGTTGGCTCCAGGTTCCCCGGTCGATTCCAGGTTCTGACGTTTGGCGCCGCCACGAAAAAATGGATTGCCGCCCCGGGGTGTTCAGAAAGCTCTGGCTTTCCGTCACTCTCAGGAATAAACTAACAAGTCCCAAAACCATTCCCAGCGAGTCGTCATGGCCGACCAAAAGTATAAACACCAACCTGAATCGTGGCGAGATGATGACCTCGGCCTTTCTGCGGAAGAGCAAGACTTCACCGGTTACGGATTCAGTCGAGCTCGACGAGCCGAGTCGCATCCGGATGTGCGAGAACAAACCCTCGTTCTGGAATTACTCGGCCGGATAAACTACAAAATCATCAAAGGCAGCAGAGTCTATATCGAGGCCGGCGGCGTTGTTTACAAGACCCTATACGGCGGTTACTGGCGCAGCGTCTTTACAGGCGTCGAGCATTACCTCTTCCGCTGCGAACAGGTCTCCGGCTCCGTCTGGGCAGAAGACACCGATACAGCCGTAGACCTGCCCATCTCCTACTCCAACGAAGGCTGGACCGCGAACGGTCATTCTCTCTCGTTCATGCTTTCGCGCGATTGATCAGTGCCGTGCTAGAGTCACACCAGGAACCCAGACGAGCCCCCCCAACCATTCGTAGTCCTTGAAACCACACTATGCCAATAGAACAAACGGAAGACTACTACGAAGTGCTGCAGGTTAGTGCCAACGCTGACCACGAGACAATCGATCGCGTCTACCGGCTACTGGCGCAGCGATTCCATCCGGATAATCAGCAAACGGGTAACGAGAACCGATTCCGCACATTGCTCGAGGCCTATACGGTGTTGAGAGATCCCGAAAAGCGAGCGCGGTATGACGTCCTCCACCAACAGCATCGCCAGGACCGTTGGCGACTGGTGGCCAGCGGCGCGCAGACAGAAAACGACTTCGAGATGGAGCAGGTTGTTCGGCTTACGGTGCTCGAGGCTCTTTACACTCAGCGGCGTTTAGAGCCGACGAAACCAGGAATCTTTTGGGGAGAATTTGAAAAACTGACGGGCAGACCGCGGGAGCACCTCGAGTTTACTCTTTGGTTTCTAGTCCAAAAGAAACTCGTGCAGCGCGGCGACGACTCGCGTTTGATGTTGACGGTCGACGGCGTTGAATATCTGGAGCAGAGCTACCGCGCCAACCTGCAGCAGAAGCGCCTGCAAGCGGCCAATGAGTGAAATGAGAATTTGTCACGACCGTCAATGAGTGGTCGCGTTCGGCATTTTGGAGTGCGCTGACCTGTCAGCGCTTTGGCTCGGCTGCGATTTGTCGCAGCCTTGCGTACGTTGAGTGGCTTCGAAGCCGCGCGGCGTCAGGCGGCCGCGGACCTAAAGCGCTGACGGGTCAGCGCATTCCAAAGGACGCCCTGTTTTTACCGCGCTGTCGACTCTTGACTCTTGCTTCAGATTTTTCCTGCTACTATAAATCCCGTGACAACCTCCTCCCGGCAATCTCGCTGGACCACCGGCCCGGCAATCGTTCTTTACATCGCTGCGACAAAACTATTCGTGCAACTTCTCGTCGCCGGGCGCTACGGCATCTTTCGCGACGAAATGTATTACCTCGCCTGCGCAGAGCATCTCGATTGGGGTTACGTCGATCAACCGCCGCTGATCGCTTTAATCGGGTGGTTCGCGCGTGGTGTTTTCGGTAGTTCCCTGCTTGGCCTTCGGTTTCTGCCGGCGTTGGCTGGTGCCGGCCTTGTTTGGCTGACAGGTAAACTTGCGCGCGAAATGGGTGGCGGTCGATTTGCGCAGGGTTTCGCTGCATTCGCAGTTCTGGCCAGCCCAATTTTTCTGCTCTTTCATCACTGGTTGACGATGAATGCCTTCGAGCCGCTCATCTGGATGGGCGCGGCGTTATGCGTCGCGCGCGCGATCAATACGGGTCGCCCAACTTACTGGCTTTGGTTCGGAGTCGTCATCGGCGTCGGCATGCAGACGAAATACTCGGTCGCTTTCTTCGCCTTTGGAATAGTGGCCGGACTAATACTCACCAGGCACCGCCGCTTTCTTCGAAGCAAGTGGATCTGGCTTGGCGCGATAGCGGCGTTCCTAATCTTCTTGCCGAATTTGATTTGGCTAATTAGGCATGACTTTCCTTTTTTGGAGTTGATGAACAATATTCGTCACAGCGGCCGCGACGTCGCGCGCGGACCGCTTGCCTTCGTCCTCGATCAGGGAATGATCATGAATCCAATATTGTTTCCGTTATGGTTTGCGGGACTCGCCTGGTTGTTCTTTGGCAAGCCAAAAGCGGGAGCGACCGGGACAGTACCTGACGCACAGTCCCGTAAGTACACAAAGTCAGAACCGGGAGCCGTAGCGACCGGGTCACTACCCATCACACGAGGTCGTTACCTTATCAATCAAAATCGTTATGCGATCTTCGCTTGGGCCTACCTCGTCATGCTCGTTACGTTCATCGTTTTGAAAGGTAAGAACTACTACCTCGCGCCCGCCTATCCAACCCTCTTCGCCGCCGGCGCTGTCGCCTTCGAACAATTAACACGCCGCGTCACTGAACGAGTACGCCGCTTTGGCCGCCTTCACTGGTTAAGACATGCCTATACCGTCGCCATCATCCTCGCCGGATTAGCACTCACTCCGCTCACGATTCCTGTTCTGTCACCGGAAGCCTACATTCGTTATCAACGAGCGCTCGGCTTTGAACCGCCGAAGACTGAGAACCAAAACACCGGCCCGCTGCCACAACACTTTGCCGACGAGTTTGGCTGGGAAGACATGACGCGTGAAGTGGCGAAGGTCTACCACAGCCTGCCGGCCGAAGAGCGTGCGCAGACGGCAATCTTCGCGAACAGTTATGGTCAGGCAGGCGCGATCGATTTCTTTGGTCCAAGGTATGGTTTACCGGAAGCGATTAGCAATCATCAAAACTATTGGTACTGGGGACCGGGCAACTACTCCGGCTCGACTGTGATTGTTTTGGGCAGCGACGGCGATGGCGATCGCGAACACTTTGCGTCCGTTCAGGAGGCCGCACACATTTACCATCCCTACTCTCGCCGCGACGAACACTTCCCAATTCTCCTCTGCCGCGGGCTAAATCAGAACCTCAAAACCCTCTGGCCGACTATAAAGAAGTGGAACTGAAGGGCAGTGGCCAGTGGCCGGTGGTTATGTTCGCAACTGGTCTAAGCGCTAAGGGGCAGCGCACTCCAATGAGCTACGAAGTGTCATTTATTAGATTTCGTTTCCTTTATGGCCAGCCAAACTCCCCCCACGAAATCACGCGAAAACCTCCAAAAAAATAAACTCTGAATGTTCGTTCGTGGGTTGTGGGTCAGTCTGGTATTAGCGTAGGCGTTTAGCCGCCTCACTCAATTCAAACTAACCCACTATCTTATCTGTGTTAGACGAAACGACTCTCGTGTGAGTTAGTGGACTGGATTTTGGCTTGGCGTTTTCTCAAGTTAATACATTATAAAACGTCGCCGCTAGCACATGGCCTCCCGATACGAAATGTTAAGATCAGCGCACCCCCTTTAATGAAACCGTCCGAAACGTTTGCTGTCTGCTGTTTGCTCTTTGCTCTTCATGTCTTTCAACCTAATCGATATTGGCATCATCGTGCTCGTGCTATTGAGCGTGCTTAACGGCTGGCGACGCGGTTTCATTCTGGGCACACTCGATCTATTGGGTTGGGCTTTGGTCCTGGTCACCGGCCTGCGCTTTTATCAGCCGGTAGCGCGTTGGCTGGGTACGCACGTCGACCTGTGGCCTGAAGTTTGGGACCGCCCCATTGCCTTCGTTGCTTTAGCCATCCTCGCCGGCGGGTTGGTCCAGGTCGCCGGCTACGTGCTCTTGCGGCGCGTGCCTAAAGAAGTCCACGAAAAAACATTCAACCAATTGCTCGGTGTCGTACCAGGCTTGGCAAACGGGTTGATTACAGCGGCCCTCGTTGCCGCATTGCTGCTTGCTATACCCTTTAATGAAGCTCTGCGCGAACGCGCCCGCGAGAGCCCGTTGGTAAATGGTCTCGCTGTTTACGCCGAACGGCTCGAAGCCGCGCTACATCCGGTCTTTGCCGAAGCCGTCGCCGAAACGCTCAACCTGCTCACGATTCAGCCGGAATCACACGAGCGTGTTTCGCTGCCTTACACGGTCACGAATCCGCGTCCACGTCATGATTTGGAAGCGAGAATGTTGGAACTGGTAAATAACGAAAGAGTGGCGACGGGTCTAAAACCGCTGGCGCCCGATCCTGAGCTTACGGAAGTTGCGCGGCGACACTCAACTGACATGTTTGCGCGCGGCTACTTCGCACACGATACACCGGAAGGTAGCGACCCGTTTGATCGCATGCGTGAGGCGAATGTTCGTTTTGCAACTGCCGGAGAAAACCTCGCGCTTGCTCCCACTGTGCCAGTCGCCCACAGGGGCTTGATGAACTCCCCCGGGCATCGCGAAAACATTCTGCAACCGCAATTCGGCCGCGTCGGCATCGGCATCATGGACGGCGGCATCCGCGGCTTGATGATCTCCCAGGAGTTCAGGAATTAACTTAACTCAAGCGGCGTGGCCTAAGTCTTTTAGTGCAGGGCCTTTGAGCCAACTTGGTGGGCCGCTCTCTGGCTGTTCCACGATCACCCAAGGGAACGTCCGGTAACCGTCAGCTTGTAGGATACCGCGACAACCTAAGTTTGGCGGACATTTGCAGCGAAACTGACCCATTACCACATTCGACATTGTCACGCTCCGTCCGGTTTGCAATAATGAATAGCAAGATTGCCAGTACTCCTGTCAGTCTCCTATTTCAATCGACGCCCCAGTTATCCTCAACTTATAAATAAGCAGCTTCGTCCGGCGGACTTAAAGGCGCCGGTATGGTCGTTTAACCGCATGGACCTCCGCACCGCTTCAGCATCATCTCGAGCGGCTTTCCTTTTCGTGGTCCGAAAGGGAGAGCCTTCCTTGCGACGGCTCGTCCATCTCGCCGCAAAGTTCCTGGGAATTCTATGCGTTACGATTCTTCGGACCATAATCACTAGCGTAGTTTTTATTACCTGCGTCATGGTGATGTTGCACTACCTGGGAGTTCCTGTGCCCGGGCCTTCTGAACTACTCGATAAGTTTGAGGCCCTCAGTGAATTGAGCAGGATTCTGTCTTAATGGAAAAGCGCTATGAATGACGATCTGAACGAATGCTATAACCTTTTGGGTGTGCGTCCAGGCGCTTCCTCCGCAGAGTTAAAAGCCGCACATCGGGATCTGACCAAAGTTTGGCATCCCGATAGATTCCTTCACGACCTTCGTCTGCAGGAAAAAGCACAGGAGAAGCTAAAGGAGATCAATGAAGCTTACGATCAAC
>DATLBQ010000011.1:0-6952 GCA_035526805.1 Pyrinomonadaceae bacterium
AGGATCAAACCGCAAAGGCTGCGGTTGGTGCTGGCCGCGGAATGCTGGCGCCACCGGCCCGGCGATTTGTGCTGGATTAGTCCTTTCGGCTTTAACTCTGCTCGCACCTAAGAGTTCTGTAAGAGCCAGCCCCGCGCCTCCGGTTGCCAGAGTCGAAATTACTCTTCGTCTTGAGAATGTTTTCATGTTAATCCTGCCTCCTTGGTTTACTAAGAGCTAAATGCTGCTCCCTCGCCGTCACAGAATTCGTGCCGTTACTCGTATCTCAGTGCCACCAGGGGATCTACTTTCGTTGCCCGGCGCGCAGGGAGAAAGCAAGCCAAGAACGCGACGAGGGTTAGGGCGATAGCGGAAACGGCAAAAGTCACAAGATCGGTTGGCGCTACTGAAAACAATAGGCTGCTCATTAGACGTGTAACGGCTATGGCACCAATAAACCCCATAGCTACTCCTATCGCTGTCAATTTCATTCCTTGACCGATCATCAAACGCAGGATGTGGCGAGGGGCAGCGCCGAGGGCCAAACGAACGCCAATCTCTCGCGTCCGTTGCGAAACGAGATAAGCGATCACGGCATACAGGCCAGCGGCAGCCAGCAGTAATGCCGTTGCCGCAAAGGCGACCAACAACTCCAGATTGAATTTGCGTGCTGCCACCGCCGCAGCCAGAAACTGGCCCATCGGTCTGACCCCGGCTGTCGCCACATCTGCGTCTATATTGCGCAACTCCTTACGCACGGATGCACTCAGTGCCTCGGCATCAACTCCGGTTCGCACGACCAGGCTCAGATTATTCGCCATAAATGGCACCGCGGATTTTGGCGCCTGCGGAATTGGACCATAAAGCGTCGGCGTAGGTTCGTCAGTCAAACCCATGTGTTTGACGTCTTCGACAATACCAACGACTTCGTAGTCGCGGGCAGGGTTGCCATCACCCATGTCGATGAGCACATGTGTGCCTAACGGTTCCTGATCGCCGAAGAATCGCCGCTGCAAAGCTTGATCGATGACGATGACACGCGGCGACTGATCGCTGTCGCGATCGCTGAGGTCGCGTCCGCGGACGAGCGGGATTTTCATAGTCTGAAAATAGGCTGGGCCAACCCAACGATGCTGCGCGGCTGGCACCTCACTGGCGTTGGCGGGAGGCCGACCGGCAATCGTGAATGTGGTGCGCGCGATCAGTCCACTCAGGGGCAGCGCGCTGGCGGCGCTCACCCGTTCTACTCCAGGCAATACAGAAATGCGCGCCGAGATCTGGTCATAGAAGAGCTTCACCGATGCGCCGCTTGAGTAGCGTGCCGCGGGCAAAGATAAACGCACCGCCAGAACATTGCTGGCATCGAAGCCCGGACTTACCACGCGCAGCCGCGCAAAGCTTTTGACCAGCAAGCCGGCTCCAACCAGCAGCATCAGTGATAGTGCAATCTCAGCCACGACCAACAAACTGCGAACACGATTCCTGGTTACACCCGAAGCGTCGCGCCCGCCCTCCTTCAGGTCGGAGTTGAGATCGCTTTTGGTGTGTTGAATGGCCGGAGCGAGGCCCAAAGCGAATCCTGCAAACAAGGTGATGAGGAGAGAGAAGAGCAACACACGCCCGTCGATATTTATTGCCGCGGCACGCGGGAAGTCGGCAGGACTCACCGTCAGCAATAGATCCTTAGCCCAGAACGACAGCAGCAGACCCAGGCCCCCGCCTAGTGTTGCGAGCAGCATACTTTCAGTTATCAGCTGACGCATCAAGACCAGGCGCCTGGCGCCCAACGCCGCGCGAATGGCCATCTCTTTGTGACGCGACGCCGCCCGGGCTAACTGAAAGCTCGCGAGATTTGCGCAGGCAATCAGCAACACCATTACGACCGCAGTGAGTATCAACCATAACCCCTCGCGATAACTGCCGACGACTTCATCCTGCAAGGCCAGTACACGCGGCGGCGTCACATTGCCGTTGTGATCGGGATACAGATCACGCAGCCGATTACTAATTGCGGTGAGGTCGACCTGGGCCTGTGCCGGAGTAACGCCGGGTTTGAGCCGGGCTAATACGCGTAGAAAATTTGAGCCCCGCTCGGTCCGCCTCGGGTCCTGGTCCATCCTTAACGGGACCATGATTTCAGTTTCGGCATTGGGAATGACAAAACGCGGCGGCAGAATTCCAATTACTGTGTAAGGGTCGCCGTTGAGCGTAAGGGTTTTGCCCAGCGCTTCGCTCGTGCCGCCGAAACGCCTTTGCCATAAGCTGTAGCTCAGCATAACCACGCGAGCGCTGTTTGGATTGTCATCTTCGGGCACTAACGCGCGCCCTGCGGTCGCTTGGACGCCAAGCATCTGCAACGCGTTAGCCGAGATTCTCACTCCCGGCAATCGTTCGGCTTCGCCCTGGCCCGTCAGGTTGGCCGGCCAAATGGCGAGTGGAGCAACTTCGGCCAGCGTCTGGTTCTGATCGCGCGTATCGATGAAATTGGGAATTGAGAAAAACGCTCGATTAACGTTTTTGCGTGTCGCCCAAATCCACACCAACTGATCAGGATCTTGGAAAGACAAAGGCTTCAATATCACTGCGTTCACGATACTGAAGATCGAGCTGTTAGCGGCGATGGCAAACGCCAATACCAGCACCACGAGTAATGTGAAACCGGGTCGTTTGCGGAGTCCACGAATAGAGTAACGAATGTCTTTGAGCAAGCCTTCCATAATCGGTTTGATCCTCCCTATTGCGGCATGCAATTACCGTTATTTTTACGCTGCGTTTCGCTCTTCCACCCAAGCGGCGAAGACCAAAGCGCCCGCGATTTCAATTGCGGCTGTAATAAAAGGCACTTGCGTTCATCCCACGACCTCTATTTACTACTGAGCGAAATCGATCACTGTGCCGACTTGCTCGCTTACTGCCTTCTCATACACTGCTGCCGCCGCCACGACGTCTTGCAGTGCCATTCCCGTTGAATCGAATATTATGATCTCGTCGGGGGAGGTTCGGCGGGGTTTGACTCCAGCTACCACTTCGCCTAGTTCGCCGTACGCACTCTCGCGCGTCATCAAGCCTTCATCCAACGCGTGATGAAGTTCTCCAATCGTTGCGCATTGTTCAAGCACATCAGCCACGAGCTTGTTCCCGCTCAGCAGAACTGGTTCGAGTTCCTGCTTTTCTGGATTGTCCGAGCCGACGGCTGCGATGAACGTGCCTGGGGCTACAAAGTCTTTTTTCAGGAAAGGGTGCTTCGATGGCGTGCAGGTAACGACTACATCACTTTGTCCGACCGCTGTTTGAAGATCGGCGACAACCTCAATATCAATATTCAAATCCGCTACGAGCTCATCGGCGAACCTTTGAGCCTGTGCCTGATCGCGATCCCAGACCCAAGCCTTTTCGATAGGGAGGACTTTTGTAAGAGCTCGCAGCGATATATGTCCTTGATTACCGCAGCCGCAGATAGTCACGGTTTTCGAGTCCGGCCGAGCGAGGTATTTGGCGGCCACACCTGTCGCGGCTCCGGTGCGGTGGATCGTGATCTCGATTGAATCCATCAGAGCTAGTGGATAACCATTCTCTCCATCACACACGACGACAACTCCCTGAATCGTGGGAAGACCAAACCGTTTCGCATTTTCGGGAAAGTTTGCATTTATCTTGGCCGCAAAATACGAGCGACTAAGATCGAGCAACCCGGCCTTGATGTGGAAACCGCCGTCTCGAGCGTGTACTCCCAGGATTCCGGGAGGTTCGGTCTTGCCTTCGCCATACAGTTTAAAAGCATTCTCGACTGCCGCAATGCATTCCTCGATCGTCAACAGTGCCGCAACGTCACGACTCGTAAGCAACAATGTTCCATCAGGTTTCATCGAAAGCCGCTCTATCCGAATAGATGATCCAGTTTCTCTCCCGGCTTGGTTTCAACCGGCTCATGACCTTTGCGGAACATCCGCGCGCCCGACGATCCTTTCAGGACGTGGGAACCGTTCTCTGCTCTAACCATGGCGCCTTCTCGAAGACCAGCAACGGGAGTGTCGTTCTCTTCAAGGAATTGCAAAATCCGCTCTTCCTGCGTTTCACCCATGTGCGTTGAATTCGGATCTGGATCGAGGAAGTGTGGACTGATTTGAAATGGCACCAACCCGAGAGCGTCGAACGACGGTGGCTGAACAATCGGCATGTCCTTGGTAGTTTTGATAGTGGGGCCCGCCACATTCGAACCAGCGCTCGATCCGATGTAGGGCATACCCTCTGCGACTCGCTGTCGGATCAATTGCAGCACGTCTGCGTTGTAGAGCGCCTTCAATAGTCGAAACGTGTTACCGCCGCCGATGAAGATTGACTTTGCGTCAGTCACGGCTTGTTGGGCATTAGCAGTGGTGTGAATCGATACCAATCCATACCCCATTTTCTCGAAGCGTTCGTGTGCTGTCGCTGCGTAAGAGTCACGGTCATAAAGGGCGTAGGGTATGAAAAGTACTTCGCTAGTGCCGCCTAAGAAGTCTCGGATTTCGCTCTCGGCATGATCAAGATAACCGCTGCCGTAAAGCGTGGAATTGCTAATCAATAGGACACGTTTGCGATTAGGGTGACTCATCCCGCCTCCGTCAAATCCCTAAAGAAATGCTCGCGCAACGGCATACAGGATCCCGCCGGCCATAGCCCCGAGCGCCACCTTCGCCACGTCAGCCTTCCATACAACGATCATGAAAAAAGCTATCAGCGATATTGCAACGGTTGGAAGATCAATGAGCGCCGAAGGAATTAAGTCGAGTGTCACGACAACAATCACTCCCACGACTGCAGCACTGGCGCCTGCCAGAAATCCTTGGATCCAACCATTGTTGCGCACCTTTTCGATATAGGGAGCGCCGGCCAGGACGAATACAAACGAAGGTAAAAAGACAAAGAAGGTCGCAATGATTGCGCCTCTCATTCCGCCCGCAAGAAAACCAGCAAAAGTTGTGAACAGCATGAAGGGTCCCGGTGTAGCAACGCTCAGAGCCACGCCATCAAGCAGCTGGCTGCTAGTTAGCCAGTGATGCTGCTCAACTGCACCCCGTTCCAAGAACACGATTGATGCATACGCGCCGCCAAAGCTGAACAATCCAGTCTTGAAGAACAACCACGCCATTTGGAACCAGCGTGAGTCGGTAAACGGTTGGACGATGAGCCCGCCGATCATTGCCGGCAGTGTCGCTCGTTTAGGCCAGATCGTAGGCCAACCTTGAACGATCGATAGATTAAGAAGACCAGCTAACAGCAGGATGAAAAGGAAGTTGATGCCCGCGAAGCGCATTCCTACAAATGCGCCGATTAGCAACGCGGCAAGAAGGTAGTTTCGGAGCGACGCCCGACCAAGTTTCAGAATGCCAGCCCCGATAATGCCCAACACTGCGGGCTTCAAGACGTAAAGAATGTTGTTCACTTGCGGGAGGCTGCCGTAAGTAACATAGAGCCAACTGAGAATCACCATCACTGCCGCGCCTGGCAGAATGAAGGTGAGGCCGGCCAGTATTCCGCCCACAATTTTCCGTTTCAAATACCCAACATAGATGGCAAGTTGTAGCGCTTCCGGGCCCGGCAGCATATGGCAGAAAGCCATGATCTTTACGAACCGATCTTCGGAGAGCCAGTGACGCCGCTCCACCATGTGGTTGTACATCATCGTCATTTGAGCGACAGGGCCACCAATGTTGATGAAGCCGAGCATCAGGAAGTAAAGAAACACTTCGCGCCAGGAAGGCATTCGATCGCCATCGGTTAAGGGTTGCTTTTGTTTCAGTTCCTGCGCCATTCACTCAGTCGCGGCTAATCGATCATTTCGTTCGAGAGCGTTTCCTTTTACTCGCCTTCGCGAGACTCTTTTTCTCCAACTCCTTGCTCAGCAATGCATAAAGCCCATCAAAAAGAATACTGGTTTGCTGTAGTAGCTTGCGATCATCTCTCAACACTTTGCTCAACCCGTCGATAATTGCATTTAGCCCAGCTGCCTCCAGCCGGTGAAATTTGTCGTCTTTCAAATCGATGTCGTGAATGATCTCGGCAAGCTCGCGGAGGCCTTTGCTCTCAATCAGACCGAATTGGTTCAGCATCGTCTCGAAGGTGCAGTCTTCACCGTGGTGGGTGAACTCGGCTCCGAACATGTCGAAAGGAATCGCTCCTTCGACCTTGTCTCCGTCGGCAACGAAGTAGAAGCGAGGACTCTTGTCGATGAATTGCTTGATTAGCCAGGCAGAAGCTAGCCGGTCGATGTGCAGATTCCGACGAGTCACCCAACGCTGACCTTGGTACTTTGCAACGTCGAGTGTTCCGCTCTTCTTCTGTGACAGCGCGGCTTTCTGTGTGGGACCTTGAGCCGCTCGGATAGCTTTCTGGCACCGTTCATAGGCGCTAAAGGCAGTGGCTCGCAGTGAGGCATTAAAGAAGTCATTAGCGTCGATGCGCTCAAGCTCGACGTGCAACTTATCGATCTCAGCCTCATGAGCAGACAGACGGCCGGCAGATAGGTGCTTACCACGAGCCTGTTCCCGAATTGCTCCAGTCAAGCCATCGAATTGCGCCGAGACGGCTGCGAACTCTTCATCGCGTGCCTTGCGGAAGGCGGCAATGATCTCTTCGTCGTTCGTGCCTTCAACTGAATCCGCTCGGAAAACCGAAGCCTCGCCGCCAGCCGATTCGATCTCCTGTTTCAACCACTGAAAATGTTCATGCGTTTCGTCTGTTGCCGGTAAGACGTAGACGGAGTTTTTCATTGCCACCGCGCCGACCTTCTGCAATTTGCGCCAAATGCGCACACGCAAGTTCGTAGGCTTTGGCGGCAACTGATGGATTAGCAGAATCCACTCCTGCCTTGATTTTTGGGTTGTTGTCTTCATTACCAGTAACGACGCAGTGAGTGTAACGAGTGTTACTCTCGAAGACAAGTTCGAGAGAGCTAAGGGCTTCAGGAATGGATGAGATCGCCTACCACGGA
>DATLBQ010000012.1:0-5731 GCA_035526805.1 Pyrinomonadaceae bacterium
TCATTCTTAATGCGTTGTAGCAGCGACTGTGCTCCATCAGCAACGCTGACGCGGTAGCCCTTGCGCTCCAGGCGGCGCGACAACATGTCACGATTCATCTCATTGTCGTCGACTACGAGAATGTGCCAAGGCTTCGAATTCATCGGCTCGTCCCCCGCAGAAGCAGCTCACCAATCTTTCCGGTCAGGCGACTAAAATTCACGGGCTTCGTGTCGTACTCATCGCAACCAACTTCAAATGCCTTGACCCGATCTGTTGTCAATGCACGCGCTGTGAGGGCAATAATTGGTATTTTGCTAGTAATATCATCCGCCTTTAGTAAGCGCGTTACTTCCCACCCGTCCATTTCGGGAAGCGTAATGTCCATAAGGATCAGGTCCGGCGTTTCGGACCGCGCCATGGCCAAGCCCTGCTCACCGGTCCCCGCCGTAATTACCACATATCCGCGACGCTGCAAACGCCGCGAAAGCATGTCACGATTCAACTCATTGTCTTCAACAAGCAAGATTTTTGGCATAGCTTCAACCGGTGCAGCAATTTCAGTTACCTTGCGTGATCAAGCGCGAAGCTCCTTCGAGGCACTCGCGATCCGATATTGCTTAATGATCTCACCCAGCTTCTCGCGGTCGATCGGTTTGACTAGGTAGCCTGCTGCGCCAAGCTCCATTCCCCTTTGCTGGTTATCGACAACGCTGACTACAATTACTGGAATGTGCGCGAGCTCGCGATTCGCTTTAAGTTGTTGCAAAACTGCCCATCCGTCCATCGTCGGCATCATCAAATCGAGCGTGATCATGAATGGCTTGACCTCCTGCGCTAAGCGCAAGCCATCTTTGCCATCCTTGCCGATTACCACGTCCAGGCCGAGCTTATTCAGGTGTCGCGACATCAAGTCAACAACACTGGGGTCATCATCGATCACCAGAATTGTGTCTCGGTCCCGACGGACGGATTGTGCCTGAATGGCTTCGGTGGTTTTCTCCAATGCTTTTACCTGTAACGTTTCCGAGAGGGGGTTTGCCGGGAGTTGGACTGTGAAGATAGAACCACGCCCCGGCTCACTTTCAACAGATATCTGTCCCTGCATCATCTGAACGAACCGGTCGGAAATTGCCAGCCCCAGACCGGTCCCCCCGTATCGGCGGGAGATAGAAGCATCGGCCTGGGCAAATTCCTTGAATAAGTTGGCTTGTTGATCTAAAGAAATTCCGATACCCGTATCGCCGATTTTAAATTCTATCCAGGCATTTGCCTGTCTCTCGTATCGGCTTACGTGGATGCTGATGCTTCCGTGGTCGGTGAACTTGCAGGCGTTGCTCAACAAGTTCAGGAGAATCTGCCGTACCTTGGTAAGATCGCCGCGCATTTCACCAACGTTGTTTGCGACACTCACCTGCAACGCATTGTTGTTCTTCGCCACGGTGGGCTTAACCTGGTTACAGATTTCTTCGATCACCGCAGCTACGCTGAAACAGTCATGGCTCAGGCCCATCTTCCCCGCTTCAATTTTAGAGAGGTCCAGAATGTCGTTGATCAGTGCCAACAAATGTTTCCCGGAAGTTTGAATTCTTTGCAGATCTTCTGTAATCGCTGCCTTCCCCAGTTCCTGAGTCTCCTCTTCCAGCATCTCGCTATAACCGATGATGGCGTTCAACGGAGTTCTCAATTCATGACTCATGTTGGCAAGGAATACGCTCTTGGCGTGGTTGGCTTCTTCGGCAGCCTGCTTGGCATTTAGAAGTTCCTGCTGAGACCTTTTATGTTGAGTGATGTCTCGAATGAAAGTACTGTAAATCCAGTTATCGTCTAATTTTGCCGAGGAGATGGCCACCTCCACAGGAAACTCGTGACCCTCGCGATGGAGTGCTTCTATCTCGGTTCGTTGCCGGACCATCATTCCCTGCCCGCTCCCGAGAAAGTTCAGCAGGCCTTTTTCGCTCCGAAGGCGTTCGGGCAGGATCATTTCTGGAAGTGTTTTGCCAATCGCTTCCTGCGCAGACCAGCCGAAGGTTTTTTCCGCTTCAGAATTCCAGTTGGTAATGGATCCCGCTGCGTCCATCGTGACCACGGAATCCAGCGCCGTATTAATAATCAGCCGCAGACGCTCTTCGCTCGATTCCAGCGCAGAAAAGCGGCGATCAACCATTGAAGTGAGCAGAGTGAGGCCCAGCACCATGAATGTGACCACGGTGATGCCGGTAACTCCCAGACCGGAAACACTCACTGCGTGCGATAAGTCGGGCTCTATCCCGGTTAAGGTAAATCCGGCGGCGGCCATTCCCGTATAGTGCATCACTGGGATTGCCGCTCCCATTAAAACGGCGCTCGCAATTTTCAGCTTCCATCGTTCCTTCTCATCGTTACGGAAGTGGAATGTCAGCCACAGGGCGACGAACGAAATGATGATTGCCAGCACGACCGACAGCGCCACGAGTGGGCTGGAATAATGGCACATCGCAGGCAAGCGCATGGCAGCCATTCCGGTGTAGTGCATGGTGGCAATGCCCACGCCCATAATGATGCTGCCGATCACGGCGCTGCGTAGGCGCATGTCCTCTCTGCTGACCACGAACAGTGCAATGGCGGACGTGGCCACGGCGGCCAGCAAGGAGAGCAGCACCATAGGCCAGTCGTAGAGAACAGATATGGGTAAGCTGAAGGCCAGCATTCCTATGTAGTGCATCGACCAAATGCCGAGGCCCATTCCGGTCGCCCCGCCTAACAGCCACGCGAACCGAACGTGCCCGCGCGCAGCTGTTACCCGCGCAGCTAAATCAAGTGCGGTATAGGATGCCAGGACGGCGATCAAGACGGAGAGAGCGACTAATCCGTAGTCATAAGTGCCGGTCATCTCGGTAGCAGTAGGGATCATCGTTTCTCCATTCAGCAGCCGGCTTATGCCTGTAGCACTGTGGATCGCTTAACTTAACCTCGAATTCGCACAAACTTCCTCTTCAACGAGGCGCCAGAAAGCGAGGCTCAACGGTGCGATTCCGAGCCTTTCATCGGTATCTAACTACATCGGCTTACGATTTTGCGACGTGAACTGCCAATAGAGGTAATGAAGTTGGCACTTTTGTGCAGTCCCTGTGACCTCTTGGAGGGACATAGGCCTAGTCATTGCCTGTGTGGCGTGCGCTCTGACGGTCCGAGTCAATGACTGCTCGCTGACGTGACCTTTTATCCAAGGAAACTTCTACTTTTTAGCGGGAGATATCTTGATTCATGATTGGGAGAAATACGAATGTATCTTTTTGGCGCTTCTGTCGTGGCCTAGGTGATCGCGAACACCAAGGTCGTTCTGCCAATTTGGAACTCAGACAAAGAGACTAACTCGCAGTTCGCGATCCTTTTGCCACCTATAAATGTTCCGTTGACGCTGTCCAAATCGACCAACAGGGCCACAAGGCCGTGCACTTCCACCACACAGTGTTTGCGAGAGATCTTAGGGTCCGCGATGGCTACATCCGCCTCGGAAAATCCATTCGGAGTCGCGCGGCCAATCAGTATTTGAGGCTTATTGATAGGGAAGTTCGACCCTTTCATCGGCCCAGCCGTTACCAGCAACGCAACACGCCCTTGTCCCGGCAAATGCGCCTTGCCCTGTATCCCAGCGGTTCTTTCCCGCGCGAGCGTTACCAGTGCGGTCAACTCATCATTCAAACCGAGAAGGGAGTTCTCAATGGTCATATGATAATCGTCTGTGCTCCGGCGAAGCCAGTCGCCCCGGACCTCTCTTTAAAAGCGGTGGGCGGATCACACGCAATGAAAGTATCACGACAGCCCGGCATCGTCTAGCAACAGAGTATGAAAGTTTTTGTCTTGACCGATTCCGCGGGCCGAGACGTTGGCCACATCGGCTTGTTGAGTTTGACAGACGCACTATTACAACCGGTGATGGCAGTACTATGTCAGGAACCTAACAGAAGGAGGGTAGCCGGGTACCGAGTAGAACTTCAGTTCCATCAATAGGCGGTACGCCTATTCTCTATTTTGTTGTGCGACATCGCGCGGCGGAAGCTTGGCGGTCTTGAACCAAAAGTCTTCCACAGCCTTCACCACGGGACTGAATTTCTCAATGCCGAATGGTTTCACGAGATAAGCATTGGCCTGCAGGCTGTAGCTTCGTGCAACATCCGCTTCGTCATCCGAGGAGGTTAGGATCAGGACGGGTATCGAACTAAGTTTCGGATCCTTTCGTATTTCCATGAGCGTCTCAAACCCATTTTTCTTCGGCATATTCAGGTCGAGGAGAACCAAATCAGGAGCGGCCGCACTTCGGTATCGTCCCTCGCGACGCAGGAATGCCAGCGCCTCATCCCCGTTGGTGACGAGACTGACATTCAGCGGGACGCTACTCGCGCCCAAGGAATACGTTGTAAGCCGTGCATCGGCTGGATTGTCTTCCACGAGCAACACATGAATTGCCGGACGAAGCCTCGTTGCTGTCTGTAACTCCATGTTGGTAGACATCGCACGTCGCTAGTGCAACGCATGGGCCACGTTCCCATATCGCGAGAGGATCTGGACAACTCACAGAAGATCGGCACGCAGGCCGGGCGCTATTCGGAGATTAATGCTCGCGAAAGGCAGACGCACTCTCGCTGGAAGTCAGATTTGCGGGAAGTACGTAGTGACCTTGCCTGCCGTTGCGAATCGGAATCGCGTCACAAACGTTAGCGAGTAATTTTCGGATCTGTGGTCGCTATGGGAGTTCTTTCACCTGGCAATTCCACAACGCCGGTTATCTCCCGAACAGTCTGTCCGCACTCTGAACAGATCAGCCGAGTAATTTTGCGCCGGCTAACCTTGTAAACCATGTGCTTGACCTTTACGGGTACATCCGTGCGGCACGATGCGCAGTATGCGGTGGGTGAGTTTTCCATAGTAAGCGCCAGTCATTCGCTGAGAAAATCGCTGCCAGTGTATCGCTGACTGCGACTCAATGCAACGAGTTCTGTTTGCAAAATCCGGTGGGAGGTTAGGCAGGTTCCAATTCAGCAAACACGCACTAGTAGAACTACAGGGCTCAAATCCTACTTTTGAGCCCTACAGTCAAAGCATGTTGGGTTCGCACGAGCAAGCAACGAAGGGTCGTCTAAATTATGGCCGCTGAGGTACGCGACAGCGGCACTCTACAAAGTCAACGCCACCTCGTCCTACGGGGTGTAACCCATCGCGGCTCGCTGGCGTGGACCTGCTCAGAATGTCACTGGAGTCATCATCCAGCCATTGGGGCGACGGCAGCAGAGTGGATCGAGCCAATCGACAAATTCAAAATGCATTCCTGCTCGTCTTACCAGCTCAAGAAAGTTACTGCTTAGATCGTCACGTGCGTCATTAGACGGATCACGCTCGCCTTTTTACATAAAAAATTCGCAGAGGGCACTCAGCCTAAGCACGCGGTATAGGAAACGTGGTCTCGCCGAATCAGACAAGAAAAGCGGTCACGATCGCCAGCACAACTCCGATAGCGAGCAAGATGTTCCACAAGCGCTGCCGTCGAACTATTTCTTCCAATCTCTGGTTTTGCGCGGCGAGTTCGTGGACAACACTTTCGAGACGGCTGTTTACTTGGTCTCTATGCTCGGAAATCAGCGCCTCTATTTCGGCTGCTGATGGTGATGATGGCGAGGGTTCTTTTCGAACTGCGGTTCGAACGCTGTCCAGAACTTCGCGGCCGGCCTCGGTTCCCACGGCAGCGCCAACTAAGCCAAGTACAGTTTTAAGC
>DATLBQ010000013.1:0-13210 GCA_035526805.1 Pyrinomonadaceae bacterium
ATTGATCGCTCCCCGATTTCTGGTTGGCCAGGAGCAAAATAAATCAGTAAGGCGATCAAGACTCCACAGACTAACAAGATCGCAGCTGGATATCGACTAAAAATATTCCAACGAAAAATGTCTAGCTGTCTAGCTTGTGGATAAAACCTAAAAAGGAGAAAGCCCAGGATGGAAACTAATGCAATGACGATTAGTAGGGCGGGCTCGTCGAATATGACTAGCATTAAAATGTATCGAATTCCAAATAGCCAAAAACTCGGGCTAAAAATTCTGCCACGAAAGAAAAAGTCATACCAGTAGGTTGGGAAGATAATGGCTCCTAATGCAATATAGATAAGAACCAAGATGATGATCCATGACAATACAGCCTTTGTCTTTTCCGAGAGTGCCATGATGATTCTCCATGCGTAGTTTAGCCGAGGGTTAAGGTTTAGGGTTTGTCCGCTATGCCTGCTTGAGACTTGGAGAAGAATCAGCGACTGAGAGGCATTTCGGATAACATCCTGTTGGACTGAACCGCTGCTTGTAGCAGCGAAACTAGCGATTTCGGACGGGATTGTAAAGTGGATTACTGCTCGCAAGAATGTTCAAGCTGCATTGCAGCTCTGGATGGGGCCTTGAGTTCAGACCTGCCGGGCATAGAAGAGCCTTTGGCGGCTAAGCGAGGGAGTGAGCAACAACTTTTCGAGGCCTATATCTGTAATTAGAGTAGAGCGGTACGGACTCCGATGGGAGCCGGTAGACAATCGTCATCAGAGTCGGCGGTGAAAGGTGATAGTCAGGTAATATCTTGCTGCAACCGCTAACCATGCAGCAGTTGTTTTCTAATCACAAGTGAGGTGCAAGCTAGATTCGTGCTCAAGACGTAAGAGAACTTAGCGTGCAATGCTTAAGCTCAGGAGTGAGAATTATCACTCAATTTAGATCGTTGCCCGTCGTTCAACGCCCAATAAGAAAAAGAGGTAAGGAATAACAAATGCCCGTAAGAACAGTGCTATTGATCCTCTCCGTTTGGCTTTTTGGCTTTAATAGTCTTGCCCAGGATCTACAGTCTCCAAATGGAAGACTATCTCTTTCCTTCGCGTTGAGTAGCGACGGTGAGCCTACCTATGCGCTTTTCATCAGTGGAAAGCCGGTCATTCAGAAGAGCAGGCTGGGGATTGAATTGAAAGACTTGCCGGCTTTTACCAAAGGCTTCACCATTGTCAAAACCGACCCATCCCAGATGGACGAAACCTGGGCGCCGGTATGGGGGCAGGAAAAACAGATTCGGAATCATTACCAAGAACTGGCAGTCACGCTCCAACAAGCGGCCGTCAACAACCGAAAGATGATTGTCCGCTTCCGCCTTTTTGATGACGGCCTGGGATTTCGCTATGAATTTCCTGAGCAGAACGACTTGAAGTATTTCATCGTTTCGGATGAGAAGACCGAGTTTAATCTGACCGGGGATCATAAAACCTTCTGGATTCCGGGCGATTACGACACCAACGAGTATGCCTACACAACCAGCAGACTCAGCGAGGTAGATTCGACGAAGGGAAACGCCGCTCAGGAGATTACCGCCCGATGGGTCATCGCGGGCACTGCCGTGCAGACGCCGTTGATGATGAAGACCTCTGATGGCCTATACATCAACATTCACGAGGCGGCTCTGGTTAATTACCCGGCGATGAACTTGACGGTGGATAAACAGACGTTTGGGCTGTCTTCACACCTGGTGCCCGACGCCGTCGGCAACAAGGCATACCTACAAGCTCCGGCGAAGACTCCCTGGCGCACGATTGTGGTGAGCGACAAGGCGGCGGACATTCTGGCTTCCAGGCTCATTGTGAATTTGAGTGAGCCTTCCAAAATCAAAGATGTGAGCTGGATCAAGCCCCAGAAATATGTCGGCATTTGGTGGGAAATGCACGTCGGCAAAGCCAGCTGGAATTACGCAGATGTGGGCAACATAAAACTAGCAGATACAGATTGGTCAAGCCTGAAACCCAATGGGAAACACGGCGCCACCACTGCAAACACCAAGCGCTACATAGATTTTGCCGCGCAACACGGTTTCGACGGTGTGCTGGTTGAGGGTTGGAATGTCGGCTGGGAAGATTGGTTCGGCAACTGGAAAGAAGACGTGTTTGACTTCGTGACGCCATATCCAGACTTCAATGTCACCGAACTCCAGCAGTACGCATCCGCAAAGCACGTGAAGCTTATCATGCACCACGAGACTTCAGCCTCGGTGACAAACTACGAACGCAGAATGGACGAAGCGATTCGCTTCATGAAGCAGCACGGATACGACTCGGTTAAAACAGGCTACGTGGGCCGGATTATTCCTAGGGGCGAGCATCATGACGGTCAATGGATGGTGAATCATTATGTCCGGGTCGCGGAAAAGTTAGCCCAAAATAAAATTATGCTGGATGCTCACGAGCCGGTCCGCCCGACGGGATTGCACCGTACTTACCCAAACTGGCTTGCTTGTGAAGCGGCGAGGGGCAATGAGTTTAACGCCTGGAGTGTGGGCAACCCTCCCGAACATGAAACGATTTTACCGTTCACGCGCTTGATGGGTGGGCCAATGGATTACACACCGGGAATCTTCCAGATCAAACTCGATCATTACCAGGCGGGCAAGAAGGAACAGGTGCATACCACGCTGGCCAAACAGTTGGCTTTATACGTGACGATGTACAGTCCCTTACAAATGGCGGCCGACTTGCCGGAAAACTACGAGCGGTTTTTGGATGCGTTCCAGTTCATCAAGGACGTGCCAGCTGATTGGGACGATACCAGGATTTTAGAAGCAGAGCCGGGTGACTACCTGGCTATTGCGCGCAAAGCCAAAAACAAAGACGAATGGTACATTGGATCGATCACAGATGAGCAGTCACGTACCTCAAACCTCCCCTTGGCGTTTCTCACTCCCAAACGCTGGTATGTGGCGACCCTCTACGCCGATGCTGCGAATGCGCATTGGGAAAACAATCCGATGGCATATCAGATTCAAAGCTTTATCGTAAACGACCAAACTAAACTGAAGATCAATCTGGCGAGTGGCGGTGGTGCCGCAATCAGCGTGAAACCAGCATCCGACCAGGATCTGAAAAAGTGGAAGCCCTATCAATAATCGGTACCGGTCTTCGTTCGCCGTCTTCTCTATGCACCTCTGTGCTCTCTCTGTCTCCGCAGTGAAGAAACGCGCAACGATAGCTTTGCACAAAAAGTCTCCGCTATATCAGAACTGGGAGCCGTAGCGACCGGCAAGAGAGGCAACTGTAGGAGAGCGCATTAAACACCGCATTAATTTACTCAACTTTGGAGTTGAACATCTGGCCGGTCGCTACCGCTTCCGGTTCTGATACGACCCTCTGACTCGTTTATTTACTCTTTGTGCCTATTATCGTCAGAAAGCAGACAATAGTGTTCGCCAATTACGGATCAAATTCGCGCTTCACTGAGTTATTCCGGCGCGACGAAAGAAATCCAATCCTGACAGGAGCGGATTGGCCCTATCAGGTCAACTCTGTGTTCAATCCAGGCGCAGTTCAGCTACCCGATGGTCAGACTCTATTGTTGACACGCGTCGAAGATCGCACAGGCATTTCGCATCTCACCGCGGCGCGCAGCGGGAACGGAGTAACAAATTGGCAAATCGATCCTCAGCCAACTCTAGCGCCCGACCCTCGGAATTATCCGGAGGAAGAATGGGGCGTCGAAGATGCACGTATCGTTTACCTGCCGGAACTTGAGCAGCATGCGGTTACTTATACGGCGTACTCCGTCCGCGGTCCGCTGGTATCGCTCGCGCTGACGCGTGACTTCAAAACCTTCGAACGCCGCGGCATGATTATGGAACCAGAGGACAAAGACGCGGCATTTTTCCCCCGGCGCATCGGCGGAAAATGGGCTCTTATACACCGGCCGGTCAAGCCTGGTTCAAGTGCAGACATCTATGTCTCATTTTCAACTGATCTAAAACGCTGGGATAACCGGACGTTGCTGCTCGAATCGCGGCGCGGTAACTGGTGGGATGCGAATAAAATCGGTCTCTGCTCTCCGCCCATCGAGACGCGTGAAGGCTGGCTAATGATCTATCACGGTGTCCGCGTCACTGGCGCTGGAGTGATCTACCGCGCAGGACTCGCACTGCTCGACCTGGAAGATCCCACGCGTGTTATTCGACGCAGCGACGAATGGGTAATGAGCCCACGCGAAGAATACGAGATCATTGGCGACGTTGGTTATGTCGTGTTTCCTTGCGGTCAGGTTGTAAATGAAGCAACAGGCGAGATCCGGCTTTACTATGGAGCTGCCGATTCATCAATTGCTTTGGCGCATGGCAATATAAATGAAGTACTGGATTGGTTGCTGAAGAGACAGCGCAGGCTGTAATTCAGAAATATTGGCCGCGGATTTACGCGGATAAACGCGGATCTGGACAGCTTTGCTCAATTCAGATCTGCGTTCATCTGCGTTCATCCGCGGCTAATCGATTAGGGATAGTCACATAATCTACGACCACCCCGTTGATCAGTCGCTTGTTACCTTTGCGAGTGATTGCTCCGCGAGCCGGTGCCACTACGAGGACGGCTGCGGTGTCAGCAGCAAGCGAGAAAGTCGATACACCCTTGACGTTCCTTTTGAGAAAACTATCAGTTGCGGCGTCGTAGAGATCCCGGGCCTTTGGGCCGACATCGATCTGAACCTCTTTCGCAACGTCATACGGGTTGTAATAGAGATGGGTAGGATATGCGCGATCGTGAAAAAAGTCTGTCGCCAGACAGTCGAGTTGCAAGATCATTTCAACGTTGGTGCGCCTGACGATGCCACCAAAGAATCCGACGTAAGAGCCGCCGTAAAGAGCTAAGTCAGTCGGGCCCCAGCCAAGCCGCATGGGATCGCCCGTAGCGTAAGGACTTCGACCTTTCCATTCTTTGCGAAGTCCTTCATAAGCGATCACACCTCCATCGTCCTTCCAAAACGCGCTTGATTGATGATCATCCGGCAGAGCGTCCCGATAGAACAAGCGAGCGCTGTTGGCCGCATTTAGCATCCACTTCCCGATTGCCCGACTATAACGATCGTCATAACGAACGAGAGGCACCAGTGCGCCGGCACTCGCAAACGTGTTCATGGCAAAGGCATAGCCGCCTCCATCGGTAATGCTGCCAACCAACCCATGGCAGCTATAGCCACCCCAATCTTCGGCGATAGTGCCCCAGCCTGGTCTCGCTTTACTTTCATCGAAACACCAGGTCAGCAACTTGTGAACGTCATACTTACGCCCAAGTTCACCATTCAGGCGCGCGGCCAGATAGGCGCCGTAGGGCATGAGGATTTCATAAGTAGGATTCTCTGCTCGATTGTGAAGAAACTGCATCGACCAGTCGGCCGCTTGTAGATATTTCGGCGATCGCCACTTCACCCAGGCCATATACTCCAACCATCCAATGCCCGCTGCGGCATCGGGTTCTTTCCATTTGCCGTTATCAACGGGCTTCATGGTACTGAAGTCAAAAGCTGTGTATTCGAAATCAACAGTTCCCTTCCTTCCGCCCATGTGATAACAGGCGTCGTACCATCGGTCGGCAGTCGTCTTCATGATCGCTTCCATTTGGCCGGTCCTGGGATAGCGATGCACCAGCGCATAGAAGAGAACGTGGGGCCAAACTTCGTACCAAAAGCTTTGTCCGCTGTGGGTAGCGGTTCGATTCAAGACCAGGTTCTCTCCGTTCTTTCGATTAAAATATTGCTCTTCCATCAAAACCCAGTTATGCACTCCCTGGGCTTTGTCGATTCCACTAATGGTCGCACCGAGAACTGCGCCCAGGGAATTGATTGCTTCGTGGCCGGTGCTTGTGACGCGCGGGTCGCCCACATAACTTGGCAGACCGAACGTCACTCGCTCGAAGTTTGGACGGCTATTGTCCCACCATATAACGGGCAGATACTTACCCCTGGCGTTGAAATCGAAGATAAGCCGATCATAAGCCTGGGCCAGGACTTTCCAGTCCTTCATAACGAAGGGCGACGGCTTACGAGGCATCAGTTCAATCCGATCGATTGTCCTTTGCTGCGCGACTGATTCAGAAACGAAGATGCCTGGCGGCGTTGTGAGAATTAGGACCACGATCACCGACCGAAGAGCACTTATCAAGATAATTCTTCTCTCTTAGTTTTTCATGCCACTGCTGGCAATGCTTTGGATGAGGTGACGCTGAATAAAAATGTAGGCAACGATGACCGGCAAGGCGAGCAGCATTGCCGCTGCCAGTATCACTCCCAGCTGCGCCTCGGCCTGTCCGCCCACGGCGAAGAGTGTGACCATCAGAGGCATCGTCATTAATTTTGGATTGCGAATCACCATCAGTGGCCACAGCACGTCGTTCCAAACACCCATGAAGGTCAGGATCGCGACAGTCATAATCGCCGGCTTCGAGAGCGGATACACGATAGTGAAAAGGATGCGTAAGTCGGAGCATCCGTCGAGTCGGGCCGCTTCAATCAAAGACTGTGGTATGGAAAGAAAAAACTGACGGAATAGAAGAACTGCATAACTACTCATCATGGCGGGCACAATCAGCGCCAGATACGAATTGACCCAACCGAACTTGACCATCATCGTGTAGAGCGGAATCAACGTGAGCTGGGCCGGAATCATCATGGTTGCGAGCGCCAGATTAAAGATCAGCTCGCGACCAGGAAAATAGAGCCGAGAAAGCGCGTAACCAACCATCGAACCGAAAAGGACCACCGACGCGGTCACGATGATCGAGACGAACAGGCTGTTGCCAAAACCGCGAATAATCGGAATTTTTTGAAAGACAAAGCGGTAGTTGTCAAGCGTGAAATGTGATGAAAGAGGATTGAAACCGGCAATTTCCAGCTCCGGTTTGAGCGTTGCTCCAAGCATCCAAACAAACGGGTAAAGAAACATCAGGGCTCCGATTGTGAGAAACATATAGAGAAGAAAACGCTTCATCACAATGCCTCCGTTTCCACGAAACGCCGTTGTAGAATAACCACCACAAAGATCAGCATCGCCCAAAAGAAGCCGATGGTCGTGGCATAACCCATCTTGCTGAAGAAGAACGCTTGCTTGTAGAGATAAAGAATGCCCGAGAGCGTGCTGTTGACGGGACCACCGCCCGTCATTACGTAAGGTTCGATGAAAAGCGAGAAGCCGCCGATAGTCGAGAGCAACAGCACGAGCATGATGGTTGGATTCAGCATTGGCACCGTGATGAGTCGGAACTTTTGCCAGGCACTCGCGCCGTCCAGTTCTGCCGCTTCATAGAGATCGGCCGAAATGCCCTGTAGACCCACCAGAAAAAGCACTATGTAAAGACCGACATTCTTCCAGGTCGCCATGATGGCAATCGCCGGCATGGCGTAGCGATGATCCGTGAGCCAGCCAATTTTAGGTAGGCCGAAGCGCTGAAGCAGCAGATTGATTAGTCCGGTCTCAGTTGCGTACAGCTGTTGCCAGAGTATCGTGACCACGACACCGGAAACGACGACCGGCATAAAGTAACTAGCACGAAAGAATGTGCGACCCCGAATCTTTTGATTGAGTAATTGGGCCAATCCGAGCGCGAGCACCAGCTGCAACGGAATATGGATCAGCAGGAAGTAAAGCGTGTTGAAAAGCGCGCGCCAAATCAGCGGATCCGTGAGCAGGAGTTTGATATTGCCCAGGCCAATCCACTTCATCGGCGTGTAGATGTTCCAGCGATGAAAGACAAGAACGAAGGCGAAGGCGAGCGGGTAGCCCAGAAACACAGCAAGGTGAAGAAGGTAAGGAAGGACCATCAGATAACCCACCCGATCTCTCCGATCAGTGGCGCCATCCTTTGGTCGAAGAACCCTGGCGAGACTGTGTAATCGAGTTCGCTGGGCTGCTACGGCCTTACTCAACGTCGAGAATCTGTTGGCTTCTCCGGGCTGCATCGTGCACCGATTGTTCTGGTGGTTTTAGATCGAAGACGACCGAAGCTTCGACTTCCTGGGCGATAACGTCAAGAATCTCTTTCAATTCTGCAACCGAGTCAATGCTGCGCGCGGTCGTCACCTGCGCAGCGAATTTCACTAGTTTTGGGTTGCGCCTGAAATAGTCGGCGAACTCTTGATCCTCGAGCAGTCCTGCACGGATGGGTAACTGGCTGGACAATTCCAGCAGTTGTAAATCGTTCTGCTTCGAAATAATAAATTTGATAAATTCCCACGCCTCGCGCTGGTGTTGGCATGTTTTGAAGATGACAATGCTCTTCGGATCGGCATAGCTGACCGGCCGGCCGGTGGCTGCGTCAGGACGCGGGATTGGCCCATAGTCGTATTCGAAATCGGCGGGGCGATAGCGCTCCAAATGACCGATGCTATTCGGTCCGACGAACCTTGCCGCTACACCGCCATCGAGGAAAACATCACCTTGAAAGGTCTGGCGGGGGGCGTAGCCTCTGGCAAAGCATTCGTGCAAGAAGCGGAAGGCGGCTACTGATGATTCATTATCGAACCTGACCCGACGACCTTCGAGGAGGTTTTGCCCATTCGATGCAGCAAGGTAGAGGGGTAAAAAATCGAACAGCCGTTTATACCAGAGAGGAAGATAATCAATGGTGAGCATCCACTGGTCAGTCTGGCCATCGCCATCGCGATCGCGTGTCACGCGTGCCGCGGCCGAGAGAAACTCAGAGTATGTAGTGGGTAATGATGAAACCCCGGCCTCGCGCAACATCCGCGTGTTGTACAGCACCATAATCGGATTCGACTTCCAGGGCACCTGATAAAAATGTCCGTCCGAGGAGCGATATTGGTTGGAAAGATCCGGCATCATGCGCTCGTGCATCACGTCAAAGAAATCCGCGTAGGAATCGAGCTGAACAAGTCCCTGGGCATCGAGCAAGTCTTGCATGGCCCCGGGAAAAACGTTGGCATAGATGTCTGGAGTCGTGCCACTGGCGATAGCAGCCAATATGACTTCTTCCGACGACTGTCCGGAGGGAACGGGCTCAACTTTGATTTGAACGTCGCTGTGCAGCGTGTTCCATTCGGCCGCAACTCGGTTGGCAAACTCGAGCTCCTGCGCATTGGTCGCGCTCCAGTAGGTGAGGGTGAGATGATTGCCCGATTGACCGGTCTCCACTTGGCGCGGAGACATACAACTCCCAATTAAAAGAAGCAGCAAAACTAAAGCTCCACACCGTCGTGCTTGCGCATTCACAACAGCGCCTCCCCTGTTGCTGGCTCAAAAAGCCTAACGCGGTCCATGTCGATGGTTAATTTAATCATTTCGTCGCTGTTCACGTGGCTTCGTGGACTTAAGCGAACGATGATCTCCTGTGCACCAACCGAGCAGGTGGCGAGTAGCTCGCTGCCCAGAGGCTCCAGGAAACTCACTCGCGCCTGAATAATGTTGCTATCGTCTGCACCGTGATCTGACCGTCGCTCAGAAAAATCCTCCGGCCGAATGCCGAGCACTATTGGAAGTGTCTCCTCTCTTACGACCCTTGATAACGCTGCTGTCTTTTCGCCGGGAAGCTTAATGCGCAGACCATCGCCTGTGAGAACGAGGCGGCCCTCGCTCTCAATCAGGGCACAGTCGATAAAATTCATCGGCGGGCTGCCAATGAAGCTGGCAACAAATTGATTGGCGGGGTGATCATAAATTTCAAGTGGCGCCCCTATCTGTTGCACGATTCCATCCTTGAGCACAATTAACCGATCACCCATGCTCATCGCTTCAACTTGATCATGAGTGACATAAATCATCGTTACTTTCAACCGCTTGTGCAGCTTGATCAACTCGGCGCGCATGGACAGTCTTAACCTGGCGTCGAGGTTGCTGAGCGGTTCGTCGAAGAGAAAAAGTTTTGGTTGCCGCACAATAGCCCGTCCGACCGCAACTCGCTGCCGCTGTCCGCCAGACAGAGCTTTGGGCCTCCTGGCCAGGTAATTTTCCAGACCAAGTATTGCGGCCGCCTCGCGGACGCGATCATCGATCTCCGACTTGGGGAGTTTCCTCATCTTCAAGCCGAAAGCCATGTTGTCGTACACGGTCATATGCGGGTAAAGAGCGTAATTCTGGAAGACCATGGCGATGTCTCGATCTTTGGCCGGTACGTTGTTAACGAGCCTGCCACCGATACGGATCTCTCCTCGAGAGATAGTTTCCAGTCCGGCAATCATGCGCAACAGCGTAGACTTTCCGCACCCAGATGGGCCAACAAGAATGACGAATTCGCCATCTTCGATTTCAACGCTCGTCGGGGCGACGGCGCGAATGTTTCCGGGGTAAATCTTGGAAACGCCCTGGAGTTTGAGGTCTGACAATTATCTCTCCATTACGGAACAAAATCGGTCGCCAAACACTTCGGCTAACAGGCAGTGGGCCAGTTGGTGTTAACGGAGGCGCTTACAGAACCAAGCGCGGTAGCGGCGGATGCTGGAGTCTACTTTACTGATAATGTAGCGATATAAGATCACTTATTACTGATGTTGTTTTTAGGATCCGGCGCTACCGCGCTCGGTTCTGTAAATGACCTACCTCACTGAAATCAAACTGAATCTACTTCGGCTAACAGAATCTGTTGTTCAATATCCATAATTTAACTTATGCTTACAGCCACCAAGCCCGCGTCAGGAGAAACATGAGTATGACAGAGAAGTCCAGCGCCAGAAAATATTTCCGCTTTCTTATAAACCCTTCGATTGGGAGATCATTACGATCTTGAAGACTACTACTACACACGGGATGTCAAGATACTATGATCCGCTCACGAGCACTAACACCAGCGGCAGTCAACTCCAGGAGTAATGATGAAGATCATGTCGAAAGTCCGCATCTCTCTGCTACTGAATTTCTTCGTGTTCGCCATCCTCCTGAACACAGTCGGGATAGTCATCTCTCAAGTCATTGTTGATTATCAGACCAGCAGAATAACGGCGGGCAGTCTCGAAGCGTATAAGGACCTTTCGATTGTCATCGTCTCTTTCTTACTCGCCTCTTACGTTCCGAAGTTCGGATACAAGAGATCAATGATCGTCGGACTCTTAGCCGTGACGCTCGCGAGCGTACTCGTCGCTGCGGTACGCGGTTTCTGGGTTGCCCCGATCCTCTATGCGGTGGTCGGGTCGAGCTTCGCGTTAATGAAAATTTCTGTCTATTCTACGGTGGGACTCATCACGTCGGATCAGAAGGAACATGCGGGCTTGATGAATACGCTCGAAGGAACTTTCATGGTCGGTTCGCTGACCGGACCTCTCTTATTTTCGTTGATGATCGGGTGGAGTCACTGGAACAATACTTATTGGTTAATCGCCTCGTTGAGTGCGCTGGCTCTGGTCTTGTTGCTAGTTACGGAAGTGGAAGAAAGTGCCGTTCATCAGGAAGCTAACCGCTCCAACTTCTTCGAGATGTTTAGCCTGATGAAGTATCCGATGGTCTGGGTGTTCGTCATCTGCGCTTTTCTTTACGTCATGATTGAGCAGAGTTTTGGTACCTGGTTGCCGACTTTTAACCGGGAGATTTTCAGCCTCTCGCAAGCGCAATCCGCCTCCTTTTTGAGCATTTTTGCTGGATCGATAGCTCTTAGCCGTTTCTTGACAGCTTCGCTATTGAAACGATTCTCCTGGTTGCTCATCCTGGTAGCTTATCTCAGCGGAGCTTTGATCCTCACGCTCTTTGTGCTGAGCCAGACGAGAAATCCGGTAGCGCACACCTACGCCAATTGGTACGAAGCGCCCACGTTGGCCTTTGCCTTTTCTCTCGTCGGGTTTTTTCTGGGACCCATTTATCCGACGATCTGCTCGATTGTCTTAAGTAAACTGGAAAAGATTCACCATAGTTCAATGACCGGATTGCTTATCATTTTCTCGGCGCTCGGCGGAACCTCAGGGTCGCTAATTATCGGCATCGTCTCACAAAAGCTTAATGTTCATAATGCGTTTCTATTTCCCGTAGTTCCGATCACGCTTCTCGCGCTGATGCTGATTCCTTACCGCAGGCTATCCGATCGCTTCGGCGAAACACACCAGCAAATGAACAATTCAGAACCATAAATCAGCGATCAGACTGCGGTGTGGCGCAGGTAGAGGTCCGGTGTCGGAGATGCCAGCGGGATTTGATTGGAGAGAATAGAGGGTGGCTTCATGAATCCGACACGTGCAAACGACGCGCAACTCGAAGCCGCGTCCCGCTACATCAAGGAAAGTTGGGGTACGTTGACGCGTTCAAACTCGCAACTGGCGGCGGCGGCCGTTGACCCGAAGTTTGCAACGTCGAACATCACGCGGTGGAAGGTTTACGTTTCGCGTGGGGAGAACCTGGTACGCGTCGAGCAAGAGTTGCGCGGCCAAATGAAGCCTGAAGATTTTGCCCGCCTCGAGATCCGTCGACTGCCGGAATCCCTTGCCGGCGCGCTCCAGGAACCGGGTCTGCTCTATCTGCCGCATCCATATGTCGTACCGGGTGGACGCTTCAACGAAATGTACGGATGGGACAGTTACTTTATCCAGGTCGGTCTCTTGCGCGACGGCGAAACCGCGCTCGCCAAGAACATGATTGATAATCATCTCTACCAAATCGAAAACTACGGCGCGGTCTTGAATGCCAACCGCTCTTACTTTTTATCGCGCTCCCATCCGCCGTTCCTGACACAGATGATCCTGGGTGTCTATCGGAAAACGAATGACATAGCATGGCTCAAAAGCGCAGTGCCCGCGATTGAAACCTACTATCGCTTCTGGACGGAAGAACCTCACCTAACCGCCGCGACCGGTCTAAGCCGCTATTATGATTCCGGCATCGGTCCCGCTCCTGAAGTAATCGCCGATGAGCGCGACGCCAAAGGACAAACTCACTACGATCGCGTTTGCGAATACTATCGCACGCATGAAATTAGAGATTACGACATAGCCCAATACTACGACCGCGCCCGCGACGAATTGACTCCGCTCTTCTACGTCGGCGACCGGTCGATGCGCGAGTCCGGCTTCGATCCTTCGAATCGATTCGGGCCCTTCAGCGTTGATATCGTCCACTACGATCCAGTGTGCCTGAATTCGTTGCTTTATTTGATGGAGATGGATACGGCCGAGATACTAACGATACTCGGCTGCGCCAGCGAGGCACGCAGCTGGACAACTCGGGCCCAGGAGCGGCGTGAAACGATGAACCGTTTAATGTGGGACGGACAGGATGGACTTTATTACG
>DATLBQ010000014.1:0-6762 GCA_035526805.1 Pyrinomonadaceae bacterium
ACCGGCGCCCATCGGGTTATTCGGATACGGCGACACGTCGCGCAACTGTCCGGTGTGATGATCGTAGCGCGTGATCAACCCGCCGTAGGATCCGGCGTAAACAATTTCCGAATCCTTTGGTGACGGTGCGATCCAGCCTGACTCGCCACCGCCGACGTCGTACCAATCCCGAACTGTAATACCACCCTCAGTCGTGCGGCTGGCGATGCGCACAGTTGAGTTGTCCTGCTGCGCGCCGTAGATGTGATAAGGAAAATCATTGTCGAGCATGACGCGATAAAATTGGGCAGTCGCTTGATCCTGTTCGGTCCAGCTCTTCCCGCCGTTGAACGAAACATTCGCGCCGCCATCGTTGCTGTTGATCATGCGGTTGGGATCGTCGGGCGCGATCCACAGATCGTGGTTGTCGCCGTGCGGCACTGAAATCGCAGTGAACGTCTTGCCGCCGTCGTGTGATTTGTAGAAGCCGGTGTTAAGAACGTAAACGGTGTCGGCGTTTTTTGGATCGGCATAGATGCGCGTGTAGTACCAGGCGCGCTGTCGCAGGTTGCGCTGCTCGTTGGTCTTCGTCCAGGTCTTGCCCGCGTTATCGGAACGAAAGACGCCGCCGTCTTCAGCCTCGATGATGGCCCAGAGCCGATCGGGATTCGCTCCGGAGGCGGTGATGCCGACGATACCTATTGTCCCTTTAGGTAGACCGGCGTTCCGGGTAATTTCGCTCCAGGTGTCACCGCCGTCCGTAGATTTGAAGATGCCACTGCCGGTGCCGCCGCTCTCGAGCATCCAGGGCTTTCGATAAACTTCCCAGAAGCCGGCGTAGAGAATGCTGGCGTTCGTCGGATCCATGATGAGATCGCTGGCGCCGGCCTTGTCACTGCGAAAGAAAATCTTCTGCCAGGTTCGACCGCCATCCTTCGAACGGAAGATGCCCCGCTCCGCATTCGACGCCCAAACGTGTCCCTGGGCGGCCACGTAAACGATGTCCGTATTTTTCGGATGCACACGAATGCGTGAAATCTGGCGTGTGTCTTCCAGGCCCACGCGTTTCCAGGTCTTACCGGCGTCGGTCGATTTGTAGACGCCGTCGCCATGCGAAACATTGCCGCGAATCGGTGACTCGCCCATGCCGACGTAAATTGTATTCGGGTCGGAGTCAGACAAACCGATCGCGCCGACCGAGCCCGTACCAAAGACAGAACCGTCACTGACTGATTCCCAGTTGATGCCACCATCGGTCGTCTTCCAAACACCGCCACCCGTGCCGCCGAAGTAATAGACCAACGGCTGCGACACGACGCCGGCAACGGCCGTGGATCGTCCCCCACGAAACGGACCGATCAATCGCCATTGAATTGCTTTCAGCGGATCTGAATCGGCTGCCGGAGAACTGGTTGCCGTTGGCGTTTGCTGCGCGCTTGCTGTGTGCTGCACGTTCAAAAAACAAGCAACGAACAGCATGACAAACGGGACGTAGCTCAAGCATCGACCCTTACCGAGCGAGGTCTGCGACATATCTTTGCGCTCCTTAACAATTGGCAAATAGGAATGTAAAGCGGCGCCGGATAATACCACGAAAGGCGCAGCTATCACGCTGATCAGCGTTATAATGACGGAGGTAGGTATCAAACATGCTAGAAACACTTCGTGACCCACTTTGGCAATTCGGCGGCGCGGTCCTGGCAGTCGGCGCGATAGTCGTCACATTCTGGCTCTAATTTACCTGCGGAGAAAACGCAAGAGAGTCGTTGTTCAAACACTAGCGAGAGTTCCGTTGGTTGCGTTTGGCCAGAAAGGCATCCCGGGTTTACAGGTGACGTACAACGGACGAAACGTCGAGAACGCCAGCATCTTCATGATTCGGGTGCAAAGCGCGGGCAACATACCGATCCTGCCGGTCGATTACGAACTCCCCATATCTTTTGCCTTTGGCGACGACGCTCTTGTGCTGAACTCTATGTCGTCGAGGCTAGTCCCAGCGACCTTCCGGTGCTCGCTACCAGCGCGAGCAATAAAGCTACGCTGTCGAATGAGCTGCTGAACCTGGGGATGCCTTCACGGCGCGAGTCCTTGTTGAAAATCCCAGAGCAAAGTTACAGCCAAGCGCGCGAATAGCCGGTGTGCGTAAGCTCGAATCCGAGAGGTATGTATCGATCGCGGGTCCCGTCGTTGCGCTGGTTGGGTTTCTGTTGAGTTTCGCAGTGTTTTTGAGCTCAGAACCGCGTAGTGGTCAAATATCAGAGATTCGTCCAGAGGAACTCCCGTATGCGATCGCAGGATTAGCTGGTATGACCCTAATTGCGATAGGAAGCCTTGCGACGTTGCGCGCTTTGCTTCGACGTCGGCCCGCGCTCACCGACGGAAATGATGCCTAACAAGCGCAGCCGGCCCCCGGGCAGGTGCGCATCAAGGTGGAGGCGTGTGGCATCTGACACAGCGACTCACTGGACCTGAGCGCGGACCTGAACTCCATCGTCACCATCATGCCCAGAAGCCATCAGCAACCTGGGCCGTTGGCCCAGGCTATTTCATTTCGCGCCCTTGGCGCTGAAAACTCACTTGTCATACACTCTCGAATCACTACTCCATCGGAACTAAAAATTGAATTACCAGTGAAGTCGAAAGGTGAGTAGCCACTCGCTTTATTGGCATGCCAAGATTAGTTAATTAAGCGAGAGCAATTCCCCTGACCACAAAGAAAGGAGCTTAAAATGACTGGTGCACACAAAGCTGCGACTACTCCGCAAATGCAGCGGGTAGCTCGATGGCTCGCCGAGAACAGAACAGAATTTGAAGGGCAAGGAATAGGCGAAGACAAATTAGCGGACGCTCTAGGAATGACTAGCACAGAACTCACAGAGGTCATAGATCACCTTGAAGCGCGGGAAGAAGTAGTCAGAATGCCTCAGGCTGGAACTACTCCACCACATTTTCTACTTAAACCCGGGCGGGGATGGCCTGAGGTGAGAGACGAAATGCTTGGCAGCGAATCCCGCAAGTAAGAAGAGCACGCAAAGCATTTCTATCGGAGAGTAATGAAGGCGACGCTCCTAATTGCTATTCGACTGCTGGCGCTGATCATCCTTTATTTTGTTTGCTTTGCTGCCGTTTCCGGGGCGCTGCTTTCACCGGCCGCTGAGCAATCCAATCCCGTTCAGGCGGGCGAAGCGCTCGCCGCGCTATTGGCCGTCAGCTTCCTGACCGCAGCCATTTTGGCTTACGTAATAATCCGTTCTCGCTGGGCAGGTTGGAAACTTATCGTCACGATCTTTTTTGTACTTTACGGCGTGACGACTGTCATGCCGCAGATCGAGACTGCCTTCTTCGTGACACGTCTGCCGCCGGGCATGTTGCCGCGCCTCTTCCTGGCCGGGGCGATTATCGCAGCACTCTTTTCCCCGCTCGCGGTGCTCGTTCTCGGAAAGAGAAAGCCGGCCCAGGTGAACGACAAAAGCCGCTTGCGCTTGAAGATGCCGCTCGGAGAATGGGTCGTTAAGCTCTGCCTGATTGTTATCGCCTACCTGATCATCTATTTCACCTTCGGCTACTTCATCGCCTGGAAAAGCGCAGCGGTGCGTGCCTATTACGGCGGCCGCGACCCGGGCACCTTCTTAGCACAGATCAGTTCCGTGATACGGGAGACACCCTCGCTTCTGCCGCTCCAGGCAGTGCGTGCGATATTGTGGGCGGCGATAGCGGTGCCGGTTATCCGCATGATGAAAGGTCAATGGTGGGAGGCCGGGTTAGCAGTGGCGCTGTTATTTGGGGTGATGATGACTTCCCCATTGCTACTACCCAATCCGCTTATGCCGCGGGAAGTGCGTATGGTGCATTTGTTAGAAACGGCGTCTTCAAACTTTCTATTCGGCTGGCTGATAGTGCTGGTGTTAATCGGGCACCACGGGAGTGAGCGGAAGTCTGCGGGAAATCCGCGTGTGTTTGTGGATCCTCAGGGCCACGCCCGGATCGTCAGGCCGCATGAACTTGACTACCACAACAACGCCGCCTGCGTTGGCGGCGGCACGCGAGTCTATGGCGCACAGGCGTGGCGCTTTTGCCCGAAGGATTTTCGCATGGCGGGTGAGTATGGTGTGCCCGAGGGAAGTTCGCTCGCCGATTGGCCGATCAGCTATGAAGATCTTGAGCCTTTCTACGATCGCGCTGAGTGGGAACTGGGTGTTGCCGGCGACGGTCAGGCTATTCAACACCTGACGCCACGCCGCCGAGGTTATCCACTGCCGCCGGTGCCGTCAGGTCCGCAAACCGCTGCGCTTAAGTGTGGTGCGCAGAAACTGGGCTGGGCAACCAGTCCGGTACCGTTACTAATTAATACCGAACCTTATGGCGGGCGCGCTGCATGTATTTGCTGTAAGTACTGTGTAGGGTTTGCCTGTCCGACTGACGCGAAAAACGGGACGCACAACACAATGATTCCCCGAGCACTCGCGACCGGTCACTGCGAACTAATAACCGGCGCGATAGCCGAACATATCGAAACAGATACGCGCGGCAACGTAAGTGGCATTTCTTACTTCGTTAAGACTAATGGTAGCGCTCAACAGCACTCGGCGCGCGCGAATGTGGTGGTGGTTTCGGCAGGCGCAGTCGAGTCAGCGCGCGTTCTGCTTAATTCAAACTCGACGCATCACCCCCGGGGCCTGGGCAACGAGCATGACCAGGTCGGGCGCAACTTGCAAGGTCACCTCTATCCGCGTGCCTACGGCTTAATGAATGATCGTATTTTTACAGGCGTCGGTCCGGGTGTGACGGTAGCCACCACTCAGTTTAATCATGGCAATGATGGGGTAATTGGTGGAGGCATGTTGGCCGATGATTTTATCAAGCCTCCAATTGATTTCTGGTACGACTCGTTGCCGCCGGATCTTCCCCGGTGGGGTATTGAAAACAAACGTTTCATGCGAGACAACTACACGCGAGTGCTGCACGTGCGTGGTCCGGTTCAGGACATTCCCAGCCCTGAAGGGCGCGTCACTGTGGATCCAGCATTGCGCGACAGCTGCGGCATTCCGGTTGCGCGCCTGAGCGGTACGACGCATCCGGAGACTGTTACGACCGCCGAGTTCATGCGCGAGCGCGGTGTCGAATGGTTGCGCGAGAGCGGTTGCGACAAAATCTGGAGCACCAGGCCGGATTTGATACTTAGCGGGAGACAGCACCAGGCAGGCACATGTCGCATGGGCCATGATCCGAAGTTGTCGGTAACAGACGAATGGGGTCGAGTGCACAACCATGACAACCTTTTCGTGGTAGATGGCTCGCTGCATGTTACGAATGGCGGATTCAATCCGGTTCTGACGATCATGGCGTTGGCCTTTCGTTCCGCCGAACATATTGCCCGCATATAGCTGCAGCTGGTTTGCACAAAAAGGCTCCGCGTATCAGAACCGGGAGCCGTAGCGACCGGCCACAGAGGCAACTTTGGAGGTGACGCATTAAGCCTTGCATTAATTTGCTCACTTTTGACAGTTGATGATCTGGTCGGTCGCTACCGCTCCCGATTCTGATACAGTTCTCTTGAACTAAAGCAACATGAGAAAGCTGAACATCGCATTGATCGGTTATGGATTTATGGGCAGAGCGCACAGCAACGCCTGGCGGCAGGTGCGCAGTTTTTTTGACGTCCCGTTTGAACCTGTGCTCAAGGTCATTTGCGGTCGTAATGAAACTGAAGTTAGTAAGATCGCGGACAAGTTTGGCTGGCAGGAGTATTCAGCTTCCTGGGAAGAGGTTGTCAGGCGAGATGATATTGACCTTGTCGATATTTGCACACCTGGCTACACACACTTGCCCATCGCCCTGGCCTCGGCCCAGGCGAAAAAAATAATATTCTGTGAAAAGCCCCTGGCCAACTCTCTCGGGGAAGCCGAGCAGATGCTCGCCTCAGCTAATGCCAACAAGTGCCTGCATATGATTTGTCATAATTATCGCCGCGCTCCCGCTGTCGCCCTGGCACGGTTTCTAATCACCGCCGGTCGCATCGGCGACATCTATCATTATCGCGGAACTTACCTGCAGGATTGGCTTGTTGATCCAAACTTTGCTGCGGTTTGGCGTCTCGACAAGGCACAAGCCGGTTCCGGCGCGCTTGGCGATCTCTTCTCACACTCTACAGATCTGGCGAGATACCTCGTTGGGGAAATCACCGAAGTCAGTGGGCTACTTAAGACTTTTATCGATCAACGCCCTTTACCCGGACACGAGGGGACAGCCCACGTAGACGTGGACGACGCTGCCTTAGCGGTGGTGAAGTTTGAGAACGGCGCCATCGGTACCATTGAGGCGACCAGATACGCAACCGGTCGTAAGAATTACAACCGCCTCGAGATTAACGGTAGTCGCGGAAGTATCGTATTCAATCTTGAGCGCATGAACGAGCTTAAGCTTTTCGTTAATGAGGGGCCTGAGAGCGGCTTCAGGACTATTCAGGCAACTAACCCAGCGCACCCTTATATGAAGAGTTGGTGGCCGCAGGGACACATCATCGGGTACGAACACACGTTCATACACACGGTGTTCGATTTGCTAAAGGCAGTTGACGAGCAGCAACTTCCCTCCCCCAATTTCGAAGATGGAGTGGAGAATCAGCGGGTGCTTGATGCCGTGGAACGTTCGGCGCAGTCGCAAAGGTGGGAAGCTGTTTAAGCGTTTGAAAGTTTGAAGACTTATCAGAACCGCGGGCGGTAGCGACCGGCCCAAAGCGCAAGTTAGCTAAGAAAGACGAGGACTTAAGAGACGACAAAAAAC
>DATLBQ010000015.1:0-4072 GCA_035526805.1 Pyrinomonadaceae bacterium
AAAATCGATGGGACGCGAGAGTCCTTTGTCGTAAAAACTTCCCGACGCATCAAACGGAATCTGCTTCATCAGGTCAAACACATTATGATACCAAGGACCAATCCCATGCCATGAGTACTCGGAAGGCATCTTTTGGTCTTCTGGCGTTCGAGCGCTTCGAAAAAAGCCACCGGCATCCTCATTTGGCTCGTACATGCGAACTTTATATCCCAGTTTACAGAATTCATGTGCAACAGTGAGCCCTGCGATGCCGGCCCCGAAAACCACAACCGATTTCATGCGAATACCTTGTGTCTGTAAATATTGTTCCTAATGCCAGGAAAACCTTTCTGAGATCGAACTCGAAAAGATCACCCCTAAATCATGCGAGTCGTTGGAGTTTCCGAAGTTACCGGAATCACGAGGGTGACCCAGCTTGGGAAGGACGCCTGCGAATGCAAGGGTAAGCGTCGAGTCTGTAGACAGCCGTCAGTGCGTCATTCCCTACTCGAATGCATTCTCACCGAATCTACAAGGTTACGTACAGAAATACCCGCAGACGTGGCCGCATTGCCCCAGTTCCAGACCGAAGTATGCGAATCCGCTGTACCCGGATCCCGGAAGTTCGAGCTAACGTTGACTGTCATTGTCACCGCTAGATTTTCGCACAAAGCGGTCATGTTGCAGCGCCATGTTAGACCGCCCGCTCATTCATAACCGGGCGGCGGAAGAAGATCCATTCCGTGGGCCTCAAACAATCGACACAATGACTTTACCTGTTCCTCGGTGTAAGTCTTCTCGACCATCTGCTCTGCCGTTATTAGATCCTTGGGGGGCTTGCCCAACTCGCGGAAGAACTCCTCTATCTTGCCTGCGGGTTGGTAAACATTGATGATCTTGCCTGGTCTGCCGCTAACGCAGCCCCACATGTGCGCAACTTTGCGAGGCATAAAGACGCTTTCACCGGCACTGAGGTGGAATCGTTTGTTACCCACGTGAAACTCAAAATCGCCCTCAACGACGTAGATCCACTCATCCTGATCGTGATGCAGATGGGGCGGCCCGCCGCTGACGCCAGTGAACTCGACAACGCACATCGCGCCTTCGGTGTCCTTGCCCGATACCTTGCAATTGTTCGGTTCGCCACCCGGCCCTCCGAGTTTGATTTGCTCGTTGAATCGATCTTTTCCGGCGGCGACGCTGAAGCCGGCAAACATTTCCTGACTTTTCATTTTCTTGGTTCCTATCAAGTGCTGGGTGGTTTTCTCGATGGTTTCAATCAAGCGGCGCGTTTGGGCGAGGTTCTTTTGCAGACCTTTTTGATGCGATTGCAAGGCAGCGACGATTTCAAAATCACGCCCACCCAGGATTCGTTGGATTTGCTTTAGCTCAAACCCCAGCTCCCGGTAGAACAGAATTTGCTGGAGCGTCAAGAGCTGAGGCTCCTCGTAGAACCGGTAACCATTCGCTCCAAGATAGGCAGGTTTCAACAGCCCCGTTTCATCATAGAAATGAAGCGCGCGCACGCTAACGCCCGACATCCTGGCCACTTGTTTAACTGTATATGCCATCGATTTCTCTCCGCGAAGGCCACTATGGCTTGCACTTTTTCATTTTAAGGTATCACGTAACGTGAGGGTCAAGGGGGCGCCAATCCGCGCAAAAGCCAAAACGCCCCACACTTGCATTTCAAACGCCGCACACGCATGAGAGCAAGCGCGGCGGCCCAATGATTGCAGTGTCCGGGCGGCCGCCAAAAGATTGTGACTTCAATGACGGTTTAAGTCCCCAGGTGATCAACCGACACTTCGATATCAATGCCCAGTGTGCCGCAGAGCTTTATAAACGAACACGGAAATCGATTGAATTGTCCGTTGCTGGTCGACGGAATGTCCCAGCTAAAGTCCATGCAAAGATTCTCTACGTCGGGCAATTCTCGCCTCAAATTTATGGCGACATATGTACTATGAACGCCCCAATTGTTAATACGGACCCGAGATTCGCAACATGGCTGGCATCAGTTCAACTTAAAGGGAATAAAGGAAGTGCTGTTTCCGAGCGATGGCAACAGCGTCTCGAAGCAGCGGCAAGCGTCCCATCGCAACAAGTCACGCGCCCAACCTAACGACATAGTTCACCTGCCCGGCGGGGCCAGGAAAGCTACACGTCACGAACAACGCTGATGCCCCCCCCAGTCAGGTGCAGCGGCTGGTTCGGCGGCGCTATTCGGACAACCACCCCTATCCCGTGGCGTTCCGGACATTGGAACCGCGGCAAAAGTGTGACTTATTCCTCGACGCCAAGCGTCTGCAGCAGTTCAACGATTTCCCGGTATCCTGCGCGATCAAGGCGAGGGTCATCTTCGTAGGCGCCGGCTAGCCCGTTCCGGGCGCGCTTCAGTGCCACTTCCGTCTTGGCGCCGCGACCAACAAGAATCGGAATGATCCGCTTCTGTCGATGCACGACTGCGGCGGTCAGCGGCGGCGCACCGTAGTCCTGTTCGCGACTTTCAATGTCGGCGCCATGGTCCAGAAGCCACTCCACCCATTCCGGTTTGTCGTCGTAGACGCAACAGTGAAGCGGCGGCGGGACGACATACACGGGCTTTACGATTACGGACTTCAATCATTGTATGAGCTCTGAACTTACACTGCAACACAATGGCAAGTCGGAAATGCGATGATACGTGACAACGCAATCATCGACTTGGCTAGAGCCGTTCGAAGTACAATCGCCTGAATAACCTCCGTCGAGCGAGATAAAGAGTGAATACAATATGGATTAACAGGATAAGAATCGAGATATCCTGTTTATCATGTGCATCCATGTTGGATTTCCGAAGAGCAGTTCGGCCATTACGCAATCGCTTTTAGTTGGAAAAGCTCCAGATCGGAGAGGAGGGATGGCGACTCACTGCATCGTGAATCAATCGCCTATAGCCAACTATGAACCAATCGATCGCAGTTGGACACACTGCGGCTCACTTCGTCGGCATGCTCTCCATCGCAACAAGTCACGCGCACCACCGAACGACCAGGATCAGCCGGCCCGAACCAAAAGCAACCGTGGCTGGAAAACGCGTTCGTCGAGGGCTTCGCTGCATCCATTAGTTCAAGTAAGCCGCTAGCGCGGCAGTTCAGTTATCGACAGTACAGAATTGGCCTTCGCCAATTTCAGTCTATGTGCAGTCTTTAGGTTTTTGTTGTCTGAAGCACAGTGGATTCCTTCTGCCGCAAACCATCGGCAATGGGCATCAAGCACCATCAACGTCGCGCAGCAAGGTCTGAAAAAGTTCTTCAAGATCACCTGCCCTCAAGACTGGGCTACTCTCAAGCTCCTTAGAGTCCGTGGCGAATTTAAATTGCCAGTCGTGATTTCTATCGGCGAAGTCCACACTTTTCTCAAGCTCGTCGATAAGCCATCCATGTTGTGCTTTTTTAATGTCGTTTATGCCTTAGGACTCAGGCTAGAAACTCAATTGGGACAATCGTGGCATCAGTACCCATACGCTTCGGCATTGCTATGCAACCCATCTCCTGGAAGCCGGTATCAGCCTAAAGCTGATCCAAAAGTACACGGGCCACGCTCACTTGACGACCACCATGATTTATCTCCACGTCACAACCGTCGGCGAAGAGAACGCTATCGCTAAGATCAACGCTCTCATGAAGAGGAAGTCGTGAGCAACGACCAAATCGTTGCTCCATGCGCCCCATCGATCGGTGAAATCTTTCGTACTTACGGACCAGCTTACTTGAAAAAGTTTGCGGACAAGATACACTCCGATCAGATCAAGGCAATGGTGTCAATCATGCGTTGCCGTACGCCAGATTCGGGAAGTGTCGTCTATCGCTGCCAGCAGTGCCAAAAACTCCATTACGTTTTAAAATCGTGCGGGAACCGGCACTGCCCAGTCTGCCAGGGGGGCCAAGCCAAGGCTTGGTTGCAAAAGCAACTTGCTCAATTGCTACCTTGCGCCTACTTCATGCTGACGTTCACGTTACCGGCTAAGTTTCGAATGTTCGTGCGCTCGCATCCACGCGAGTGTTATAAAGCCCTGTTCGAAGCGGCCAAGGAAACACTCTTCGCGCTT
>DATLBQ010000016.1:0-3218 GCA_035526805.1 Pyrinomonadaceae bacterium
AAGCCCGCTCTCCTGCTCGGCATGAACGCCATGCGCGCCTTCAAGAAAGTGTCGATCGATTTCGCCAGCCGCAAGCTGCGCGTGATCGTGCCCGAGCATAGCGCGCTCGACACGCGGATGGCCGCGGGGTCGGACTAAGCGGCGGCGTTTCGCCCGAGGCGGACGACCTGCGCTCTTCCCAAGCGACCTCAAATTCCCTGCAATTCCGCAGTTTACACGGAATTGGTGGATTTCTCACGCCTCCAAGACACTTTTGTAAGCGAAAAAGCCCTGCTTTGCAGTGGCTTTCGACGAATGTTGGCGATTTAGGAAAGAGGGAATCAGCCGCGAGATAACAGGGAATGGCGTTCAAACATCAGGGAGTTCGCACATGGTCGCGCCAGGATTTCACCGCTCCGCCAAAATGCTCGTCATATCTCCCCCATGAATTTTCAGACCCATCGTTGACAGCGACTCGGAGACGTGAGATTCTTTAGTCGCATTCCACTGGAATGCACCGCGAGCAGTGCTCGCAAACTGGTAGAGCCGCCCGAAAAGCGCAGCAAAGCTGTTGCTTCGACAATTCCAGAGCAGTCACTGGCTGCAAACTTTCGCTGACGCACTGCGTGGTGAGAGACTCCCGACAAGATACTTGAACGTAACGCGCCTTATCGGCGCTTGCTGGAGTCTGATCGATGCATGAATCATCACTACAAAACCGCCTAATCTCTGAGCTGTGTGCCAACGCTTCAAATGCACGGACTCATAGCGACAAGCAGATCGGCCAGATTGCTGACTCAATCACCGCCTTCGGTTTCGTAAATCCTGTGATCGTTGATGCCGAAGGTAACATCTTGTGCGGCCATGGGCGCGTCCGCGCCGCACAAAGGCTTGGTTGGTGTGAGGTACCAACCCTTTGCGTGGAGCATCTAACTGAAACGCAAAAGCGTGGCTTCGTAATAGCGGAGAATCGACTCGCAGAACTCGCTGGTTGGGATGAAGATTTGCTGGCTATTGAGTTTCAGCACCTTCTCAACGCCGACGTTGATTTCGAGATCACCGCAACAGGATTCGAAACGGCGGAGATTGATCTCATTCTTGGCGCTTTCGGACCTGAGGATGATGCCGACGATGCCGATGGGTGCCTGCCGGATATTGGAAGGACCGCCGTGACGCGGGTCGGTGACCTTTGGAATATTGGACGTCACCGACTGCTTTGCGGTGACGCGCTCTTACGGGAAAATTATGTTGGACTTCTCAATGGCGAACGAGCGCAAATGGTCTTCATGGACCCGCCGTACAACGTTCCGATCGCAGGACACGTGTCAGGACTGGGCGCAACCACCCATCGCGAATTTCTTATGGCGTCGGGTGAGATGTCGAAGGGCGAGTTCAGACAATTTCTGTTGACGTCCTGTCTCAATGTCGCGTCCGTTACCATCGACGGAAGCGTGCATTTCATTTGCATGGATTGGCGACATGCAGATGAGCTCTTGCAAGCCGGCGAGATTGCTTACGACAAGCTGATCAACCTTTGCGTGTGGGCAAAATCGGCAGGAGCTATGGGGGCGCTATACCGTTCCCAGCATGAGCTCGTCTTTGTATTCAAGAGCGGGACGGCGCCCCATACAAATAACGTGATGCTGGGCAGGCATGGCCGGAACCGCACGAACGTGTGGAGTTACCCAGGCTTGAACAGTTTCCAGGCTGATCGCGAGGACACCCTTGCAATGCATCCCACGGTCAAACCGCTGGGCCTGGTTGCGGATGCGATTCTTGACTGCTCCACCCGCGGACAAATCGTCCTAGATCCCTTCTTGGGGGCTGGAACCACGATCCTCGCTGCAGAACGTACCGGGCGAATATGCCACGGGATGGAGCTAGACCCCCTTTATGTTGATGTCGCCTTGAGACGATTAAGAAGCGTGACTGGAATTGAGCCAGTGTGCGCGAAGTCGGGAAAGTCATTCTCTGGACGCGAGCGCGAAGTGATTGCGGGCGTCGCGGTTCAAGCAGCGGGAGGAGACTGAAATGGGCTCTCGCGACGGCGACTACGACGTTGGGTACGGTAAGCCTCCTAAGGAGCACCAGTGGAAGAAAGGCCAAAGTGGGGGCGGTCGGCGACCAAAAAGATCCCCCTGTGGGGCCAAGTACTCCTTCAACCCATTCTTGGAAAAATTCCTCACCGAGATGTCTCGGAAGATGACCTTCAAGGAAGGGGGCAATCCAGTGGAGCTCGAGGCTATCGAAGGAATTTTCCGCAGCTTGGCAGTAAAGGCTTTGAGAGGCGATCATAGATCCCAACGGCTTGCCTTGGAGGTTTTCCGAGCAGCGAGTGAGCAGAGAATGCGAGATATGGTAGAAGGACTGCAGCAGGTCCGGACATACAAGGCTGAGTGGGCCGTTCGGGCGGCCGACGCAGAACGGTCAGGTAAACCAGTCCCACTTCCGCGAGCGGAACACGTGGACTTCTCAATCGAACGTGGTGTTATCGAGACGACGGGGCCGACGGAAGAAGCGCAGGACAAGGCCTGGCAGGATCTCAAGCGCCGTCTTCGCATGCTAACGATCCATGAGAAAGAGGCGGAGGAAGCTCATCGAGTTTGTGCGAATGATGTGTCCAAAAGCCAGCTTTTGAAGTCGCAAAAAGCGTTCCGAAAGCTTGAGCGGTTGGTTCCGCCGGGATGGAACTGGCGCGAATGTATAACCGATGAGGATCGGCGGCACTATCAAGATTGGTCAAGCTACGGGCCAGACCAGCTAAATGAAAATTAATGTCAAAAAATGTGCCGAAACATCCTCTCGCAAACAAAAAAATGGCCGTTCCACTCGCGCTGTAGTTGTTGTTGTAATTAAAGATCAGTGATAGTCAAGCAGAACTATCCATTTGAATACTTCTTCTAACCAAGCAACAAAGAGCCGGCTCGCGCCAACTGTTGCACCGTTCAGGAGAATACTCAGTGGATAACTCAGGCATAACTCTGCAAGTCTCAGGGCCGGAGTCTCTAAACATTCTGCCCCTATTCGGAGAGGAAGCAGCGCCTAAGAAGCCCAAGAGGCCTCGGCGCAGTACGAATTCTACTGAAGACAAGTTGCTAACCGTTTGGCCGAAGCTGAGCCACTTAGGTCTCTCCGACCAACTGCAACGAGAACGCCTACATGGGATAGGTGGCAGCGACGCGAATGTTCTTCTGTCCGGAGATTCAAATCGAATCCTCGAGCTGTGGCGCATTAAACGC
>DATLBQ010000017.1:0-11838 GCA_035526805.1 Pyrinomonadaceae bacterium
CATCAGGAGGTCTACGCTTTATATGAGATTGCGCGCACCTTCGGATCGTCCCTTGACCTCCGCAATACTATGGAGGTGCTGGTAGACAAAGTTGGGCACGTGGTGCCGTTTCAAACGTGCGTGGTATATCTCTACGACGAAGGAAAAGCTTATGCTGCGCCGGCACACATTGTCGGCATTAACGCGCAGGCATTGGCCACCAAGTGCGTTGCGCTCGGCGAGGGTGTAACGGGATTTGCCCTCGCGAATCGCACTCCAGTTAATCAACTGCATCCGAGCCTGGATTTGTCTGGTCTGAACCTCGAATTCGAATATCGCTCGATGGCCTCTCTCCCCTTATTCAAGGATGAGATACTGCTCGGCGCGCTTTCGGTTTATTCGACGGAGTTGGACCAATACACGGATGACCATATGCGTTTGTTGGAAACAGTCACCAGGCTTGCTTCAGACGCTTTGTCTAACTCGATGCAGCACGCCCAGGCTGAGTCGAATGCGCTGACCGATCCGTTAACAGGTTTGCCCAACGCGCGCTATATGGCTTTGCGTTTTGATGAGGAAGTTTCCCGCGCTCGTCGCAATGCGCGTCCCTTCCAGGTAGTGATGCTTGACCTTGACGACTTTAAAATTGTCAACGATACCTTTGGACATAAGGTGGGTGACAAGATGTTGCGCGAGATGGCGCGAATAATTCAGGCGCAACTTCGCGAATACGATTTTCTCGCGCGTTATGCGGGCGATGAGTTTGTTGCCATTGTTCAGGAACTCGTAGGTACTCAGGTTGATGAGCTAAAGCATCGCATCGAGACTGCGGTTTCAGAGTTTACGCTGCAGATTCGCGGAGGGGGCAAGGCGCGAGTAGGCATCAGTATTGGCACTGCGACGTTTGGGGTCGAGGGGGACACGCTGGATCAATTGTTGGTAGCGGCTGATCAGGCGATGTACCGCGCTAAGTCGCGTCACAGGTTGGATAAGAGTTCGAAGCAGCATCCCCTAAATTCTGAGAATCGTTTCCAGAAGGACGAAGTGCTCGACGTTGACCACAGAGTCCTGGTCACGGTTAATTAGTAAAAAAAGCAGTAAATCGTAAATAGTAAATCGTGAATAGATCAAAGCGGCCCAGGTAGCCCTGCTTAAACTATTCACGATTTACTATTTACTGCATTTTAACCGTCCCTCGTTCTTATCGGTGAAATTTTTTGCAACCAAACACGGGGCGGTGTCTGAATCGTTAAGGTCGAACTCTCCCGCTGGAAAGTGGGAAGTGTTCGCCTATTTTTGTTTTCGAGGAGGCGAAGGAGATGAAAAGGTTACTTGGAATCACACTTGCTTTGGCTTCATTAGGAGTTGCCGGCTTGTCATCGAAGGCACAGGCCATCGAGTTGTCGCACAACAGCGCCATGGTCCTGGCGACCAGCGCCAGCCCACAATGGGAGCGTGATCGTTGGGGTAGACGCGTCTATCGCAGACGCGCCGTGCGTACGACAACGCGGTCGCGTGTGGTGCGTATTGGCCGACGGCTTTATCGCGAAACATATCTGGTGAGGTATCTGCCAAACGGTAGGATGAACACGCGCCTGGTCAGCCGCGTCAGAATCAGTTAACACATTCAAACTGGGACCCCAGGTCAGCTGCCCGCAGTCCCAGTTAGTTGGCTTGAAAATCCAACTAAAACACTTGTGTAATCTTCCGGTACGAGCGTTCGCTGTCGATGTCCTTTTCAGAATCACCCGCGAGCGAATCCCACGTTTGTGTTGTCGCAAACCGCCAATGCCCGCTCTCCCCAAATAAATACCGTTGTTTGATCGCTGGACCCTGAGAACCGTGCGATTTCTGGTGGCCTTGTGGTTGCATCACTATTTTGGCTTGCAGCTTCGGTCCACGCACACGGGCGATACACAACACCAACGACGAATGGGGGGAACGGGCATGAACGAAGAGCAAATCAACGAACTTTTATATCAGGCACTCGAAACAGAAATAGGCGGGGTTCAGGTTTATACGACCGCCCTGCGCTGCGCTGTTAACGAAGATCTGAAAGAAGAGTGGGAGAAATACTTAGAACAAACGGAGCAACACGTCGAGATAGTTCAGGACACGATGGAAGCTATCGGGCTCGATACGGAACTGGAGACGCCAGGCCGGGAGGTCGTGCGTCATATCGGCGAGTCTCTGGTTGCCGCGATGGAGATGGCCCTGAAAGCGGGCGACCCGGCGGCTGCGCAGATCGTAGCGGCTGAGTCAGTTGTCTTCGCGGAAACGAAGGACCACCTGAATTGGCAACTGATAGGTCAGGTAGCGAAGTCGGCTAAAGGCGAAATCGGGACTGCGCTTCGAGAAGCTTATGAACAGGTGGAAGATCAGGAGGACGAGCACCTCTATCACACCAAAGGATGGACGCGGGAGCTTTGGATTGAATCGCTCGGTATGCCGGCAGTGTTGCCACCACCCGAAGAAGAGAAGGACGTGAAAACTGCCATTGGCGCCGCGCGCGCAGAACAGTCGCGCAAGAGTACTAAAGGAAAAGCCAAGTCGGCTGGCCGTTAATTGTTCTTACACTGCGATCCAAAAGGAGGTCATACCACAGATTTCACAGATTTCGCCGATTCCAAAATACGTCGACAGCTACGCTTAAAAGAACAAGGGGTAGCATATTGGCAAACTTCTTGCTGGTCGATTACTTTGAATCGGTGTGATCTGCGTAATCTGCGGATAATTCTTCCACGCCAGATCACCATCCCTGCTCGCTGTCGGCGATACACGGCACGGTCAAGATCAGACAAAAAAATTCTTCAGATCTGTCGATCTCGATATCCTTCGTTCGACTATACGGTAGAGGGGCACAGATCAGCGGCCCAGACGGGTCGTTAAGTTTGCGCCGAAAAGAATATTAAAGGAGATCATCTAAAATGCGTGTAATGGTATTGGTTAAAGCGAACAAGGATTCAGAAGCGGGTGTGCTGCCGGACGAGAAGTTGCTTAGGGAAATGGGAAAGTTCAACGAAGAACTCGTGAAGGCCGGCGTGATGCTCGCGGGCGAAGGGCTGCATCCCAGCTCGAAGGGAGTCCGCGTCAGATTTTCAGGTGGGGAGAAGACCGTCATCGATGGACCGTTCAGCGAGACGAAGGAATTGGTCGCGGGGTTTTGGTTGTGGCAAGTGAAGTCGATGGACGAGGCAATCGAATGGATTAAGCGTGCGCCCTTCGGTTCGACTGACACTTCCGAGGAGCCCGAACTGGAAATCCGTCCGGTGTTCGAGGCGGAAGACTTTGGCGACGAATTCACTCCGGAGTTGAGAGAGCAGGAAGAGCGTTTGCGTGCGGAGATCGCAAAGAAGTAAGTCCCAGGTTATGGTGTTGGTAATAATTCTGCTGCAGACGTACGCGGATCAGATCAGATCAAAAGAAATGGTTGTTCAAAAGGCTCTTTTCAGATTCGATTTTATCCGCGTTCATCCGGGATTGATTTGCGCCCATTGAATCCCTCCTACTGAATCACGCTTTTTGTTCTCCGCTCGTAACGGCGGCTTCCGGAGCCGCGGCAGCCTTCGGCCGCGCATACTGGTCCAGTCCGAACCCCAGAAAAATTGTTGCAAAGATGAACGAGGCTGAAAAGAAGTAGGGCGACGACACGCCGAGTCTGTCGAACGACCAGCCGAAGAAGAGCGGCGCGATGATGCGGGCCACGCCACCGTAAGTCTGTTGCATACCCATGTAGAGCCCGCGGTCTCTTTGGGCCGTGACGCGCGACAGCAGTGCGGTGACGCAGGGAAAGGTGAAGGCTGTACCAAGCGGAATCAACGCAACGGCGACGGCCAACATAGGCAGATTACCGGAAAGCGGCATGCCGACGACACCAATCGCTAACAACACCAGACCCAACCGGGACAGGTTCGCTTCGCCCAACCAATCAACCATGCGACCGAGCAACAACACGCGCGCGAAGACGGAGATGGAACCGACGTACATAAAAAAGTAGCCGATAGTCAGCTCGGTCACTTGAAATCGAGCGTTCAGAAAAAGTGCCAGGACCGAAAAGCTTCCCTGGAAAGCACCGATGGCAATCGCATAGATCCAAATGAGACGAGACGCAGGTTCACTGGAATGGGAGATGACGCGCCAGATCGCCTGACGCGACGTGCGCGGCTCCTCGCCGGTCTGCGGTTGGTCGCCTACCTCTCGAGATTCGGTGAGGTAGCGGGCAGCGAAAACCATGTTGAGCAGACAGAGCGCGGCCGCCAGAATTCCGGGGGCTGCATGACCCATCTGGAGCGTAGCCGGTCCAGGCAACAGATCGCGCTGGCCTAAGGTAATTGCGAAGGAACCCAATACCGGTCCCAGTGCCACTCCCAGATTAGTTGTCGCTGAAAGCCAGCCGAGGGCGCGAGCGCGATCCTTGGGTTCGGTTGAGTCGGCAACGTAAGCCTGAATCACGCCTACCGTTCCGCCACCAGCACCCTGCACGATCCGCGAAAGAAACAACAATAGGAGCGAATGGGCGAAACCGAAGATCAGATAGGCAAGCGCCGACGCCCCCAGCGCAATTAGCAGCGTAGGTCGGCGTCCAACTCGATCCGAAAACCGACCCCACATCGGCGCGCTCAGCAGTTGTGCCACAGTGAACGATGCGACGATGAAGCCGATGATGATCCCGATGCCAAAATGTATGCCGAATATGGTGACACCAGTGCCGCCCAGCGTCTTTACATAGAAAGGCAGCAGCGGAATAATCATCAGGAGTCCCAGCATGTCTACGAAGGCAGTGGCCATCAGCGTAAACAATTTGGCTGGAATCTTTCGCACTTCTTTCCAAAGCACGTACAGCAGCCCACACCCAATCGCGACCAACAATATGAGGACGATTGGCGAATGAATTGACTGGCCTATGTTCTGCTGAATTAGCATCTAGATTAAGAAGGTGTTCAGTGTAGCTTTGCGGCGGGTCAATTGTTAAGAGACGAGATGTAATGATAGGTACGAAATCCAAACTCTCATCCACAGATTACGCGGATTACACCGATTAACAGCCGCAGCAATACCAGGTTTGCGCAATACAGAGACTTGGCCGACAACTTGCTTTATTCCCGCGAGCAGTACTGAAGCAATGAAATCCGTACGTAGCGAAGACGTTTTCATGAGATCTCGTTATCGGTCTGCATGTTTTTGTAACGCGACAGACTTTAAAACTATTCAGAAGGAAATTCATCGCATGCGTGACAATACGAAAAACGAAACTCAAGATCCGATAATTGAAACCAACCCAGTTCGGCACCGCCTCAAGCTGATTGCTGCTGGTTTAAGCGTGGGCGCCGGGCTCGCCTATTTACTCTTGAAGGTGCTTCGGGGACAAGGCGGGCATTCTGAACGGAGCCAATCGCGGCCGGATAACGTGGTGGATGATCGTGGCACCAGCCAACGACAAGCTGCGAGAATCCTGCGCAACCTCCGCGACCGTGCCTTCGAAGCCAATGACGAAAAACTGGCGATTGCGCTGGGCCGGCCGATAGAAGACCTGGCAGCATGGAACGCCGGCATCGAAGTTATCGATGATGACGTGATCATGAAGGCGCGCGGCATCGCCATGCATCGCGGCGTTTACGTGGATTAGGTGAGTGAGATACGTCAGTAGGCTGCAAGTTTGGCCGACGGTCCCTTGACCAAACTGCCGTAGCGCGTAATATTCTCAATTCATGAAAAAATTCAATTGGGCGCTCTGGGCAGGATTTCTGCTCAGCGTGATTGCGTTTCTTAGCTACCCCCTCTTTTTTGTCAGGTTTGCAGTTACTCGCGATTTTCCCTGGGTCAACCTGCTGCTATTCGTAGTGGCAGGTGCGCTTGTGCTGATCGGAATTCGCCGGGCTTTTGCGGCTGATCGCCCTCATCCCAAACGATCGAAAGTGGCCGGTGCAACACTTAGCCTGCTTAGTGTTTTGATTCTGAGTTCCTTCATTTTCTCAATCTTCATTATGTCGCGCTGGTTGCCGCCTTCAACTGGTGCGCCGCGAGTCGGGCAGAAGGCGCCGGACTTCACCCTCGCCGATTCAACTGGAAAAGCCGTTTCGCTTGGCGACTTGCTCACGTCACCGGTTGACGGGAAGGTCCCGAGGGGCGTGCTGCTGATATTTTTCCGAGGCTACTGGTGACCTTCGTGTAACTCCGAGTTGCGGGGTATCGAGCAAAGTCTGACTCAGTTCCGTGAATCAGGGATTCGGCCGGTTGCAATCAGCGTAGATAGTCCCGCAGTGTCGAGCGGTTTGGTTACGCAAGCGGGCTATACGTTCACATTTCTTTCAGACCCGCAAGCTGAAGCGATTCGCAAGTATGACCTTGTCCACGCGGGCGCAGGAATCGATGGGCAGGACATTGCCAGACCGGCTGAGTTCCTGCTCGATTCAACTGGCACTGTCCGCTGGGTAAACCTAACCGAAAATTACTGGGTGCGCGCCCGGCCGGAACAGGTTCTTGAAGCGGCAAACAAACTTCGGTAAGGCTTAACCACTGGCTACCGGTCACTGAAATTGATTCTACGAGGAGATGCTTATGAAACTGACTGAGTTCTTAATGGCGGAGTTGGATCGCGAGGTCGAGCGTTCGCGCAGCGCGTTGGCAGAAGTGCCTCAGGGCAAGTATGACTGGAAGCCGCACGAGAAATCGATGATCTTTGGCTACCTGGCGAACATGGTGGCCACGATTCCGATGTGGATCACCATGCAGATTACGCAGGGAGAATTGGATGTGGCCCCCGCAGATGGTGGAAAGATGGAGCAGAAAAGAATGGACACCAGTGCCGAATTGATTGAAGCACTCGACAAGGCCGCAGCCGGAGCTCACGCTGCATTTGAGAAGACCTCTGATGAGCATCTGAAGACGAATTGGCGTTTGCTGGCGCGCGGAAAGGTTGTAATGGAGGCGCCACGGTTTGAAATGATTCAAGATACTATCAACCATTGGTCACATCACCGTGGCCAGATGACGGTCTATTTACGTTTGATGGGTGCGAAGGTCCCGGCTATTTACGGTCCCTCAGCCGACGATAATCAATTTCGATAATTTGTAACTCCGCGTTAGCGAACGAAGGATGAACGGCTCTGCCGGCGCCGGCGGACATCGATTTCGCCGCTACCGTGTTGTTGCTTCTGACAGTCGTAATAAGTACGGCCGAAATAGCGAATCCTCAAAACCCTGATTCGAACTAAGGTCACAGATGCCCATGGTTCGCAGTCAGGACGTTGGGGGTGGGATGTATTCCTTGTGATCCAACCCTGAACGGCCGCTTTCGGTGACGCAGAATGCAATTAGAACAAATCAGCTCGAGGGTCCGTAGCAGTTCTATTCGGTAGCACCGTAGTAATGGTTACCTGAAAAACCGAGAGGCCGGGTTTGGCCCGGCCTCAAATCGGTTGGCGGAGACATTCAGCCTCAGCAGGTTACTGTCCTCACCCCAGCAACCTATCGCCGTTAGCCGCATTTTACAAATTATCTGGAATTCGTCAATGCAAGAAAACTTACTAGCGGTTATCAAGTTTGGTTGTGACAATAGAACTGCGCCCAATTCGACAGTTTTTCCGCGAAATTGATGATTTGTTGCGGGTCTCGAGCGGCACGTCCCGAAGCGGCAGTCGAAGATAAAACGAAATCAGCAGCGCGCCTTTCATCCCACATGCCTGTACGCTAGCGATCATTTAACATTCGCCGCGTTTAGCCGAGATTACGTCGCGTTAGGCTATTCAGACCTAAGCGCAATCATCGGATCAATCCGCGTCGCGCGTCGCGCCGGCAGATAACAGGCAATCAGCGACACAACCATGAGTAAGAGCACGATCCCTACGAAGATTGTCGGATCTGCTGCACTCACGCCGAATAGCAGGGTCGACAATAAACGCGTTAATGCGAGCGCTCCCGCTATGCCAATCGCCGTACCGATTACTGTGAGTAGCAGACCCTGCTTCAGCATCATCGCCATGACCTGCCGGTTTTGTGCGCCCAGGGCCATTCGCAAACCAATCTCGCGCGACCGCAAGGCAAGCGAGTAATTCATCACGCCGAATATTCCCACCGCTGACAACAAAGTCGCCAGCCCGGCAAACAGCGCGAGCAGAAGCGTATTGAATCGTGCGCGCGCAACTGTATCTGCCATCACCTCGTTCATCGACCGCACGTCAGACAACGGCTGCTCAGGATCTAAGGCACGCACTTCACGTCGCACGGCCGGAACGATCTCCAGCGGATCGCCGGTAGTTCGAATCACGAACGTCATGAAAGCGTAGGTCAGATCCGGTTGAGGAAAGTAAACCGTCGGCTCGGGCGGGTCTACAAGGCTGTCGTATCTGACGTCTCCGACGATGCCGATAATTTCCGTCGGTACTGGCTTATCTGACATCTCCACAGTGATTCGTTTGCCAATTGGATCCTCGCCGGCGAAGTGCTTACGCGCCATTGCGTCGTTGATAATAATGACACTTTTTACTTCGTTCATTTCCTGGTCGGTAAAATTGCGACCGCGCAATAGCGGTATTTGCATGGCAGTGAAATAGCCTGCATCTGACACACGAACGTTTGTGCTTGGCTCCGTACCCGGCGCGGGTTCGGGGCGACCTTCGACCGTAAAACCGGTTCCCGATCCGAGCCCGCCATAGAGCGGAAGATAATTAATCATGCCGACTGATGTAACTCCCGGCAGCGTACGGATGAGCTCTGATGCCTGGCGGAAGAAGGAAACGAATTGCCGGTCTTCTTTGTACTTCGCGTCGGGCACACGCACGACCATCGTTAGTATGTTGTCCGGATTGAACCCGCTGTTGATCTTTTGCAGTTGACTGAAACTTTTGAGTAACAGGCCCGCGCTGGCTAACAGCACTAGCGCAAGCGCGACTTCAATGATCACCAGGCCGCTTCGCAGTCGACCGCTGCGTGGGCTTTGTCCCTCAGCGCCTTTCCCCTCCTTGAGCGCGCCGGTCAGATTCAGGCGCGTGGCTTCGAGAGCGGGTGCTAAGCCGAAAATGACTGCCGTTATAAACGAAATACCCATAGTCCACCCAAGCACGGTCAGATTGAGGCCGACGCGTTGCAGGTTAACCAGGTCACGCGGACTGATAGCGACAAGCGCCTGAATTCCCCACGCGGCAATCGCTAATCCCAACAGACCGCCGATGGTTGCGAGTAAAAAACTTTCAGTCAGTAGCTGCCTCACAATGCGTAAACGTCCGGCGCCGAGTGCCGTGCGCACGGCGATCTCCTTTTCGCGCGCGGCCGCTCGCGAGAGCATTAGGTTGGCGACATTCGCGCAGGCGATTAAAAGAACAAAGCCAACGGCTCCGAGAATAATCCAGAGAGCGAGTCGCACATTGCCGACGAACTGATCGCGCAGCGGAATGATTTCAGTGACGTAACCTTTGTTGAACCTGGGGGCATCCTGTTCGAGCCGGGCCATAGTTGTGTTCATGTCGGCCTGTGCCTGTTGCACAGAGAGGCCAGGTTTAAGCCGCGCAACCACCGAAAGGAACCGTCCTCGTGAGCCGGGCCCCTCTTCGGTTGGGATGTCGAGCGCCGACCAGATCTCCGCTGGTCTGCCGGTGCCTGAGCGCTGTTTTATGTGCCATTGAAAGCCCGCCGGCATGACGCCAACTACAGTAAATGGAACACCGTTAAGCAGGATCGGCTTACCAACAATTTGAGGATCACCTCCGAAGCGCCGCTGCCAAAAGCTGTTACTCAGAATCGCAATCGGCGGTGCGTCCTTAGCTCCGTCCACCTCTCTCATGTCCCTGCCGAGGATCGGCTGCACACCGAGAACATGAAACAATGAGGGCGTGCCGAACTGAACGGATATTTCCTCCGCCTCGCCCGCGCCAGTCAAATTGAGTCGCTGATCGGTGAAGGCGGCCATACTTTCGAAGGACGTAGTTTGTTCGCGCCAGCCGCGGAAGTTTGCTCGCGAGGTAGTGTTCTGATGCCGGCCTTCGGGTGTCACTTCCCACAACATCACCAGTCGTTGCGCGTCTAAATATGGTAACGGCCGCAGCAGCAGTTCATTGACGACGGAAAATATAGCTGTGTTGGCGCCGATGCCCAGTGCCAAAGTGATCACCGCGACAATCGTGAATGTCTTTTGCTTCACCAGTCCGCGCGCTGCGTAGCGAACGTCCTGCAAGAAAGTTTCCATCATACCGCCCCCCCTAACCTCGTATGCTGCATCCCTGACACTACCTAAATTTCCAAAGCTCCTGAGCGCAGTCTGCCGCGCCTCAGTCGGCGACATGCCTCGCTCGAGGTTCGCTGCTGTTTCCATCTCGACGTGAACGCGAAATTCTTCGTCAATGTCGTGTATCACCGACTCGCGCCCGACCAGCGCGTTTAATCGTGCAAACAAAATATTGAACCTACTCATCAATCATGCCTCTCAAGTAGCCTGACGCATCTTTGTGACGGCGAGCACCAGTCGGTCCCAACTCGCTTCTTCTGCCTCGAGTTGCCGGCGCCCGATCCGTGTCAACGCGTAAAATTTCGCGCGTCGTCCGGTGTCGTGGACGTCCCATTTCGAGGAGACCCAGCCTTTCTGCTCGATGCGATAAAGAGCCGGATAAAGCGAACCCTGTTCGACCGTGAGCATTTCTCCCGACATCTGGCCAATGCGCTGGATGATGCCGTAGCCGTGAAGCGGCCCTAATGAGAGCGCCTTGAGGATCAGCATGTCCAAAGTACCTTGAAGCAAGTCTGCTTTGTTTTTAGCCATGTTAGACCTTCCGCGAACAAAAATTCAGGGCAAGCCTAGAGTGTCAAGGCAAGATAGGGCAGCATGCCTAGACTGTCAAGGCCTCAGGCAAGTTGTTCGGCAGGGAAGTGATCCGAAATTCCTCAGCGTGTTACGCGGTTTTGTATGAGCAGAGTTGTTAAGAGCGAGGTTGCCCGTCAGGGCCTTTCTATTCATTATTTGCTATTCACGATTTACTGCCTTTAAGTCCCTTCATTATCTCAGTATGAGTTTGAAGAATTTGTGTTGTCTGTTCGGGATTTGGCTGAAGAGACCAGTCTTCGTGATCCCAGGTGCCGCCGAGGATGATTCCGTCGCGACGCGGAAACATGTAGGCGCTTGGGCCAAGGTAACAATAATCAATCTCGGGTTGCGGCAGTAATACTTCCGACTGACCACGGACCGGGATAAGCCCCTCGTCGCCGAACAGCGCACGCGAACCCAGGCCAGTGCAATTAAATATTACTCGCTCGCGCAGTCGCGCAATCTCCTCGCGATGGCGAAATTCTCTGGCGACTATCCTGCCGCCGGCCACGTAGAAGTCGCGCAACAACGCATTGAGGTAAGTGTGAGGTTCAATCATCATGGTGCTGAACTGCCGCACCTGAGCGTAGCCGAAATAATGTTCCGGATCGCGAAGATTCTCTATTTGCGGATAAAGTCGCGATCCGCCCATAAGTTCTCGATCGAAGGATGCCTCGTTGTGCAGCAGTTGGAACGTATCCAGCCAACGCACACCATATTCCGAGCCAACGAGTGTTTGAAAAGCCTTGTTTGAGATCTGGCAAGCGCGTTGAAACTGATCCGTAAATTCAGCAGTGGCCTCTTGCGGATCGAAGACTGATGACGGATACCAGAACGCTCCGGCGATATTTGAAGTTGTTTCCGGAGGCAAATCTCGCGCATAGATTGTTACGGTGCCTGGGCCATGCTGGAAATGTCGTTGCAGCAGTCGCGCAGTAGACAGCCCATTTACACCGCAACCCAGCACCGCGAAGTGCTTCGTATTTCGGAAACTGTTTTTAGAGAGTCTTCGATTCGTTGCTGACGACGGTGTGCCGCCGGTTTGCAGAAATGGCCGGGCCAAGTCT
>DATLBQ010000018.1:0-2825 GCA_035526805.1 Pyrinomonadaceae bacterium
GAAGGATCGATCTCGCGGAAGGCCGGGGGTCTTGGTTTGGGGTTGGCAGTGGTGCGTCACCTGGTCGAATTGCATGGCGGCAGTGTTAGCGCTGAAAGTCCAGGGCCAGGCAAAGGCTCGACCTTCACGGTTGATTTTCCGCTCGCGGCTGATCGTAGAGAAACCACAACAGACCTAGAAGACAAAGAACTGGGCCCCGATACAAATGATGAACAGAACGCGTTTTCGAGGAGAAGCACCGATAACGGCGCAGTCGCAACTGACGTGATCAGCGGCGTTGCTGACACAGCAAAACGCGCCGTTAGCGAACCCGGTGATCGCGCGGCTGCCGTAAGTGTTCGGCCTCTTGAGGGCGTGCGTGTGCTGCTGGTTGAGGATGACGACGACTCAAGACATTTGCTCAGTCTGATATTGCAGCGCTACGGTGCTGAAGTAGTCTCTGCGTCTTCATCCGCGGAGGCGCTGGACGCGTTCATCCAAAAAACACCTCACCTGGTGATAAGCGACATCGGCATGGCCGAAGAAGACGGCTATGCATTGCTCCGAAAGTTAAGGCTGTTACCGGTGCAGGGTTCACTGCTGCCCGAAGGTCCATCAACTGCTTCGGCGTCTTCACTAAACGTCGAACCCACAGCCATACCTTCCACGATTCCAGCTATCGCCCTGACAGGCTACGCGACCAACAAAGACCGGGATCGCGCTTTGTCTGCAGGCTATCAAATGCATATCGCTAAACCCGTCGAACCGGAAGATCTGGTCGCTGCGATCCAAGGACTGCTTTCAGCCACCAAATGAGGTCAATACGACCTCGCGGTAGCGCTACATGCCCTGCAATGTGTTAAAAGGGGAAGTTCGGATTGCGGCTCCGCCGCCCGCGGTGCGCGCCCGCTATTCCAATTCCAGCTCGAATGGCTCAGGATCGAAAAATGGGTCCGGCTCAATCGGTTCGCCGCGAGCAATGCGTTGCTGACGTTCTTCCCATTTCCGATTGAACTCTCTATCAAACTCTTCACGACGGCGGTTTTCGTTTTCCCACTCCTGACGCGTTTTGTAAGTTGAGAACGCGAAGTCGTCGTCCATATGCGCCCCATCGAGATGCCAAAAACCGACGCCCATGCCTAAGGGAGTGGTTTCGTCACCAAACATCTGACACATGGGGCAGTCGTCGTCGATGATCATATCGCGAGCACGCATGGCCTGTGGCAGGCGTTTGCGCTCGTTGTCGATGAGGATTGCAGGAATACGACCGCCGAAATCTGCCTGCGGACTTTCGAGCCATTCGGTCTTCATCTGATTAAGCGTAGCGATCAGCTGGCCATCATCCGGCGGCGCGCAGCTACTACTGACTGTCGCAGGCGGCAGCAGATCTATTAGACCGCCAATCAAGTGCCGGATTAGATCGTAGTAAAGAACGTACTCGTGCGTACCAAAACCTGCGAAGCGGTACGCAAAAGAATTGATGCTCAAGCATGGTGGTCCTTCGTGCTGCAAACTCCACTGCAGCGAGCGTGTATGCAAGTCGAAATCGATCTGGTCCTGGTGCGCGAGCAATACGTCTCGCGGCGATTTGCCGCACAGATCATCTCTGGGAGTTAAGAGCCAACGGGCGTGAATGGCGCTGATCTGTTTCGCCAGGGCGTCATCATCAGTGGCGGTCAAGCCCACTTGGGGACCGGACACAACCAGCGGATGTTTGGGGAGCGAGCGGCAGGCATTAACAACGAACTGTAGCAGCGGCCGACCGAACAAGATGGGTCGCGCGTCGACGACGGGGTTGGCTGTTCGCTCGGAAATACGCCGCTGACGTGACCATTGCCAGGCATCTACGGATGTAACAAACAACCAATCTTGTGGTACCCGGTAAAGCACGGGCATGTCAGTTAACGCTTCGCCGTCGTGGTAGAACACTTCACCCTCAGGATCCAGCTGAGAATAGGACGACTCGCTGGCAACAATGCGGGCTGCAAAATCGATCACCACGATGCCGGCATCCCAGGGTTCTATATCAAACGCGGATCGCAAACTCGCAGCCGTTTCGACTTCATCAGACGGTGAGCCATACCGGGTTGAAAACATTTCGGAATGAAATGACGCGAAACAGCTGTTTGCGTCACAGGGTTTGATATAGCGCGCCAAAGCAGCTTCGAGTTCGGCAACAGTTTCCGGTTCAGCAGACAGCGCGGCTATACAGGCATCGACCACGGAGCCGTGTATCGTACCGTGAAAAACCCGATCCATCTCAACCAGGTTTAGTTTTACTTCACTCATAAGCGCACCTCCGCTCGGAAGACTCAGACCGTCGTTCTTATCCATTGAATCGGATAAGCATTTTGCACAGTGTTTAAGTCTAGTCCAGGGATTGCGAGAGGCGCCGCTTTTTACTTGATGCAAGAGTTTATGCAGACGCGAGGAAGAACCATCCGAACGGTAGGAGACTGGGGCCAAAATGACAATTCCCAGCGCCAAAGTCGCCGGGAGACTGAGTTTTGGCTTAGGCTCAATGCAAGATAGTCGCAAGCTGCGGAGGGAGTGATTGACTGAGTGATTGTTCGTCGATTTACTTTTTGTGCAAACGCCCTGCGTCCCTCATGTTCTTAATCTTCGGCTGCATCTTCCCAGAGATAGGTTCGGCCGTTCCAATAGAGAAGACTGTTAGCACCGACTTCAGTGGCGAGCAAGATAACATCGCCTCTTGATCCTCGCGGTAACGTCTCGCCGGGACGTGCCTTGCTACGCCTGGTCCTAAGATCGATCAAGTTCTGTCGATCGCCTTGCTCGCTCGAGGTAGCTCGGCTGTATTACAGTATCAGAATGGGCGACTCGCC
>DATLBQ010000019.1:0-4573 GCA_035526805.1 Pyrinomonadaceae bacterium
GAAAAAGCGAATCTGGTCGATCCGTATATGAACTCGGCAAAGCTAAACATGTTGATCCGGTGTACTGCGACCTTTATGACGACTGGCGTTCATAACGAGCCGACGAGAAAAAAACTCAATGCCTGAAAAGGAAGTAAATAGACAGAACGTTCTGATCATCGATGATGAGACGCACATAAGAAAGATTCTGTGCGAGGCTTTGGGTGACGACTACAACTGTCAAGCCGCCTCCTCAGCAGAGGAGGGTCTTCAGATTCTCAGGGCAAAAGAGTTTGACCTGGTTATCAGCGATATAAACATGCCGGGTATTAGCGGACTCGAAATGGTGCCGCAAATACTGGCTCTCAATCCCGACACCGTCGTAATTATGATGAGCGGGGCGCACACTATCGATACCGCGATCGACGCCCTTCGAGTTGGCGCTTTTGATTACCTGACAAAGCCCTTCGATCTGCGCCACGTGGAAGCCGCGGTAAGGCGCGCGTTGGATCACCACGACTTACGCCTCGCTAAGCGCAAGTACGAGAGCCAACTAGAAGAAAAGGTGCGCGAACGCACTGCCGAACTTCTTAAAACCACCAAAGCGCTTCAGGAACAAATCACGGAACGAAATAAGGCGGAAGAACAACTAAACTACCTCGCCTACCACGACGTGCTTACTACTCTACCGAACCGAAGTCTGTTTAAAGATCGGCTGGCCCAGGCACTGCTGGTAGCCGAGCGTGACAGGCAGATGCTGGCGGTACTACTGCTCTCTCTTGATCAGTTTAAGAATATAAGCGACACGCTTGGACCAGCAATGGCAGACCAGTTGATTTGCGATGTCGCCGAGCGGCTAAAGAGTGGCATCCGCGAGGGAGACACGCTTGCCTACAGGGGCGGCGACGAGTTTGTTTTGCTGTTGACCCAAGTTACCGGCGCCGATGATGCCGTTGAAATTGCCCGGCGCACTCAACTAATTCTGGAACCACGAATCGATCTGGACGGCCACCAAGTGCATCTCACGGCGAGCATTGGTATCGGCTTGTCTCCCGTTGATGGAATAGATGACGAGTCTCTGATGAAGAACACGGGAGCCGCCCTATTTCAAGCCAAGGAACATGGCGGAAACACCTACCGGTTTTATACGGCGGATATGAACGCAAAGGCGCTGAAGAGGCTAACTCTTGAGAACAAATTGCGCCGTGCGATCGAGCGCAACGAGTTTATCGTCTACTACCAACCCAAGGTTGACATAAATACCTGGCAGATCGTTGGCGCAGAAGCGTTGGTTCGCTGGAAGGACCCAGAACTGGGATTAATTTCACCAGGAGAGTTTATTCCGTTAGCTGAAGAGACAGGGCTGATCGTCCCTATCGGCAACTGGGTTTCCAAGACAGCTTGCTCCCAGATAAAGCAGTGGCACTCTGAGGGCTTTAATTGCCTGGGCATATCAGTGAATCTCTGTGCTCGTCAATTTCAGGAACAGGATCTCGTGAGCACTGTCATAGAGATACTCGAGCAAAGCGAGTTAGAGCCGAAGTATCTGGAGTTGGAAATAACCGAAAGCTCGATCATGACTAACACAGACTTCGCGGTGAAAGTGCTGACTGAATTGAAGCAAATGGGCATTCGAGTGTCGGTGGATGATTTTGGTACCGGCTTTTCTTCGCTGGGTTACTTGAAGCGTTTGCCGATCGATATTCTGAAGATCGATCAGTCGTTCGTGCGCGACGTATCAACTGATCCTGACGACGCGGCGCTTGTAATGGCCATCATAACCTTAGCCCATAACCTAAGATTGAGGGTTATTGCCGAGGGAGTGGAAACAGAAGAGCAGTTAAGGTTCCTGCGGCTGCTAAGGTGTGACGAGATACAGGGGTATTTTTTCAGCAAGCCGCTGCCGGCCGATGAGTTCAGGGAGTTATTAATCAGGGAGCAGAACGGCAGCTTTGAGCGACCGCAACTAGTGTCCGCTGCATGACTTTGGCCAACACCTCACCTCCCCAGCTTTGAGAAGACGCCACGCCGGAAACCCCGACAGCAACTACGGATTCTCCCTATAGAGGCTCATTCTCTATTCCATTAGGCTGGATGATGGTGGAAATCCAACGCCACCGGAGAGCAGGCGAGGGAGTTTCAAGCCTTTGCTGGCTCCTTTTTTGAACCATCTTAGGGAGGCGAATATGAAAACCACACAGGAAAGCTTTCGCAAACGAGTCTTTTGCCCTTCTTCGGAGACAATCCTCGAGTACCTCGAGGAGTCTATGTCAGCTCAATCCCGTCAAAGAATTCGGGGACATATCGAGAGCTGCGACTTCTGCGCCGCCGAGCTTTACTTTTTATCAAGACACCGGCTGCATGATGAGCAGTCTTTGTCTTCTCCGAGATTCTCGCAAGTTCGAGTGGTTGTCGAAAATGTATCGCTAGACGGGCTACGTCAAAACGAAGCACAACGTGCTGCATAGACCGCTGAGAGAAACATTGGGCATGTTGGCGGCGAAGTTTGTATAACTTCTTCGTTGGTGGTGAGGGACAATGAGAGAAGAAAGACTTCACCCGCGTGTGCCTTTAAGGCTCGAAGTAAGGTGGAATGGAAGCCACACTCGACCGGGTATCACTACTGACATTAGTAGGGGCGGATGTTACATCGAATCAATTGTGCAAGTCGCCGTGGGTGAGGTTCTTCGTTTTGAGTTCCAAGTGGCTCCCGGATGCTCGGTGGAATTCGAAGGTGAGGTACGTTACGTCCACCACACAATTGGCTTCGGCGTGCGTTTCCGATATCTGACCGATGTGCAGCTGCAAACGCTTTTGCAACTCATAGACTCTGCACTAGCAAATGAAAATCCAAACCGACAGATCGCCCCGATGACAAATAGTGGTCCGAAGCTAGTCGCCGCGTGAACCTTTCGTGCGGAGCGTTGGTAATCGCCGAGCCACTCTCGCCAATATTTATCGAAACTAAAATGACCGAAACACCAACAACATCGGCTGTTTCACAGTTGAATTTCCATCAGCAAACAGCCAAGGCTCTTGCGTTTTCGCAATCGGAGTACCAGGAGGACGCGTCCGACCGTCGTATCTTAATCGTAGATGACGAAGCTGCAGTTCGTAAAATGTTTGCTGAATACTTGAGCGAACTCTACGAGTGCACTACCGCCGCATCTGCGGATGAGGCGCTGGCGTCTCTTGCAGTCGATAGCTACGCGCTCGTGCTAGTGGACGTGCTGATGCCAGGCCGCAATGGGATTGAGCTGCTTCGCGAGTTGGTGAGCAAGTATTCGGATACTGCGGTCATCATGGTATCGGGAGTCGAAAGGCCGCAGCGTGTTCTTGATGCGTTGCGAATTGGCGCATATGACTACCTCATCAAACCATGCGAGATGGGAGTCTTGCAGATGTCAGTCGAGCGAGCGCTCGAGCGGCGAAAGCTGCGGCGCACAGCGCTCAAGTATAAGGCTGACCTGGAGCGGAAGAACGTAGAGCTGGCTAATAGTAAGTCTGAGTTGGAGCGCCTGCAGGCACAAATCATTCACAGCGAGAAGATGGCGAGTCTGGGCCAACTGGCAGCGGGCGTGGCGCACGAGCTGAATAACCCTGCCGGTTTTATCTATGGGAACATGGACATACTTAAAGGTTACTTAACCGGGCTCATTAAGCTGCTGGCTGCTTATGACGAGGTCACTCTGCCGCCCGACGCTGCCCGGCGAATTGCGGTGGTGAAGACGGAGAGTAGCCACGAGAAGGTGATGGGAGAACTGAATTCAATTATTTCAGATTGTTTGGAGGGAGCTGAGCGAATCCGGGACATTGTGCAGAATCTTCGCCTGTTCTCGCGCCTTGACGAAGCAGAGTTCAAGCAAATCAATTTAAGCGAGGGGATCGAATCAACAATCCGTCTTCTTTCAAGTTACTACATGTCTGGTCGCATTAACTTGCTTCGCGAATATGCTGACTTGCCACTAATAGGTTGTTATGCCGGTCAATTAAATCAGGTATGGATGAATTTGCTTAGCAATGCGGCTCAGGCTATCGACGACAAGGGACAGGTCTTCATTTCGACCAGCCTGGAAGATGAGTGGGTTGTGGTTAGGGTTAGAGACACCGGAAGCGGTATTCCGCAGGATCAATTGCAACGGATATTTGATCCTTTCTTTACGACCAAGGCGGTCGGGGAGGGTACAGGACTTGGTTTGTCGATATCTTACGGCATTATCGAGCGCCACGGCGGGACGATCACGGTTGCCAGCAAGATGGGCTCGGGCACAATTTTCACGGTCAAGATTCCATTAGGTTTGCCAGCGCCGACGTTAACCTGAAAAAAATCCTGGTTCAAAAGAACCCAAGAAGAAAATCATGAAATATAAAATGATGATTGTTGACGACGAGAGGGCCAACCTCCGGCTGCTTGAGCGCCTATTCGCTTCGGATTACGAATGCTTGACGGCCTCATCCGGCGAAGAAGCCATCCAGCTTCTGCGGCAGCACAACGTCGCCATACTGATAACGGATCAGCGAATGCCGCAAATGACCGGCATCGAACTGTTGAAACAGACAGCGGGACTGCGTCCGCACATGGTGCGGATCCTTC
>DATLBQ010000020.1:0-7275 GCA_035526805.1 Pyrinomonadaceae bacterium
CCCAACCTGAGAGGTTATAAAAGTGGTTTGCAATTTCTCATGGTTGGCAGCCCTTCAAGCGCGATCAGTCGAACTAATCACAAAAGCCCTCAGGTTGGGAAGGCGGGCTTGCCCCCGCTCGCCGGCGTCGGGTGAAACTTCGAGGGAACATTCTCGCGACCCCACTTGAGCGTACGGCTCATCCAGACAAGTTCATCTAAAAAATCCTTTGCGCGTTTCTCGAAGGCTGTATCCATGAGTTTACCTTCGGCGTCGAATGTGTTCTGCACTTTAGCGAAGTTCAGGTCCGTGAAAGTAACCGCCAGACCGAGTTCGCGCACCATTTGCACCAACGCTTCAATTACACGCGTACCGCCCCATGGGCCGGCCGACACTCCCACAAAGGCTACCGCCTTGTGCACATACTCGCGCAACAATAAATCGAGTACGGCCTTCAATGCTCCTGGGTAGCCGTGGTTGTATTCCGGTGTCACGATCACCAGTCCGTCCGCCCTGATAATCGCATCGCGCCATTCCGGAAAAAGGTTTTTGAGTCCCTGACCGTAGTCGTCGTGCGGCAGCGCAAATTCGCTCACGTCGAACAAACGTGTTTCAATCTCGGGGCGTCGCTCCATTTGGCCGACTATCCACCGAGCGGGATGGACGCTTTTTCGATTCTTGCGATTGGTTCCCAGCAGGACGGGCAGAAACAACTTATCCATGACGGTCTTCTCCCATTAGTAAAACGATCATGACAGACAATGCGTGACAGCTGGGTGTGGTGGCTTCAAAGTCCCTCCCTGATTCTCTGTAGTGAGTGTTTCCCGAAACGCACAGCCTCGTCAATCATCATAAATTCTTTGCGGAAAGAAGCGATTGACATTCGCACCCGACCCGGTCGCTACCTTTTGTAAACATCCGCCTCAGAAAACACGCGGCGTTGCTAATCAGTCGCATAGTTCTAATGAGTCTGCGCGCTCGCAACCTCATTCAGGTAGTCTCTAAGTTCGGGGTAGCCACCATGGTCGGCCCAACCGGCGGGCGTCGAATGGACCTTAGTATCTTTGAGGCTCACATCGGCGCCTTGATCGATTAGGAATTCCACCATCGCGCGATGGCCGTTCAGAGCCGCATAGTGGAGGCCCGAGCCTGCGTAATCAAAGCCGGGCGGCACAACGTTAACCTGTGCGCCTTTCTGTAAAAGCAGTTTTGCGGCCTCGATTTGGTTGTGCATGCAGGCATAAACAAAAGCGTTGTTGATGATGTCCTGTGGATTATTAGACCACGCGGCGATCTTCGCTTGCAGTTCTGCTTTTATGTTGCAACCTAAATTCGAGTTTTCCGGTTCGCCAAATGGCCAGGCGATCTTGCCCGCTTCGGGTTTCAAATTGCCGTCGCTGCGAAAGAAGCTTTCAATCAAGTCTGTCCGACCAAGGCCGGATGCGATGCGCAGGTTGTGTAGGGAGGCGCCGCGTGCGAGCAGAAGATCTATCACGCCCTGGTTTTTCCAGTACAGCGCTTCCTCCAACGGCGACCAGCTGCCGGTACCGTTTATCGCCGCCCCCCGGTCAAGCAGCAATGCGGCAATCTCAACATTGTTTATGCTGGCCGCAGCGCCCAGTGGTTCATTGAGTTCGGCACCGGCATCAATCAGCAGTTCCGCCATTTCGACTCTATTCGAGACGTCAACCGCGTCAAGAGCCAAACACTGAAGCAGTGTGGGATGACTTCTGGATGATCGAGCCGTCGCAAGAGAAGGGTCCCGGAGCAACAGGGCCTTGAGTTCGTTTAGATTGCCCGACTTTATAGCGGCAACCGCCGGATGAAATTTCGCGTCCATGACTATCTCCGTTTAGTCATAATATTGTTAATCAGGAATCCAGGAACCCGTCCAGTTCACTGGCTGACGGCAGCGCAGTGCGCGCACCGAGCGCTCGACACTTCAACGCCGCTACCGCGTTCGCAAATCGCAAACTGTTTTCAATATCTTCTCCGCGGAGTAAGCCATAAAGAAATCCGCCGTGAAAGGCATCGCCTGAGCCCGTTGTATCGCGGCAGCCGCCCGGAACTGCGAACGCCCGCGACTCAATGAATTGATCTTCGCAATAAATGAGCGCACCATCGGCACCTTTCGTCATTCCTACCAGGCCACAGCCATAGCGAGCCTTTAACTCGATGAGCGAAGCGCGTTCGTCGGCGATGCCGGTTAAGCGGCGGGGAAACTCCTTCGAGCCGATCAGTATGTCGATCAGCGGCAGCAGCTCGGGCAGCCCTTCGTAGATGTTGTCGATGTCGGCCGTGACGATTGTCCCCGCGGCGCGAGCGGCCTCGGCCATACGTGCACACGCCGCTGGATCATGCGCATCGAGGTGCAGGATGCGGCCGCGCGATGACAGGGTAACGGGCGCTTCTTCAGGGGAATAACTCAAGCGTTCATCACGATCCCAGATAATCGTGCGTTCTCCGTTGCGCGCGTCAACAATAATAAAGGCGACCTGATTGCGAGCGCCCGGGACTATCTCCGCGAATTCATTATTCACGCCTTCCGACTTAAGCGCGGCAAAACCAAACTGCCCTTCCGCGTCTGATCCGAATCGCCCGGCATACGCTGTATGCAGACCGAGTCGTTGCAAAGCAACCATGGTAGAGGCCGCCTGGCCGCCCGCGGTTTGTTTGTGTTCAAGGAAGCGGAGCTTAGTGTCAAAGGCCGGATATTCGGGAACCACGATCAGGTGATCGACTGCATTAAGGCCGAAACCTATGGCATCGAACTGCTTGTTGGCAGCCAGAGTAAAAGGAAACCGCATATTCGTCTGGGCCAAAATCTCAGGGTCGGGAAGGTAGGCTTGCCCGCCAATGGTTAGCAACAGGCTTCTAACGATTCAACAAGAGCGGGGGGCAAGCCCGCCTTCCCGACCTTGAGCTTTTCCAAGTTGAGACTTGAACCCTTGGCTTCGTGGTTTTCAGTGCATCGTAAGTTAGAATGTAACCCAACAGCTTAGGCCATAAAAAGTATCAAGCAGTGACATTAGCCGAAAAACTCAAGGAAATTCCAGTCTCCGCCGGCGTTTACCTCTACAAAGACAGCGCCGGCAAAATTATCTACATTGGCAAGGCCAAGCGTCTGCGCAGTCGTGTGCGTTCGTATTTCCAGGCGCGACCTTTTGATCGCAAGACGGACGCGCTAGTCAGACAAATCGCGGATGTCGAGGTAATTGTAACGGACAACGAAGTCGAAGCTTTGATTCTCGAAGCCACCTTAACCAAAAAACACAAGCCGCGTTACAACGTTAATCTCAAGGACGACAAGTCTTATCCGCATCTGAAACTTACGGTGAACGAGCCGTTTCCGAAGGCGGTGATTACCAGACGAATTCAAAAAGACGGCGCGCTGTACTTTGGACCGTTTCTACCCGCCAGCCTGGCCCGCAAAACGATCGACGTAATCAACCGCACATTCCAGCTGCGCACCTGCGACATTGAAATTGACGGCAAAGCGCCGCGTCCTTGTCTGGAGTACCACATCAAACGCTGCCTGGGCCCATGTGTTAAGGGTTTATGCACCGCTGACCAATATCAGGAGGCGGTGCGCGACGTGCGCTTGTTGCTCGAAGGAAGAAACACGGAACTCGCCGACACGCTCGAGCAGCGCATGGGCCAGGCGTCAGGTGAACTGCGTTACGAGATGGCGGCGAAGTATCGCGATTTGCGCAAGACCGTGATCAAGCTTTCGGAGCAGCAGAAGATGGCAACTACGACTGATCGTGACGTCGACATTTTCGCTTACTACCGCGAGGGACCACGACTCGCGTTGCAGCTGTTCACCATGCGTGAAGGACACATCATTGGCCGGCGCGAATTCTTCTGGGAAGACTTGCCTGAGGATGACTTCGATCCCGCATCGTTTCTTGGCGAAGTGCTGGCGCAATACTACGCCACCGACTACGTGCCGAAGGAAATTCATGTCCCCGTAGATTTCGAAGATCGTGAACTACTGGAGAAAGCACTGACCGCACGCAAAGGGCGGCGTGTAAGGATTCACCACAGCCAACGCGGTGAGAAGCGCGACATGATCGACCTCGGCGAAAAAAACGCAAAGCTTGCGTTTGAACAGCGTTTCCGCATTCTTAAGCCTGACATGAAACTCGTGCTCGAGGAATTGCAGGAGACCCTGGAACTGCCACGTTTTCCCGCGCGCATCGAGTCGTTTGATATTTCTCACATTCAGGGCGCGGAGAATGTTGCCGGCATGGTCGTTTGCGATAACGGCAAGATGAATCGTTCGGAGTATCGCAAGTTCAGGATCAAGACGGTGGAGGGCGCGAACGACGTGGCCTCAATGCGCGAGGCTGTGCTGCGTCGTTATCGTCGGTTGTTGGATGAAGGAAAGCCGCTGCCGGATCTGATCATGATCGACGGTGGCAAAGGACAACTCAGCGCGGCGGGCGACACGATGCGCGAACTCGATCTGGAGGCTATTCCGATGGTGGGCATCGTGAAACCTCCGTTTAAACATAACCAGGTCTCTTACCTGCTGGTTAAAGGACGAGAACACGAGCCCGTCTACCTCGATCCACACTCTCTGATTCTGCGTTTACTTCAGATGATTCGCGACGAAACGCATCGGTACGCGTTGACCTACCATCGCAAGCGGCGCGAGCTGCGCGATTTCACTTCTGAACTTTCGGCTATTCCGGGGGTGGGCGAGAAGCGCAAGGGCCGACTCCTCAGACACTTCGGTTCAATCCAGCGAATCGCCGCAGCGGCAGTTTCTGAGTTGACACCATTTGTGGGAAAGAAGACTGCGCAGGAAATAGTGGATCACTTCGAACGACAAAGGAGTCTGGCGGAAAGAAACGCCGGGCTGAGGGAAGACGATGCGGTAGCTGCCGGCAGTTCAGAGTTCAAGCTTTAGCTTGTCTTAACGTCGCCGCAAACTAAAATTTGAAATCTGAACTACAACCTATCCCTGCGGTGGTTGACCTTGCGCGCCGCCGAATTCATAGGTGATGTGCAAACGCAGAGTTCCATCCTGCACTTCCGAGCGCACGTCTTTCACCTGAGCTTTGACCGCACCATTACTTGCCTGTACCGGAATCATCAACTGCAATTGCTGCGGCCGCAAAAACTGAATTGGATTCACGCGGCTATCGATTGCCGAACGCACAAAGACCGTCACGAAACTATTAGCGACCGGGTTGACGCCTTCCAGGTTAACGCCCTCAACGTTGACGCGGCCATACAGCGTTTGATTGGCCTGATCAAATGACATTTGAATCGTAGTTTGTGCCCAACCCTTGAACTGGGTGCAGTTGCCGAGCAGGTTGTAGCTCCCGCTAAATACAAGCGGCGCCGAAATCTTGCCGCCCGCGAGTTGTACCTGCGTTTTAGCGTTGCTGCCTTCCGCTGCCAGCGTCACGCCGTTGGTGCAGCCTCCCTGAAAAATAGCTGGCTGGATCGGATTGGACTCAGTTCCAGGAGTAGTCGACGAAAGATTGAATTTCGGTGCGCCGAGATCTCGAAAAATCGTCGTCAGCAGCTGTTCAAAAAAACTGTCACTAATGGAGATGACCACCGTAGCCGGCGGATCACCTCCCGCCGCCGGAGGTTGAACGCGGGCGCCGGGAATTGCTTTGGCACTCGGCACTCCAAGGAAAAAAATCGCAGCGCCCGCGCCGATTAAAAGTCCCAAAAACAGTAGCAGTATGTATCTCATTTCGTTCTCAAGGATCGCCTAACGTATGGAAGCTGCAGGCGACGCTGACGGCGCAGGCGATGGAATCGAGCTGGCTGCCGGCGCATTCATATTAGTCAACAGAGCTTTGACCAACGCGGCAATCGTGTTGGTAAAGGCGTCGATCTGTTGCCGGACCTGCTCGGGCGGAACTTTATTAAGCCCGGGGGGAACCTGAAACAGCGTATCGTCGACGGTGGTCGATATGTCGCGCATCTCAGCAACAATTCTCGCGCCTTTTACGCCTTGAACATTTCCGCTTGCTTCGGTAAACAACTCTGCCCTAAGTGGCAATCCGGTTTCCTTATCCACATAGACGAAGGCTTCGCTGGTCACCTGGCCGGCGGAGGTCGAGGTATTCGTACTGGCAGCATGGCGATATTTTTCGGCCGTGCGGCCAGCTATACTTTCCTCACCGACGTGCTCTACGTTTTTCAACTTCTCCAGATGAGCAACCAGCTGGCCGGGTGTCATTAATTTCTGCAGCTGAAATCCCGTTGCTTCCGGCGTCAACTCCGCATATTGCTTTCGGGCCGGCGCAATCACGATGTGCTTGTCGCCTTGTTCGAGATAGATGAGGTCGGAACCGTCAGGAAGTTTGAACGACACGCGGCGATCGGCTCCGTTGCGTGCAACCTCGGCGGACAGCGTTGGTATGCCGACGGTCTTTTGTCCCCCTTCAGTTTCCGCGCTAAAGACCAGCGTAGCGCGATATCTGTCAGGCTCGCGGGCCGCAATGACCGACGGGGGCGCAGATGCCAAATTGGCATTTGTACTTATCGGCGACGTGTTGGCATTAGCGGTCAGATTGGTATTCGCATTGTTGTCAGCTCTCTGGCAACTGATGCCGACGAAGCTCAGCGCGCAAATAAAAACCCACGCAGTTAATCTCGTTGATAAGACTGTGGTACCGCGTCGCACAACGCGGCTGGGTTTCAAGGCAGTAGTATTCATTGACTTTCTCCGAAAGAGTTCAGCGTCAAACGCGGTTTCTAAAAAGGGGGTTTTTGGAGGGAAGTCGTAGGATAACACGCGCGGCCAAGATTTGTAACGCAAGCTGTTAGTTTGCTCGCCCCATGACTCAAATCATCGCAATAAATCTGCCGCGGATTTACGCAGATAACCGCGGATAAGATCAGAAAACCCGACGTTCACAGGATGTTTTTCAGATTCGTCTTATCCGCGTTCATCCGCGCCTGATTTTCCCGTTCCCGCAAGTTAACAGTCTGCTACAAGCAGCGCCAGCCAAGGCATTTGACTTAAGCCTGGATTTCGCTTAGAAGCGCACTGCTCTTTCACTTTGCTTGTTGTGAGTGTGCCCATGAAACAGATTCCGGTGCTGCTTGTTCTCGGCGTTGCGCTGTCGCTGTGCAACTTAACCAATAAACTAAAAAGGTCGACCAACTCTGGCGGATCCGGCAAGACGGCAACGCGATCGACTGCCGGCGGCGACGTGGAACGGGCGAATCCGACTGCTGCGCAGATACAGGCGTTGGCTGGCGGCCAGACCGCCAAGTGGGACCAGCAGGGCATGTCGTGGAATGTGCCGCCTTCGTGGAAAG
>DATLBQ010000021.1:0-7592 GCA_035526805.1 Pyrinomonadaceae bacterium
CTCACTGCTTACTGCTCACTGCTCAAACTGCCATGACTGCCACCGGAGTTACAACTTCAACTTCATAACTGCAACCTGACGTAGATCTTTTTGTGGAAATGTTCGTTGCTCGCTATTGAAGCTGCCGAATTGACTGTTTGCGATGTAGAAGAATGAATTTCCGACAACCACGCCCGTCGTGGGCCATTGGTAGAGAGGATGGTTGCAATCAAGTACGGCGGCGTGTGTAACCGCCTTCGCGGAGCCGTCCAGGTAAAAGCGTGCGACCCTGCCGTTGTGCTCGCTGACAATGTTAATAATTCCGATCAGGCTGCTATCGTAAAAGTAGAGTCCGTCGCTCCCGGCAGGTGATATGCCGACGCTCTGCGGTAACCTCTCGCTCAGCTTCGTCTCCAGGTCAACTGCGTACACGCCAACTGGTAAGTCAGAGACGAAGAGCTTTCGGCCGTTGTTGGAAATGGCGATGCCATTAGGCGATTCAAATCTTCCGGCAGGAATGAAGATTTCCAATTCATCTTTTTCGCGCCTCGCCGTAAATATCTCCCCAGTGGCTGTATCAGTCACAAAGGCATCGCCCTCCGCATTAAGCGCTACATCATTCAGCAAATGCCTCGGATTGGGGCCGACCTCATATTTGCGGATCAGCTTTCTCGTGTTTAAGTCATACTTGAAGAGGGCGGCTTTACCAACATCGGATTCTAAATACTCCTTCATGAACGATTCCGCAGAACTACACACCCACAAGACTCGTCGTTCTGCGTCTACCGTCATGCCCAGCGTACTGTAGAGTCCGTCCTGACCTTGCGAAGTAAAATCTTCAACAATTGGGCGTCGGTGGTGCGGGCGCGGACGGACCCGAACGATCTTGCGTTTATGAAGACTACTTAGAAAAAAGGCTTTGTCCACGGGGTCGTAGGCGATGCCCTCAGGGATCAGGTCGGTCTCTGAGAGCATGAAAGCGAGCTCGCTGCGATGGGGGTGAGTGCCTTTCGCTTTAGCAGCCAGAGCCAGGTCTCGATACTCTTCAGAGTTGAGAACGGCAGCAGCATTTTCAGGGAAGTGGAAGAAGCATGGGCTAACCGTTAGAAGTCTTCGCAGCCACATGAACGAAGCGGTCCGGTCACCCACCATTACATAGCTCTCGGCTAAAAAATTTATTATCAAGTCGTCTTCAGGATTAATAAGATAAGCGGTTTTCAACCTCTCTGCTCCCGCCTTATAGTCCTCCTTTTCGAATGCTTTGTTTGCATTGCGAAACGCTTCGGCAATCTTTTCACTTTCTTGCGCGTCTACATATTTCTTTTGTTTAACTGGGGTTGATTGTTCGATTGGTCCATGCCTCACCTGGGAACGGGCGCGGGAGTTCAAACGGCTCACCGGCGAAAGAGTAAGCGCAGCCACGGTTGCGGTGAGTAGTAGTAACGGTGTGCTGCGCATGAATAGTCCCTCGTTTTCGGCTCACGATTAATTAGGATGTCGAAAACAGCACGTTGGCTCCGCAGGAGCCGAATGTTTATAGACTCGGCTATAAATCTCACGACTCGCGCTCCAGCGGAGCGCAATGTCGGCGGCGATGAATAGCGAGATCGGCTAAGTTTCGCACCGCCGAAGCGAGAAGAACCTTTTTGAACTTGCGTTCTATAAACATTTCGTCCCTACCGGGACGAGGAAGGCTAACACTTCTGCCAAAAGGGAGAAGGGGGAGAGCCCATAGTGCGTACGCAAACAGATCCAGAGCACTAAGACGAATTCTTCTCCGCGTCTGCCATGTGCTGCCAAATGTCCGGGCTGGTGCCGTCCAAATCGGTGAAGCCATACACTCGTGCCAGTTCACCTGAGCTGAGTGACTGCTGATTCCAACGTTTGCGATCGGGATCCAACGCCAGAGAAGCGATGGCGCGACCCACGTAGCGCGGTGACTCAGAAAGCGCGAAATCGGGCGGCGCCACGGGTTGATTCCTCTGCGCTCGGGCCGGATCAAGGGCATCACGCCAGTTGTTTTCGGAAACGCCAAAGTTTTCGAGCATCATCTCTGACCGAAGCCACCCGGGCGTGATGCAAACCGCCGTAGCGCCAAACGGGACGAGTTCATGTCCTTGCGAGAAGGCGAGCCGGTTTACTGCAACTTTGGCCAAATCGTAATAAACCGAAATTCTGTAGTGCGTAGCGTTGTACTTCGTGGTGCCATCAGTAACTTCGACGAGAAGTCCACCGGGCTCTTTAATGAGTAACGGCAGCAGATACTTGGAAGTAATGATGTGAGTGTCAATTGCAAGACGCAGGATTCGTAGACCCTTTTCCAGGTCGAGCTCCCAGACTGGCGTGTTCCACTCGGAAGGACCACCCTTAAGCAGCTCCGCCCCCCAGATGTCGTTAACTAGCACGTCAATTTTGCCGAATTCGTTTTGAAGTCGTTCGGCAAGCGTCTTTACTTCATCAGCCACGAGGTGGTCCGTGGGTATGGCGATGCCATTTCCACCCAGGCTGGTCACCAACTCCGCCGTTTCCTCGATTGTCTCGCTACGATCATAGTCGGAAGGAATTGACCTCACGCTGCTGGTGCGTCCCGTGCAAATGACAGTCGCACCTGCCTCGCCGAGAGCTGCGGCGATACCTCTACCGGCGCCGCGAGTAGCACCAGCAACCACAGCGACGCGCCCGCGCAGTGCATTGGCATCGTAGGGTAAAGTCATGCGGACAATGGTAATTGGCGAATCGTAAATCGTAAATCGTGAATCGTAAATGGATTGCAGAAGTCGTTAATTACGAGCCAGACGCCGAATAAACTTCTCAAAGCAACGCGATGAATTCTTCGACCGTGAGCCCGGTTTGACGAATGATCGCGCGGAGGGTGCCGCGATCGAGTTCCTTGTGATGGGGAATGGTGGTTTGGCTGGGCGGCGACTGGCGCACCATGACGATGTGGCTGCCGCGCTGCCGATAGACTTCAAATCCGATCTTGCCGAGCGCTTTAACACAATCTGCGCCCGAGGGGACGGGCAGTTGCTCACGCAGCGACCTCGACCAATTCAACCTTATCCTCAGGCAGCGGCTCCCCGCGTTCGCGCAAGACTTCTGCGTGCAATGAGATGGCTTCGCGCACGTTGTCGAGAGCCTCTTCTCGGGTTTTTCCCTGGCTGATGCAACCCGGAAGACTTGGAACTTCGGCGACAACAAAACCGTCTTCACCTTGAGTCTTATGGAGATTAGTAAGCAGTGAGCGATAAGCAGTAAGCAGTGAGCAGTGTGTCTCCATCCGGATCGTCAATACGTTGTGCCGTAGCATCGCGGCGGGGATCATACGTCAACTGCATGTCTAACTCCGGGGGGGCGATATAACTTCGCCTTGCTTGCGGAGCTATTTGCTTTGGGCAACTACTTCTTCTCCCGAAGCCGCATACCACAGTCTCCAGATGCCGTTGACGCTGTTGCTTACGAGCGTCTTGCCGTCCGGTGAAAAACCTACGTGAAGGACAACGTCCTGTTGCCCCCTCGAAGCTTCAGATTCAACGGGAGAATCCTCATGTCTCAAGGTGACCATCTCCTGATGCGAGGCAACGTCCCACAATTTGACCGTCTTATCGCTACTGCCAGTCAAGATCGTCTTACCGTCAGGCGAGAAGGCGACGGCATTGACTCGCATATCATGTCCGCTTAGTTTGGCCGCTTCGCGGCGCCCGGAAATGGACCACAGTTTCAAGCTATTTTCACCAGCAACGGCGATGGTTTGGCCGTCTGGCGAAAAGGCCATGAGACTGCTGATACCGCCTTGCGCAAATTGCAAGTCGTCTCTGCAATCATTACACGCGAAGGAGGCGATTTCCTGCTGTGAGCTGATATCCCACAATTTCAAACTCATCGACAACTCGTCGAGATTATTGCTTTCACTTACGGTGGCGAGAATCCTGCCATCGGGCGATAAAATTATCGAAACAACCTTGCCGGCGTCGCCGAGGGTGGCAATCTCCCGACGTGTCTCAACGCTCCAGAGTTTAATAGTGGCATCACCACTAACCGTAGCAAGGGTTCGACTATCAGGACTGAAGTGCAGGAGGTTGATGGCCCGGTCGTGCTTGAACGTGGCGATCTCGCGGTGTGTACCGGTGTCCCACAATTTCACTGTCGAGTCTGCATTGCCGGTGGCGAGAATTTTACTGTCCGGCGAAAAGTCCACGATCTTAACAGCGGCTGCGTGTGGGAGCGTAGCAACACTCTGAGATGAGATGTCCCAAAGCTTCGCCGTCATGCCCTCGCCCTCAGTTACAATCACGGCTTCGCCGCCCGTTGCCACAAACCTGCCGTCACGCGAAATGGCCAGGGAGTTGAAGGAATCCGTATGACTAAGCTTGAAGGCTTTTTCAGTGAGTGTTTTGGTGTCGAGTAGCTTCAATTCAGATGAAATCACAGCCAGGTTCTGGCCTTCATTTGAGAAGAACACCCTGGCGTACTGCTCCTTTAACTCTCTAAACGGCGCCCGCTCGGTGAGGGAGGTGGACCAAAGCTTCAACTCATTTTCGCTGGCGGTCGCAATCACTTTCCCGTCGGGCGAAAAAGCGACGGAGGTAACAGCAGCCGTATGGCCTTTGAGCGTGGTTAGTTCCCGGCGCGAAGCAACTTCCCATAATTTTACAGTCTTGTCGCCGCTGCCAGTGGCGATGACCTTTACGTCGGGCGAGAAAGCAACCGCGTAGACGAAATCTTTGTGTCCTTTGAGCGTGGCAAGTTCTACGCGGGAAGCAGCGCTCCACAGCTTCGCCGTATTGTCTTCGCTGCCCGTCGCGATAGTCTTACCGTCAGGTGAAATAGCGACGGCAGTAACGCGGCCCTCATGCGTGTCTGGCAATTCCATTGTGTTCCCGGTAATGGTATCCACCAGCATCACATTAAAGCGGTTGACTGCGAGAATACGGCCGTTGGGTGAGAAGGCCAGGGCAGGGTAGCTGTGTGAGGCCGGGACAAAGGTACAGATGGATTCTCTCTTACGCCGACCTAAAGATGTGTCCCACAGGCTAATGTTCGTACCGTGATCTATCGCAAGAATTTTGCCGTCGGGTGACAAGGCCATCTGGTTGACAGAATCCCCGAGTACTGGTTCGCACGCTGGATTGGCAAATTCTCGAAGTTTGATCTCGCCCTTCTTATTTTGCAGCGTGCCGTCAAAGAGCAGCACCGAGCCTCCATCAGCGGCGAGGGCGATGGTCTGACCGTCAGCGGAATAAGCCATCATCTCCATGGCGTCAACAGATTCTGGTAAGGCTTTATGATTTTGCGAGGTCGTCTCCTGCCCGGAACTAACATCCCACCACTTCAAGCTCTTGTCCTTGTTGGTGGTCAAAAGAGTTTTGCTGTCGGGTGAAAAGGCCAGGAAGGAATTGTCCTTAAGAGTCGCCAATTCGCTGTGGTAGAGCCGCCAGAGATAATAAAACTCAAAACCACGCAAGTCTTCTTCTTTTTTTCCGCTGGACTGCTGTTGGGGCAGGTAAGAGTTGAGCAATTGCTGTCCCAGAGGGAGGTTTCCTGTTTCATATGCCTGCTGCGCGAGCTTTATGTTTGAGGCGTAAAGCATGTGTCTGTTACGCGCCATCTGCTCTTCTGCAATCGCCGTCATTTCTTTCACTTCACTAATCTTCCGTTTGGCGACATAGGCGGCGACAGCACTTGCAGCCAGCAGTACCAAAAATAAAGCTGATGTTATTAGGAGAATCCTGAGCATCCGCTGATTGCGGCGAGTGTAGTTAAATGACTTTTCGATGCGGCTGATGACGTTTGGCGACGGTTCGCCGATTTTCAAAGAGTTCGGGTTTTCTTCCGGCTCGGCCGCCAGGCCCGGAATCAAATCGTACCAACGCGCCCTCCCCACTGCCCCATCAAAGTCTATTGGTACGATGGTCCGTTTCGTCTTTTTGAATTCAGCAATTTCCTTTCCGACAAACTCCGAAACTGTGCCTCGTTCGGTTCCTATCAGAACGAATAGAGTGCAGTTCCTGATTTTTTTCTTGAGCGATTCCGGAAGGTCTTTGTCGGGCTCAGTACCCAGCTTGTCGATAAAGCAGGAATATTTCTTCTCCGTTAGTTTATCTGCCAAACCGGCTGCGTAATGCCCGCCATCGGCGCGAGAGTATGAAATGAAGATGTCATCTCTAAATAAGAGATTGGGCGACATATGAGGTACCGTCGGTGACCGGGGTTTAGTCTATTTTGTACTCGCGGATTCCTTCACGTTCGCGCCGGCAAGGAACGCTTTCGCTTCCTCGATCTCGGGCTTGACGATATCGGCCTGGCCAACCGGGAAGACTTGGGACCTCGGCGACAACAAAACCGTCTTCACCTGGATATAAAAGTACTCGTCGTGTCATGACTCTCGATTCTAACCGAATCAGGCGTTTCGTGAATAGACTGCGGCATATCCCCGCGTACCGGTCCTTCGGACCTCAAATACCCGTTTGCACCCTGATCCACGACCTGACGGTCGTGGCTATTCACTTCCGGTCCTTCGGACCTGACGCCCTCTACTGAATTGATTTTCTGATCCGTGTATGTCCGCCTTAATCTGCGGCCAAATTTCTGACCGGGATCATTTCACGAAATCGGCGAGCTTGCGCAAGCGAAAACTGGGGTCGCTGGCGAAGCTGTGGCGCAGCCAGCCAAGATGGCCAGCGCCGTAGATCACCAGCACGCGCTCGTTGGGCGAGTCGACGAGTTGCACGATATTGCTGTAGATCCGCATGTTTCGCCGAAACCAGTCGGAGACAAGGTCGGGGCCGGCCCAATCGCCCGGCTCGCCGAAGTGGGCCTGCCGGTAGTAGAAGCCAACGGCGTCCGCCACTTTGCTGTCTGCATTCATGTACAACAGCGTCTCGAGCACGGTGTGAGACACGAGATACTCGCCCTGCGCCTTGACCATGCCACCAATCTCGCTTGTCAGCGCCTCCAGCTCCTTTGTGCGTCCGCTCGCCTTTGCGTAGTTCATGAAGCGTTGATACGGGAACTCGCCATCGGCGTCCACCGGATAAATGGTCTTATGGCCCAACTCCTTAGCCAGTCGATATCCGATTTGATCGTTCTCGTTACGCGACAGCGTGTGCTTACCGGCGAGGTAGTCGGAATACTCCTGCCGCCGCTTGCCATACATATCGGCTTCAATCGCAATCTTAGTGGGCTGGAATTTTTTTAAGACTTCGATGAGCTGCGCAATCTCGGCCTGGCGCCTGGGGGCAAGCACGTCGTCCGCATTCATGTTGAAGACGTCGCGCCCGGGATTCGCCATGTGGTAGACGCCCAGAACGAGGACTTCGGCGCGCGCGTCGGATGGTTTTTCCGGGGGCGCTTGCTGCGCCAGGGCGGCGATCGCGCAAGCTATCACCAGCGTGAATATCAAGATGCATCGGTTCAGCATTGCTGTGTTCCTTTCGTTATTTCTCAAGGAGGCTTTGCACAAAAAGTGTCCCCCGAGCGGCTTTGAAGCGGATGTTTACACAAAGTCAGAACCGGGAGCCGTAGCGACCGGCTTGGTGCGAGCCTCAATCGTTTCTTTGAAGAAAGGATTCATGTTGATTCGCAAAGGTGTTTTCGTCACAGAACGACCCGGTCGC
>DATLBQ010000022.1:0-8781 GCA_035526805.1 Pyrinomonadaceae bacterium
AGAAATTCGGCCGACCGATTTTCTCCCTGATCGACACACCCGGTGCGTATCCCGGTATCGACGCCGAAGAGCGAGGGCAGGCAGAAGCAATCGCTTACAACTTGCGCGAGATGGCTAAGCTAAAGGTCCCGGTCATTGTCACGGTGATTGGTGAAGGCGGTTCCGGCGGGGCACTGGCCATTGGTGTCGGTGACCAGGTGATGATGCTCGAGAATGCAATCTATTCTGTAATCTCGCCCGAAGGCTGCGCAGCAATTCTGTGGAAAGACTCCAAACTGGCGGACAAAGCAGCAACCGGATTACGTTTGACTGCGCAGGATCTGTATGCGGAAAAGATTGTCGATCAGATTATTAACGAACCTCCGGGCGGTGCACACACGGATTACGATCACGCTGCTCGCCTGCTCGATTCCGCTTTAACTGAGCGGCTCGCCGAGGCGGTTAGTTGCAGCCAGGATGAAAGACTAGCCCGACGTTACAATAAGCTTCGAGAGTTTGGCCGCTGGGGCACTGCTTAGCGTTCGTTCAAGCAGTTAAAAAGGAATATCATCGTCCGCAAGATCCGGTTGATCGGCAGGGGCTCCTCCGGCTGCTGCAGCTCTTTCCATAGGCGCGCCCTCTTCTCCACCTCTGGCGCCGCCGCCGATGAATTGCATGTCAGTAGCATGAACTTCCAAGGTATGACGGGGTTTGCCGTCGCGATCGGTCCACTCTTCCACCCGTAGCCTTCCTTCGATATAAACGGGTCGACCCTTAGTCAGGTATTGTGAAGCCGTCTCCGCCTGGCGTCCCCACAGGGTCACGCGAAACCACGTCGTCTGATCCTGCATCTCGCCAGTCTTATCCTTGCGCCGTTCGTTTGTAGCCATACTGAAACTACAAACGGGCGTGCCCTGCGGCGTGTAACGCAGTTCAGGATCGCGGCCAAGATTACCGACAAGAATCACCTTGTTGAAGGACATGAGGGACCTCTCATTAGTTTTGAATTTGGGAACTCGAGCGTCATCCTACTCGCCGAGTAAGTAGCGGTCAAGCGAGACGATCCGATGCGTTGATGGCGCGCAGATGCAAAGATCTCGGTATCGCGCTTGGCCTTGAGTTTCTGTTAGACTACATTCGCATTTTGAATCAGCGCGAAGGTTTTTCAGATGAAATCGAAAGTTTACCTTGAGACATTCGGCTGCCAAATGAACGTGGCAGATACCGAGCGAGCTGCCACCGGCCTGCGTAAAGCCGGTTACGACTTAGCCGCTTCTGCAGATGACGCCGAGGTAGTGTTGTTGAATACCTGTTCGGTGCGTGAGCGCGCAGAACGAAAAGTTTTTAGGCGAATCGCAGAGATACGCAGCCAGGCGAAGCGCGCTGCACGACAGAAACCTCTGATTGGGGTGATGGGCTGTGTTGCACAGTTGGAAGGTGCCGCGATTTTCGCAAACGCGCCGGCCGTGGATCTAATCATCGGCACCCGAGCAACGGATCGCATACCTACATTAATTGAACGCGCGCGGGGCGGGGAAGCCGCAGTGATCGATCTGGATGAACGCCGGGAAGGTGAAGTCTGGGATGTGTCGCCTACCGAGCGACGCTCGCCGTACGTTGCGCTGGTTCCCATAATTGAGGGCTGTAATAAGTTTTGCTCTTTTTGCATCGTTCCTTATTCGCGCGGCCGCGAGAAGAGTCGAAGTGCGTTGGAGATCGTCGCGGAGGTTAACCGATTACGCTCGCTGGGTTACAAAGAGGTGCAGCTGATCGGCCAGAACGTGAATAGCTATAGGCCGAAGTTGCAGCACGGCTTGGAGGGTTTTGCAGGGGCAACTTCTTTCTCGCGTTTATTGAGAGCGGTAGCCGCTACCGGAATGGAACGGATCAAATTCACGACATCGTTTCCTAGAGACTTCCATCCTGATATAGTGTGCGCGCTTGAGGAGTTTCCGAATCTTTGTGACTGGATTCACCTGCCGGTGCAGTCGGGGAGCAACCGTATATTGAAAGCGATGCGTCGCGGGCACAGTGCAGAAGATTATTGCCGGCGCATCGATGGTATCAAGCAGGCAAAACGCAGGCTGGCGATAACAAGCGACATCATCGTGGGTTTTCCGGGTGAATCTGACGCCGATTTTGAGAGCACGATGCGATTAGTTGAGAAGTGCCGGTACGACGGGTTGTTTATATTCAAATATTCCAGGCGAGCAGGTACGCCGGCCGCTTCATTAAAAGACGAAATACCGGAAGACGAAAAAACTGCGCGCTTTCTTGCGCTTGAACAACTACAGGAGTCTATTCAGGAAAGAATTTACGCTGACTATGTCGGCAAACAGTTAAGCGTCCTGGTAGAAAAGCAGAGTGCGCGATCGTCCGACGATATGACGGGCCATTCAACTTGCCACAAGGTCGTCAATTTCAGGGCTAATCAAACGCAGCCTGGGGCGGTGGTTGATGTGTTGATTACGCAGGCTAAACCTTACAGCCTCTACGGCGATCTGATGACGAGCGAGAGCGTGAGCTGATGGAGATGATCGGCAGGCGTATTGGGAACAGAGGGTAGGGATTTATGGAAATTGAAGTAAAAATCAGAGCGCTGATGATGGATCCGAATAGCGGCACTCCTATCATCATCTTGAAGGACGTCGATAGCGACACCATGTTGCCTATCTGGGTTGGAGCATATGAAGCAAACGCAATAGCTCTCGAGATTGAGAAAATCGCGCCGCCGCGGCCAATGACCCACGACTTACTTCGGAACCTAATCATCGAACTCGGCATTCAGGTTGAGCGTGTGGTGGTTACGAGTTTGCGCGATAACACTTTTTTCGCAGTTATAGAAATGCGCATGAGCGATGGGAATCGCATGGTTTTGGATTCGCGTCCGTCAGATGCGATTGCGCTCGCGCTTCGTGCTGATTGTCCAATTTATGTTGACGAGGAAGTGATCAAGGCGTCGAAGAATACCGTGCCCACCGGAGAAGAGGGCGGGGAAGAGTCAGCGTTGGGAGAGGAAGAGTGGCCGGATGTTATTGGGGAAGCCGGCGACTTGCCGATGTAATCAGCGAAAGACGAGCACTGTGTTTTTTTCTTGTTAAGTCGGAAAATTGGTTCGATGTGTAACGAATGATTATCGCGATCGCAAATCAAAAGGGTGGCGTGGGCAAAACAACAACCGCCATCAATTTGGCTGCTGCATTCGCCCGATTAGGCAAACGTGTCCTCCTGCTCGATTTAGATCCACAGGCAAACAGTTCGATATCTTTTTTGGATCCGCTTTCAGTGGAGCGGTCTGCTTATGAGCTAATGACTGACGGTCAGACATCGGTTGAGCAAGCTGTTTACCGAACCCCGGTGGAGGGCCTTGACCTTATCCCGGCGCGTATCAGTCTTGCCAAACTCGAGGCGAAACTTATTGGCGACTTCGATGCCCCGTTTCGTTTGAAGGACCGGCTGGTTCCGTTCAGCGAAGAGTATGCGGTTATCATCATTGACACGCCTCCGACACTTGGCTTGATCACGGTCAACGCGCTGGTCGCAGCTACGCATGTGCTGGTACCAATCCAGTCGTCTTACTTCGCCCTCGAGGGCACTGACGATTTGCTGGAAACGATCGAGAAAGTGAAGGCGCGTCCGAATCCGAATCTGGAATTACTCGGCGTGCTGGTTACACTTCACGACAAGCGTACGACATTGGCCCGTGAGGTTCACGAACAAATCAAGAAAGTATTTGGACCGAAGTTGTTTGATACTGTAATAACCAAGAGCGTCAGACTGGAAGAATCGCCGGCTTACAAAGAGTCGATCTTTAGTTTTGCTCCGAACTCATCAGGCGCCATCGAATACGGAAATCTATGTGACGAGGTAATGAGCCGTGTCTAAAAGGGGACTGCCAGTAGGACTTCAAATGCGCCACGACGCCCACTACGTTGAGGAGTTGTCGCAGCATCAGCCCGCAGCAGTGGGACGAATGATTGCCCTGGACAAACTTGATCCCAATCCGGAACAACCACGCGTTGACTTCGGCGACTTGACCGAGCTGACAGCCTCTATCGCCGAGAAAGGCGTGCTCGAACCTTTGTTGGTGAAGCCGTCACGCGCCACCGGACGCTGGATGATAATCGCCGGCGAGCGACGATATCGAGCTGCGCGAGTTGCTGGTCTCACGGAAGTGCCATGTGTCGAGATGGATATCGACGCGGGCAGCGTGGCGGAGATTGCTCTGATCGAAAACATGCAGCGAAAGGATTTGACGGTTTGGGAAGAGGCCGATGGATTGTTGGCGTTGTGTGAACGATTTGGTTATACGCACGAAGAGGTTGCTCGAAAGGTAGGCAAGAGCAGAAGTACCGTTACTGAAGCTCTGTCTATCGCAGCCATCCCCGCAGATGTCCGAGAACTTTGCCGCCAGGCAGATGTGTCTGCGAAGTCGATGCTGCTCCAGATCGTTCGACAGCCGGACGAAGAAGGGATGAGACGTCTCGCCAAACAAATAACCTCGCGCGGCCTGACACGCGATGATGCGAGGGAAGTGAGACGGCAGGAAATGGGACCGCGCGTCGCCTCTGAAGCTAAACCCTTTACGTTCAAATACGTCTCACCTAAAAAGGATTTTAGTCTTGAAGTTCGCTTCAAACGCTCAAACGTTGATACGTTGGAGATCGCACAGGCGTTAAGGTCGGTCGCCAAAAGCCTCGATAGCGGCGACAACAACGAGCGCGCCTCACCGGCCGGCGACAGGGCCACCTCGGCCGATATCACTTAGAACTCACGCTCTTCTTCTTCTCCGCGGCCGCGCGCTTCTGTAATCCTTTCGCCCAGCGCTCAAGCGTCGGCTGCAAAGGCTTAAACAGCCGTGCCCGGAAACTGTGCTTCTTTTCATTCCAGGCCTTAAGGTGCTTTTCCGTGTACGCGCGGATGGCCGGCTCTAATTGAGTCTTCTTAAGCGAATGCTTTAGGGTGAAATGATAGTGCTGGCCAACAAGCGAAAAGATAGTGGCTGCAAGGTTACCCTTAAAAGAGAGCCGGGGAATAATCCGTTTGTGTGCCGGTTTGTTACCTGGAAGCAGAACCCCTACGGCGACTTCTAACCAGGCGCCTTTGGGGCCTTGACGTGGATGGTAGAGTCCGGGCAATTCAGATGCCTGGAAAGTGTTTTTGATCCGCGGGTCGGAAATAAATTCTACCAGCCGCACCCGCTCCAGGCCGCGAGTGTGTTCGCGAGGCAGGCTATCAAACGCCGCTTCTATATGCGTCAGGGTCTCTTTAGGCAGTTTTCTTTCAGACTGGTTCTCAATTTTGATAGGCACTACACGAACACCTCGTTGCTGTACTTCATGAATTGACTGGCCCTGAATAAATTGACTCGCCACTCTAAGGCTGTGCGCTAAAGCCGGTCAAGCGGCCGATCACGCCGACAGCGCGAAACTCGCAGTGAATACTGGGAACCAGACGTAAGGGTTAAGGTAGGCGCTGCGCAGAGAAGACACGGGCGTTAATTACACGGTTTCGCCCAAACCCGCCCATAGCCACCGCGTCTGATAATACATATTATGTCGTCAAGGGCTGATTCTGATAATTCCAGCTTTTCCTGAAAAGTCAGTGATGAATGTTCGGTTCGGCTTTGCCCGCTTGTGCGATGTTGGTTGTGGCGATGCGCACACGAGACGGTTTCCCGAATTCTGTCCAGGCGAAATAAACTGCGTCACCGAGGCGCGCCATGCGGGGAAAGCCGCTGGAACGTGAGATGTCAGTTTGGGTAATCACGGAACTCGGACCAAGCAACCCGTCTGGTTGGATACGCCGGACTTTGATTGACCCGCTCTCTACTGTTCCAGCCATCCAACAAACCAGAGCTGAGCCATCGGGAAGAAGTAAGGTATCGACACGGCCCACGGCGTTACCATCATCTACTTCAATAGGAGCACCGAACGTCGCCCCGGCGTCGCTCGAAAACGCTATCTTCACACGCGGCGCCTGTGCTACTTCTGTAAACCATGCGACCGCCACTCGACCACCATCGGACGCGATGGATGGCCCATTTACCGGGCAACCGTTGATCTTCCAGTTGTCTATGTGCACCGGTTGAGGCGTACCCCAGGTGCCATTACTTTGTCTTACAGAATAGATATCGCGTACATCATTTTCGGAGCGATCACGGTAAACGGCCATGACGCCGTTGCTGGTGAGGGCCGCTGAAGTCTGGCAACATTCGCATACGCGCTCGTCGAGTTGCACCTCCTCGGCGAGTTTCCCATCCCCATCGATTGCAGCGTATCGCAAGGTCATGCTCTCAGAGGAAGGTGTATCTTCACCTTCTTCCTCCTTCATATTTTTCATGTTACGACCGTCGAGCCAAACAACGCCTAAGCGTGTGTCGGCAAGAGGTATCAGCGAAACAAAACCGTGCTCGGTTTGCGTGTTGTCCAAATGTGGAACGAGGGGCTTGGTCCAGGTCTGGCCGCCGTCTTTCGACCTGGCGATGTTAATGTTGTACGCGTATTTACCAGTCGCGCTTTTCACTAGCCAGTGTGCCGCCAGGGAGCCATCTTGCAGTGCAATGACCGACGGAAAGTCCGCCCAATTGACGAACCAGTCTTTACCTTGCCTTACAGTTCGGGTTTCAGACCAACCGTTTCCGTCTCGCGTTGAGGTTCGTAATGCATAGACTTCGTCAATCTTTTCTACCCAACTGAGGATGATTCTTCCGTCTTGAGTCGCGTTGAGCTCTGGCTCGCGGCTATCCCCGTCTGTGGGTGAGTCGCTGGGACGAATGATTAACGCTTGATTTGCGGCTGGCCCTGAGCTTGAAGCTTTTTGAGAAGAGGAAGATTCGCTAGTGGTTCGGTTACAATCAAACACAAAAAACGCAAGTGCCAACATTGAGTACTTTGGAACCTTGCAACAAACTCTCATACCGCGCGGCCTCCGTGGTCGAATTCAAACCTAACGGGCAAAGTCTAATATCACTGCCTGACGGTATCACAAGATCACTAAGGGCAATGTCTTCTGTCTTACGGTTGTAGCGTCCTTAACATGATTTAGTGTCCTTTCTACCAAACAAAAACGAACCACGAAATCACACGAAAACCTTTGAAAAAATAAGCAAGTGTTTTAGCGGTAATGGCTTGGATGAGGGTGGAAATTGGTGACAACTTCCCTGTCCTTAATTTGCAATATGATTGTTTGTCTCGAACGCATTCAACGATCTGCGGGTATAAGCAGTTCAGAGTTCTGGCCTTTAGGCTGCGGTTTTGGCTCTCAACCGAAAACGCAAGCTAAAGCTTGAACTCTAACTGCATTCGTACCTGCGAAGGCCTCCTCCTTGACACCCCCAAACGCCGACTGTTACATTACGCGGTCTTTTTCTACTTCTCTATTTTCCCAAGTGTTCACTGTAGCGAGTGTTCACCATAAGGAGTCTGCTTGAGTACTGAATCAGGTTATTTATTTACGTCCGAGTCCGTCACCGAAGGTCACCCCGACAAAATAGCCGATCAAATTTCAGATGCGGTGTTGGATGCTGCCCTGACCGAAGATCCTACTTCGCGCGTCGCCTGTGAAACCTTGATTACCACAGGATTGGTTGTGATGGCCGGTGAGATAACGACCAAGGCACACGTCGATTACGGCAAGGTGGCCCGCGAGACAATCCGTAATATTGGTTACACCAGAGGAAAGTTCGGTTTCGATTGCGACACCTGTAGCGTGCTGTCGGCGATCGATCGCCAGTCGCCCGATATAGCGATGGGCGTGGATACCGGCGGGGCCGGCGACCAGGGATTGATGTTCGGTTTCGCTTGCAATGAGACTCCTGAATTGATGCCCCTGCCAATTCAATTAGCCCATTTGCTGGCCAGGCGTTTGGCTGAAGTACGCAAATCCGGCGAGCTTCCTTACCTCAGGCCCGACGGCAAATCTCAGGTTACAATCGAGTATCGCGACGGCCGTCCCTTTCGGGCGAGCGCCATCGTTATCTCATCGCAGCATGATTCTGAGGTAAAAAATGAACAACTGCGCGCTGAGATTGAAGAGAAAGTGATCCGAAGCACGGTATCTTCTGAATTGCTGAGTGAGGATACGAAGATTCATATCAACCCCACCGGCCGATTTGTTACTGGTGGCCCACAGGGAGACGCCGGTCTGACGGGCCGCAAGATTATCGTCGATACTTACGGCGGTTATGCGCCGCATGGTGGTGGCGCCTTCTCCGGCAAAGACCCAACGAAGGTCGACCGCTCGGCGGCTTACATGGCTCGTTACGTTGCCAAAAATATCGTCGCCGCCGGCCTTGCCGAACGTTGTCTGGTCCAACTTGCCTACGCGATCGGTGTGGCCGATCCGGTCTCGGTGATGGTTGATACCAAGGGCACCAGCCGTATCAGCGAGCTCGCGCTGGCGAACCTGGTGCGGGAACACTTTCAACTGACGCCGCGAGGAATCATAGAGGAGCTTGAACTCCGCCGTCCGATATATAAGGCGACGGCTTCCTACGGACACTTTGGCCGCGAAGAGAACGGCTTCACCTGGGAGAGAGCAGACAAGGCTGAAACTCTGCGCAATGTCGCTGGAGTTTAACTCGCCGGGAGTTTCTGCAGTTTCCATCTAATTTCATAATCGATAACAAAGGATAAATCCGTAATGAGTGCAACACCGTCGGTCGAGTTTGACGTGAAGGACATTGGGCTGGCCAAACAGGGCAAGCAACGAATTGAATGGGCCGAGCGAGAGATGCCCGTATTGCGCTTGATTCGCGAGCGCTTTGGCGACGAAAAGCCGGTGAAGGGCGTCCGCCTGGTA
>DATLBQ010000023.1:0-8276 GCA_035526805.1 Pyrinomonadaceae bacterium
AGAATCTCACTATGGAGGCGCTGCGTGAAGAAGCGCGGAAAGATATTGCCATCAATAAACTCCAGGACAAGCACGGTTCCAAGATCTCAGTGAACGATAAAGAAGTTGAGGATTTTTATAATGGCAATCGCGATCGCTTCATAAGCGCTCGCGGCGTCGCCCTGGCGATGATTATGGTAGACCCGGCGGACAACTCGTCGCAGGGTGTGCAAAACGACGCGAAGAATGATGCGGAAGCTAAGTTGAAGATTGACAATATCACTCAACAGCTGATTGGGAAAGCCGATTTCGCCACTGTGGCGCGTGCGAAAAGCGAGGATCCAAACACTATCGTGCGCGGTGGTGATCTGGGCTTTGCCAGTGAAGACGATTTGAAGCAGAACGGTTTTCCACCGGAACTGGTTACCAAACTCTTTAGCATGCAGCCCGGTGATATCACTGATCCCGTTCGCTTCAACAGCGGCAAGTGGTACATCTTCAAACTCGAAGAGAAACGACTTCAGACCGAGAATCTCACCCTGGAAAGTCCGAACGTTCGCCAGCAGATCACACAAGCCCTGATCAAGCAGCGAAAAGATATTCTTAATGCAGCGCTTCTCGAAGTGGCGATGAATGAAGCGAAGATCGTTAATAACCTCGCGGAAACAATGCTTGATAACCCGAGTAATCTGGGGTTGCGTCCGGCACCATCGGGTCCGGCATCTCCGGCAGCCAGCACCGTAACCGCGTCTCCGCAGTCAAACGCACCGGCCACGACAGCGTCGCCAGCCGCGGCGCCTGCAAGTCCGAAGGCCAGTGCTTCGGCTAAACCCTAACGGTTCCGTTAACAGCTTTGGGCGGGTGCTGGAGGCTTCATAAGCTCCGCACCCGCTTTTTGTGAGTGGCACTGTATCACCTCGACTATTCGCTCGCAGGCGATAAGCGACTGAATTTAGCCTTAGAAAATGTTGTTTCGACTCTCAGAAGTTCACAAGTCTTACGGCACGCAGGATGTCTTGCGTGGCGCATCGCTGCAAGTGAATCCCGGTGAGCACGTGGGGTTGGTAGGTCGGAATGGATCGGGCAAGACCACAATTTTTCGTTTGATTAACAACGAAGAACCTCCCGATCGCGGTGACGTGATACGTGCGCGCGGCTTGCGCCTCGGTTTGCTGGCCCAACATATCCACTTCGAAGCCGGCTCAACGGTCCATGAGTCGGCGCTGGCGGCTTTTGGACACCTGCAGGAGATTGAACACGAAATGCATGAGCTCGAACATCGCATGGGAGAAGCTCCGGATGATCTCGACAAGGTGCTTGAGCGCTACAGTGATCTGCAACACCAGTTTGAGCGAGAAGGTGGCTTCGAATACACCGCCAAAGCTGAATCGATCCTGCAAGGTCTCGGGTTTGATCGCACCACCTGGACCATGGAGACGGAGAAGCTGTCAGGCGGACAGCAAAATCGACTTGGTCTGGTTCGTCTCTTACTGGCTGAGCCTGACGTGCTCCTGCTTGATGAACCCACTAACCATCTCGATGTGTCAGCGGTCGAATGGCTCGAAGAGTTTCTGCAGGAGTATCCGGCGGGTTTTGTGATTGTTAGTCATGATCGTTATTTTCTCGATCGCAGTTGTCGTCGCATCATTGAGCTCGAGAATGGACGAGCTTCCAGCTACACCGGCAACTATTCCGACTACCTGATCGAACGTGAAGAGCGTCGCGAGGCACAGCAGCGCGCTTACGATAATCAGCAACAACTGATCGCGAAAACTGAGGAATTTATCCGTCGTAACCTCGCTGGACAGAAAACCAAGCAAGCCAAGTCGCGCCGCACCATGCTCGCAAAACTTGAACGCATTGATGCGGTCAAGGCGGATCAGTCATCCGGTGATTTCCGGCTCCGCTCGATCGAGCGAGCAGGGAATCATGTGCTGACAGTAGAACAGACTACTATCGGTTATCCGGATAAGGTTCTTGCCCGTGATATTTCTTTCGTCTTGCGGCGTGGTGAATGTCTCGGAATCATTGGTCCAAACGGTTCTGGTAAAACAACGTTTCTGAGAACGATTCTTAAACAGATTCCCGCGCTCGCGGGTGAGATTCGTTGGGGCACAAAGGTCCAGCTTGGTTACTACGCGCAGCAACTTGACGATCTTGATGATCGAAACGAAATCATCATGGAGCTCAGACGAGTTGCTTTGCCAGGCGCAACCGCCGGCGAGTTGCGTTCGTTCCTGGCTAAGTTTCTTTTCAAGGGTGATGACGTTTACAAACATGTTCGCGATTTGTCGGGAGGCGAAAAGGGAAGGTTGGCGCTCGCGAAACTGATCTATTCGCGTGTGAATGTGCTGGTACTCGACGAGCCGACGAATCATCTGGATATTCCCTCCCGTGAAGCGCTCGAGGAAGCGCTCGACGCCTACGAGGGGACAATACTCACCATCAGCCACGATCGTTATTTCCTGGATCGCGTTGCCACTCAGATACTGGCGCTCGATGGCGAAGGAGTAGCCGAACACTACGACGGTGATTACACCGAATATCACGATTCGAAAGCGTCTGGCCGATCGATAACGCGACTTTCTGTAGTTGAAAAGAGTCCAAACAACTTCCCGGCCGACGACCAGTCAGAATCACAAGAGAAAGAGTCGGCGCCCAGTGGCAAGTCGAAACAAAGTGGAAAAGGGAAGGCGACGACAGGAAAGAAAGTTGCGCCAATAAAAGTTATCAAAAAGAACAAGCCTGCCACGCCCGTTCTGCTCGAGGCGGAGATTGCCGATGCGGAGAAGAAGTTGAACGACATCTCAACGAGGATGTCTCAGCCTGACGTGGCCCGTGACGCGACCGAGCTAATCAAGCTTGATGAGGATTACCGGCAAACAGAGGCGCGTCTCGCAACGCTATACAGCCAATGGGAAGAGGCAGCGGCAAAAGGCTGATTTACAGAACCGAGCGCGGACCGGGGTCCCCGGCGGGGCAGCCCCGCTGGGGTGGTGGATGCGCCGGATACTAAAAGTAACTGGCAGTAAGCAACGCGTCGTACAATTATCATTAAAGTATATGCCAATATCCGGCGCTACCGCGCTCGGTTCTGTAAGCGCGTCCGGTTTTTTGTAGAGCAAACTGTTAGTTTGCGCGCCCGTTGAACGCCATTCACCATCGCAAACTAACAGTTTGCTCTACAAATTAGGACTCTACAGCTTTCTTAGGCTTGCTTGACACTCGTCAGGTGCTTTGTTACTTTCGGCCTCGCTTTCGGAAGCGATTGTTTGAAGCACGTTTGAAAGACTTTAGGCGCGTAGCTCAGGGGTAGAGCACTACCTTGACACCGTGCCTTTGATATAGCTAAATAAGTTCAAATAGGCGCGTAGCTCAGTTGGTAGAGCGCTGCCTCGACACGGCAGAGGTCTGGGGTTCAAGTCCCCACGCGCCTACCACCTTCAACTGATCAAATCGCGCGCTTAGTCGACCCTGGCCAGCAAGACTTTCACGCAACGTTGCGATTGGGTTAGTATCTTGCGCCTGATAACCTCATCCACCTCGCGCCGAGTTTGAAATCGATGCGATAATGCGAAACTCGCTCGGCGATCATCGAGGAACTAAACCTGAAGGCATTGCAGATATTGTTTCATACTAAGTTCAGCTTCTCGTATTCTTCCTTTGCTTCAATGAGAATAGAATTATACGCGTCGGCGTCCTTCCAGAGCGCGAAAAAGTCCTGATAAGCCTTGCGCGCTTTTGCAGTATCGCCTTGAAGGACGGCTCCGCGTGCGAGACCGACGTACGCAAGAGGATACAAAATCCCGCGAACAGACCAGCCACGATGACTCAGAATCTTTTGAAACTCAGCAGCCGCTTCCGCGCCTTTGTTCAGTCTTAAGTACGCCTGACCTCGAACGTATTGTGGCCCGAAATTGCCAGACGACTCGAAGCGATGCGCTGATTCCAACAACTCAATCGCTTGCGCCGGACTGCCGCGATGGAGAGCGATCTGAGCTTGGCACAAAGGAGCACTCACTGCGTTCCAGAAAGTATTTTTCGGAAACAGTCTGGAATATTCGTCGATAAGCGGTTGCGCTTGACCGGAATCGCCACAAATGGAAAGAGCATTTGCAGCAATTGCGACGGTCGAACGGCTGCGCCAAATGTCAAAAGCTTTGCCGACGAGGCTGCTGGCATGGTCGCAATGGCCAAAGATCGCTTCCATCACCGCCTGGCCGGCGAGGAACTGGGCCGCGGCCTCTTTGCGTTCGTGCTGCAGTGCAAGTTCGACTATGCGCTGGCTGTATTCTCGCTCCTTTCGCAACTGACCGCGGAAGGCCGCCACTTCGGCTTGCCATGCTTGGGCCAGGTATTCATCAGGCCGTCCGCTGGCCCAGTCGATCTGTTGCCTCATTGACGCCGCATCGCCCTGCACGAAGGCGATCGAATAGCGGTGGGAGTGCATTGGCGTGGATTCGAGTTTTTGCGCCAGCGCCTCCTGAATTACCTGGTTGGCTTCATCGAACCGATTGAGAAAGATGAATGCCAGCGCCAAATTACTCCGCGGAATAACCCAGTTCCGGTTGAGGCGAATACTTTCGCGGCATGCTTCGGCTGCTTTCTCGAATTGACCTATCGAATTGTACCGGTTACCCAAATTGTTCCATGCAGTGAAGTCGCGCGGATACGTCCGCACCACCAACTCGTAAGCCTCTAAAGATTTGTCAGTTTCAAATGTAGCGAAGGCGTAGTAGTCTGCGGCGATCTTGAGCTTTTCATACTCGCTGGCTCGTTCTCGGAGATCAAACGCCTTTTGGAAGGCTTCAATGGCCACTTCCTGCTGCCCCGTATTACTATATGATCCTCCCAGTCTGTCATAGGCTTGCGCGAAGTTAGGATCGAGCTCGACTGCGCGTTTGAAGAACGGCATGGCTTCGCGATCTTTGTTTCCAAGAGAGAGTTCACGTCCCATAGAATAGGCCTTGAGCGCGTCGAGCGATGATGTGGTAGCTTGCTCAATCGGCGCGTCAAACTTCTGAATTGAAGCCAGCGATTCGCCCATTCTCTCGCGCAACCTGGTCGCTGCCTTGCCGAGTTTCTTCAGCACCTGCTCTTTGCTTTCAGCTTCAGTCTGCTCGCGCGCGATCGCGTCGCCAGTCAGCGCGTTAATCGCTTCGAGCGTGATTACGTAGTGACTGCCCAATGCCGCAATTGAGCCGGCCAGCATTGCTTTCAGACCCTGTCGCAGACAGATCTCACGACCAACATCTCGCGTTACTCGTTCGTCGGGCGAACGGTCCATAAAGCGCAAAGCCTCACGGAGGCGGTCGTCGCCAAAGATGTTCAGAAATGGCGACTGGCCCAATTGCACCGCCAGCGCCAGCTTTAGCGTGCCGTCGAATACTGCATCGCCTGTGGTGTTAAGAAAATCAGCGAGCACGATGGTGTCTTTATCAGTGAGCGGGACAGCGCGAGGGTGTCTGAAATACCAAAACAACATCAGCGACAGGGTCAGTGCTAGCAGTCCCGTCGTTAAAACGGCGGCAGGAGTGTGGTTGAAATACCAAAACAAGATTAGCGCCGTGGTCAGCAACAGCCCCATCGGCAAAATGGCGCCGCGTGTCTTAAGCTTAACCTGGCTGATAAGGTACTCTGCGCTGGAGGCGCGCGCCGGCGGTGAACTCGAGCCGGCGCTTTCCAGCGATGGGCTCTTCAGGTGGACGGCAGGCGCCGCGTCGATCGATGCGGGCGCTCCAGTAATGTCGATTCCGGCATGGTTCGCGAGTTCGCGCCGCAGTTCCCGCAACTCGATGGCTACGTCTCTAGTTGTTTGATAGCGATCTTCCGGATCTTTTGCCAGACATCGACGCACGATTCTTTGCAGAGGGATTGGCGCATCGGGCCGTAAGTCGGTGATCGCTGGCGGCGACCCACGAATGATCTTGTTCAGCGTATCGACCGCGTCTTCTCCCGCAAAAGCTCTGTGACCCGTCACTGCCTCGAACAGAATGCAGCCGAAAGAAAAAATGTCTGAACGTCGATCGATATCGTTCGTTCTTCCCTGCGCTTGTTCCGGCGACATGTAACCGACAGTGCCGAACATTGTGCCGGGTTGCGAGTGCAGCGGCATGATCGCGGTGTCGAATTCACTCGACGTGCTTGAGAGTTTTTGTACCTCGATTAATTTCGCGAGGCCGAAGTCCAGAATCTTTGCGTGACCATCGCGCGTCACCATGATGTTGTCTGGTTTGAGATCCCGGTGGACGATGCCAGCAGCATGAGCCTTCGATAAACCTTCGGCGACGTGTTGCAGGTAGCGCAGAAGCTTTCTGAGATCAGTAACGATTAGAATCACATCACGGAAGGTGTACCCGTCTATGAATTCCATCGCAATGAAATTCACACCGTTGCTCTCGCCGATCTCATAGATGTGAGCGATATTCGGATGATTCAGAGCGGCCGCGGATTTCGCCTCGCGCACAAACCGCTGCATCCGATCGCGATTTGCTGCCAAGTCCGCGGGCAGAATTTTCAGGGCGACTTTGCGATCCAGTCTTGTGTCCTGCGCGAGGTAAACTTCGCCCATGCTACCTGCACCAATCTTGGAGATAATGCGATAGTGGGACAGGCTCGTGTCAGGGGATAGCTGTGCCATTTGTGCTGTTTTACGTCACTGTGGCATATGGCGCAAGCTCAAGGTGAGGACTCGGTTTGCCACAGATGTGCATCGAAACGCTTCCTTTAAAAAGGATCGGAATTGTCCGATGGAGAAGAGGATTCTTCTATTTGCGGAATTTTGCCGGAATGCGCCTGACGTTTACGCAGTTCTAGCAGCGTAGATTGACTTCTCAAGCCGCTAAAGTTAGTTTTCGCGCAGTAAAAACCAATTACGCGTTTTTACGCGGCGCCGGTTCGCCCGTTGACACGGTAGGGGTCTGGGGTTCAAATCCCCACGCGCCTACGACTTCTTTGAGAAGTGTCCTCACCTTTTTCGAGCTTCTGCCATAACTTAATTCCTTGCGCCGTATTTGAATAAAAGGCAGGCAAGCCCCGAAAGCCTGCCGCCTCAAGCCTAATACCTAATCCTGTGATCGGCCTGTTACCGTATCGGGCCTCTTGTTACCTCGAATCATCAATAAAACATTGATCTATTACCGCTGTTACCAGTGATACTGGTGTCGTGGAAAGCGCCTCGAGTGCGCCTCTCTTCGCTTCCAGGCGGATATGAGAGTCGCAGTCCAGCGCGCTGCTCATGTTTGTGTTGAAAGGTATCGGGCCTCAGAAGTGGCGAGAATCACGGGCTACTATTCGCCGGCGGAACTGAACAAGATGATCGAAGTCGAGCTCGACCTATTGCGAAACAGAAACAAGCGGAAGCACTAAAGGCCTTTGACGGAGTGCCAGAAAACCGGAGACTCGCGTGGCAAGGCCGCGTTATTAACTCCTTCGGCAGGTGGCATTGAGCAGCGCTCCTTCTTCGACAGACAATGCCGGCGTCATTACGACTCCCGTCACGTTTGCGGTGCGCCCAAGCACCAGTTCTTTGCTGGCACGAATGTTCCCTTCAACGGTTCCGTTTATTTTCGCGACCGCAACTTCGATTACCGCCTCGGTAAGGTCTGCGCCGTCACTTACAATGAGGGTGCCGTCTAAGGAAGTAACGCGCCCCGAAAAGTGCCCATCAATGCGCAGCATCGATTTGAAACGCACTTCTCCGGTAAATTTCGTCACATCGCCGATGAATCCCAGCCAATTATCTTTTGGAGTGTTCGTCCGCCGGATCGGTTCCTCGGATTTTGCCACTGCTTGAGCGCTCATTACTCGTCCTGATTACTTTATAACGTGTTGTGAATTTGAAGTGACGCTAAGGAGCCGTAGCACGCCACCTTTTGCCGCTGCGCATCGGGGAGAAGGAAGATTCCTCTGTTGAAGAACTATAACACCGCACCGCAAATTAGATGTTACGATTAGATTGCCGTTCGGAGATGCCTGCTGAATGTAAAAAGCTATATGGCTCGCAACCGCACGACTCACGCGCCGACAATTTTATGTCAAGGCGTCTCAGCAGGACTTGCGATCAATCAGTGTTGCATGTTCAGCAGCGGGTAAGGCTCCCTGCGTATGACGCGACGTAGCCTGAGTGGATCGTCAAACATTCGCTCAAGTCCCCGTATGATGGCATTCCTGGGCTCCGGAGCGATCCGCACTGGAAGTTTGGTCTGCTCCCGATAAAAATCTTCAAGACCGGCAAACTGCGCACCGCCACCCGTAAGGATAATTCCTCGTTCGTAGATGTCTCCGGCAACCTCAGG
>DATLBQ010000024.1:0-11080 GCA_035526805.1 Pyrinomonadaceae bacterium
TCGCTTCCAGTGTCGCGCGGCATCTTCTCTTCGATTTACGTCGCGATGAAAGAAGAGACGACTGAGGAACAACTGCAGTCGCTGTTCGCCGAGTTTTATCGCGACTCGTTTTTTGTGCGGTTGGTGAAGGGTTCACCTGATATCAACTGGGTGAAGACCACGAATTTTTGCGACCTCGGTTTTGCAGCTCGCGGACGTCAGGCAGTTATCTTTTCGGCTTTAGATAATTTGGTAAAGGGCGCCGCCGGTCAGGCGGTGCAGAATATGAATCTTATGTTTGGCCTGGAAGAAACAACCGGATTGATTTTAGTGGGAACGAATCCCTAATCAGAGAAATCGTACAAGCTGCGCAAGCGTCAAGCAGTTTAGAGTTCAAGCTTTAGCTTGCGTTGATAATTCATAGCTTAGACTGCAGCCTAAAGGCTGAACTCTGAACTGCTTGAACTACTGGTGGGAACGAATCCATGACCGACGAGAAATTCAAAGCCGCACCACTTAAGCCGGAAATCACGATTGCCGAGTTGAACAAGGTCGATATTCGCGTAGGAACAATCGTGTCCGTGGAAGATGTGCGCGACTCGGATAAACTCATCAGGCTGTTTGTTGATTTTGGAGATCACCAAAGAAATATTTTGGCCGGAATGAAACAAGAGCGGTCCGACGCGCGTGTGCTGGAGGGTCGACAAGCCTTGTTCGTCGTTAATCTGCAACCCCGCAAGATAATGGGCGAATTGTCGGAAGGAATGCTTTTCGATATTGGTTATGCTGACGGCATTCAGCCAGTGCTCGCAATTCCGGAAAGTACTGTTCCTAATGGAACCAGAGCCGGATGAATGAAGCGCAAGCTGTCAGCCTACGCAAACAAACCAACATTTTTTTCAAGTGTTCGCATGATGAAAGCAGCCACAAATATTAGTTTGGAAGAAACAATAGCACGTGAAGAGCGCTGTCAACTGGCAACTTACAAAAAGATGCCAATCGTCGCCGCACGCGGTGAAGGTGTTTGGCTCTACACCAGCGACGGCGATAAGTATCTGGATCTCTATGGCGGACACGCTGTCGCCGGCACAGGTCATAGTCACCCGCACGTAGTCGCGGCACTTCGCGCTCAAGCGGGCGAACTATTGTTTTATTCCAATCTGGTTTACTCCGAAGCTCGCGCGCGTGCCGCGGAAAAACTCGTATCAATTGCACCATCGAAACTAACGAAAGTCTTCTTCTGTAACTCAGGTACCGAAGCGAATGAGAATGCGATGCGCATGGCACGCATGGCCACCGGTGCGTCCAATATTGTTACGTTCTCCGGCGGTTTTCATGGACGGACAGCCGACGCCATTAGTGCTACATTCCTCGGTAAATATCGTGAGATTGGCAAACCTAATGTGCCCGGACATCTCGAGGCGGAGTTTGGAAACATCGAATCCGTGCGCGCTCTGGCAGATGAAAGCGTGGCAGCGATCATGCTGGAACCGATTCAATCGATGGCCGGCGTGCGTACTGCACCGTCTGAATTCGTTGGCGCACTTCGCGAACTCTGTGATCAGCGCGGAATCGTTTTGATCTATGACGAGGTACAGACGGGCGTCGGCCGCACCGGCGATTGGTTTTTCGCCGGCAGCAAAGCGGGATCGCAAGTTGTTCCGGACATTATCACGCTCGCCAAAGCGCTCGGCAGTGGTATTCCCGTTGGCGCCTGTTTAGTCACAGAAGAGATTAGTGCGCGCATTAAAGAGAACGATCTGGGAACCACATTTGGGGGCGGCATGATGGCGATGGCTGCCGTTAGCGCCACGCTCGAAGCAATCGAAAACGACGCGATGCTAGCGAACGTGATCGCAATTGAAGCATATCTGCGCCAACGTCTGGCGGAAGTGCCGCAGGTTCTGCGCATACGAGGACGCGGATTTTTGCTGGGTCTGGAGTTTGGGGATAAGGCGGGCCCGATTCACAAAGCTCTACTCGATCGCAAGATCATCACCGGCACGTCGAGCGACGCGAATGTATTGAGACTGCTGCCGCCGTTATGTCTCCAGAGGTCCGAGGTTGATATCTTCATTGATTGCTTGAAGGCGGCCTTCGCGGCTTTGCCGCCCTCCGTGCGGTAAGGCTCGCCTTACCGGGAAGTTGCTCCCAAATTTTCGCGAGGCTCAGCCTCGCGAAAGGTAAGAGTGGGATTGACCGGAAAGGCACAGCCTTTCCGCACGGAGGGCGACTTAGTCGCACCGGAAATCAAGGAGTTTGATTTGGACTACGGCTGGTTTGATCTGGTGGGTAATCTCGGCGTGCTGCTGATGGTTGTCGCCTACCTGCTGCTGCAATTGGAGAAACTATCGAGCTCGGCAGTCAGCTATTTGTTATTGAATGCAGTAGGAGCCGTGTTAGTCATCATCTCGTTGAGCTTTCGTTTTAACCTCTCGGCGTTCTTGATGGAAGCCTTCTGGCTGCTGATTAGCTTGTATGGACTGACCAAGCCTCTGTTTCACAGACGAACAAGTAGTTAAGAGTTCAACGTTTAGGTTGCCGACTCGGCAGCTACAACCTAAAGGTTGAACTCTGAACTTCTTGAATGGCATTCAAAGATGAGAAACTTTTTGACCACGGCTGATTACTCTCGCGAGGAGTTGGAAGCGTTGATCGAGTCAGCGCTGCGCTTCAAGCGCCGAGAGGATCAATCAAAGCCGCTAGCCGGCAAGTCCGTCGCGCTCGTCTTCTTTAACCTGAGCTTGCGCACGCGCGCTTCGATGCAGGTCGGACTCTATGAACTCGGTGGTAATCCCGTGGTGCTTGAACCCGGCGGCACCAGCTGGACACTGGAACATCGCGACGGTGCGGTCATGGATGGTGACAAGACTGAGCATGTCGCCGAATTTGTTCGCGTCCTCGGGCGTTACTGTGCGGCGATTGGCGTCCGCACCTTCGCAGCGTTGCAGAACTGGGAAGAAGAACGCACTGATCCCGTGCTCAAGGCGTTCGCCAAATATTCCGAAGTGCCAATTATTAATCTCGAATCGGCAATGCATCATCCATGTCAGGCGCTGGCTGATATGATGACGATTCGCGAAAGCCTCGGCGTCGGAACTAAGCGAGTGGTCCTGACGTGGGCCTGGCATCCGAAGCCGCTGCCGATGGCGGTGCCCAATAGTTTCGCGCTGGCTACGGCGCAGATGGGCCATGAGCTGGTTATTGCCCATCCCCGCGGCTATGAGCTTGACGACGAACTCATGAAAACTGTCGAGCAGCAATCAGCGGCGGCAGGAGGCAGCGTCAGAGTTACTAACGAGGTTACCTCGGCGTTTGCCGGTGCTGATGTCGTCTACGCGAAGAGCTGGGGCGCAAAGCAGTTTTACGGCACACCGGAGCGCGACGTTGCCGAGCGTGCTCGATATCGCCAGACGTGGATCGTAGATGAACCCAAGATGGCGACTACGAACAGCGCGATCTTTATGCACTGCCTGCCGGTGCGCCGGAATGTGATCGTTACTGACGGTGTTATCGATTCGGAAGCATCGGCGGTCATCGATGAAGCCGAAAACAGGCTGCACATTCAAAAAGCGATAATGGCTAGATTAATTGACAGGAAAGACCTAGCGCGGGTAAACGCGAATGAACGCGGATTATGAAAAGAGTGAGCGTAGGCAGTGTTCAAACCGTCTATCTCTTCTGATTCGCGTGCATCCGCGCAATCCGCGGCCTATTCAGTTCGAATAGACAGCAATGACGAATACCAACGAAGTCGGCGATCAGTTACGTCTCGATCTCTTGCGGGAGGCGTTGCCTTACATCCAGCGATTTCAGGGACAGACTTTTGTCGTCAAGCTTTCTGGCAAAGCTACCGAAAGACTGGAGAACCTAAGCTCCCTGGCGGAAGAACTGGCGCTCTTGCACCAGGTCGGCATAAGAATCTGCGTAGTTCACGGCGGCGGTAAACAGTTGAGCGAACTCGCCTCGCGCATGGGCGTTGAACAGACAATCATCGAGGGCCGGCGCGTCACTGACGACGCGACGCTCGAGATGGCAAAGATGATTTTTGCTGGAAAAATAAACACAGACATACTTGCTGCGCTGCGCAACCGGGGCATTGAAGCAGTGGGCCTCTCGGGAGTTGACGGTAACATCGTTCACGCTGAGCGGAGGCCGCCCAAAGAGATTTTGAATCGCGAGACTGGCGAGCGCTCTCAAGTCGATTTCGGACATGTCGGCGACGTCGTAAAAATTAATGCCCGCCTGCTCACGGTGTTACTGGGCCAGGGTTATTTGCCGGTCATTTCATCATTGGGAGCGGATGCAGAAGGCACGGTGTTCAACATCAACGCCGACACCATCGCAGGGGAAATCGCTGCGCAGTTGAAAGCAGAGAAGTTGATCCTCCTGTCGGACGTCGACGGTCTCTATCTGCGCGCCGGTGAGCCTGACACCAAGCTGTCCAGACTAACGGCGGACGAAGCGGAAGCGATGATTAAAGATGGTGCGGCCACGGGAGGAATGATTCCCAAGCTGCAGAGTATCGCCACCTTGATCCGCCGCGGCGTTCACAGCGCACACATTCTCAGCGGCACCACGCGCAACGCATTACTCAGCGAAGTCTTTACCGACAGTGGTACCGGTACAATGATTGTGAGTTAAACCCGCGGGACGTATTCTGGTCGAACGAATACTGGAATGGACAACGAATCAATCGCGCGCAGGTTTTATCGTTTAGCCGCTTTGATGGACATTCGCGGCGATGATCCCTTTCGACTGCGTTCCTACCGCAACGCTGCCGAGGCGATCGAAACCTGGCCCACGCCGATGCAAAAGATCGCCGCCGCCGAAGGCATTACGGGCTTACAAGCGATTCCCGGTGTAGGCAAGGCAATCGCCGGAAAAATAGTAGAACTTCTCGACCGCGGCACCTTCGACGCGTGGGAGCGGATAATCGCGGAGACGCCCGAAAGCGTCCTCGATCTTCTGGAGATTCCCGGCATTGGTCCGAAGACCGCTGCGATGCTGCATCAGAAATTCAAAGTGTCTTCGCTTCAGGAGTTTAAGAAGTTCGTGGAGGGCGACGGCCTGGAATTGGTCGACGGCATCGGACCGAAAACTGCTGAACGGATTAAGGAGAGTCTCTAGCGTGCTCGGGTAATTCTTCCTTGAAACTTAAAGACGTAGTTGGCATCATGCTGCCGGATGGACTTTGAAATAATTGGAGAGTTGACCAAGGTCACAACGATCGCATCCGGTACCGGAGTTCGTGATCGTGCTCGCTTAAAACGAGTGTACGGGCGTGGACGATGGCGGAAGCGAAAAGGAATCGCGAATGTTCGTCTTCCGGACCACAGAATACGGCTGGCAGAAGTTCACTGGTACGAAGCTCATGGCATCGGAAGGAAAGAATACAAACTGAAGTTGCCGTTCCTGGATTAGTTATGAGGAAAGAACCTAGTAAGACCATTCGGGTAGCTCTTAACAGGCGACGAGCAGGAGAGACTCCTGGCAAGCGTCGCGCTGGACAATTCGCTGTGTGCATCGATAATGAAGGCTACAAAGCTTCTCTCGAACTTGGGAAAATTTACCGTGTTCGCCCAGACAAAGATGCGCAAGCGCACGGATTGCTTCGAGTGATCGATGAGAGCGGCGAGGATTATGCCTATTCATCCGATCGCTTTCATTCAATGAAAGTCCCCTCGGCAATAGAGCGAGCTTTGTGGCAAGCTCGCCGTTAGGTGTACTCGAGAACCCTGCCTGCTTGTCTTTTGCTTATTGGACTCCTTCATCAACACAATGGAGAGCTAACCTATGAAGCGGATCAAACGCCGCGACTTTATGCGGACGAGCGCCGCGGCCGGGCTAACGCTCGCCGGGACTAAGGCGTCGGTACTTCAGTTTCCAAACATAATCCAGGCCGCTGTTAAGCCCATCGTTGTTTCGTCTGCAAATGGCCACCGCTTCAAGAACGGCGGCCGGCTGACGGCAGTGCAGAAAGCCTTCATGATGATCACGCAGGGAGCGGACGTGCTTGATGCGGTGATTGCCGGCGTCAATATTGTGGAGCTTGATCCGCTGGACGATAGCGTTGGCTACGGCGGCTTGCCGAATGCTGACGGCGTCGTGCAACTCGACTCTTCCTGCATGCATGGGCCAAAGAAACGGGCAGGCGCGGTCGCCGCGCTCGAAGGAGTGCGTACTCCGTCGCTCGTAGCCAAAGCGGTTTCGGAAAACACTGATCACCATCTCCTGGTCGGCAAAGGCGCACAGGATTTTGCGCGGAACATGGGTTTCAAGATTGAAGATGATCTAAACACCGACAATTCGCGCCGGCTGTGGTTGGAATGGAAGCGGCGCACCGATCCTTCCCACTATCTCGATCCGAAAACGCGAGCGGAAGTTTGGCATCGTGAAGGTATGAAGATGGTGGCAGAAGGGCTCGTGGATCGTGAACATTACTACGGTACGATCAATTGCAACGGCATCAACGCTAAAGGTGACATTTGCGGTGTCACCACGACCAGCGGCTTGGCGTGGAAAATTCCAGGGCGCGTCGGCGACTCGCCGATTCTGGGCGCCGGGCTTTATGTAGACGGCGCTGTCGGCGCGGCGGGCTCTACCGGACGCGGCGAAGCGAACCTTTATAACCTGTGTTCCTTTCTCATTGTCGAGGAGATGCGCCGCGGCCGTCATCCAAAAGACGCTGGTATGGAAGCGCTCGGTCGCATCAAGGCAAACACCGTCGAAAAGCGGCTGCTGAACAGCAAGGGCAATCCAAACTTCGGGATCAGTTTTTATATTATCAATGCAAAAGGGGAGTATGCCGGCGTGACGATGTATCCCGGCGCGCAGTTCGCAATCTGCAACGACGCTGGCCCGCAGACGCTGCCCTGCGACGCGCTGCTGCAAGGCAAAGCAACTGATTAACCGTAAAGCCGGTGGAACAACCTAGCCGCGGATTTACGCGGAGGACGCGGATCAGAATGGATTTTCAGCTACAGAACCGAGCGCGGTAGCGCCGGATGCTAAAAGCAATATAGCTATTAAGTGCGCTTGTATGACAAAAGTTACCCTCGAGTAGACTCTAGCATCCGGCGCTACCGCGCTCGGTTCTGTAAAGCGCTAGATCCGCGAAAATCCGCGGCTAGAGCTTTCGTTTGAATATCGCAAGAGTAAAGCTAGCGGATCCCGCTCATGGTAAGGGCCCTTGTCTCGGCCTGACGTTTGACGATTACGAGCGTGATATCGTCTGCGGCTTGAGTGCCCTGGGAGAATTTAGTTAACGCTGATTCGATGCGGTCACGGATTCCCGCCGCCGAAGCGTCCACATTGCGCGACACCACTTCGTAGAGTCTGGTGGGACCAAACTCCTCGCCGTTCGGACTAGCCGCCTCCGTCACCCCGTCAGAATAAATCACCAGCACGTCACCGGGTTGTAAATGCGTTCTACCTTCGCGGTATTCAGCATCGGCCTTGATGCCGAGGGGTAGGCCGCCGGAAGCCAATTGCTCCACCGTGCCTGCGGCATGAACGATCAGGGGCGGATTATGACCGGCGTTGAGAAACGAAACTGCTCCAGATTCGGGATCAAGCTCTGCGTAGAAGAGGGTGACAAACCGATTCGACGGAATGTTCTCAGCAAGGTAACGATTGACGGCTGAAATCGTTTCCACCAGCGTGTCGTGAGAACCAGTCTGCGCATGAATCGAAGCGTGCAGCGACGACATCAACAAGGCAGCCGCAGTTCCCTTACCCGAAACGTCGCCTAACGCAATCACCAGCCGCCCATCGTCGCGCTTGATAAAGTCGTAGTAGTCTCCGCCGATTTCGTAACAGGGGAAACTGATACCCTGAAATTCATAACCCATCACTACCGGCGGCGCGGTGGGTTGAAACCGCTGCTGAATTTCCATCGCCAGCTGCAACTCGCGCTCGAGCCGTTCCTGCTGGAAACGCGCCTCCACCAATCGCGCATTTTCCACTCTAATCGCCGCGACTGAGGCCAGCGTCGTCAACACTTTCAGATGGTCTTCGGTAAAACGGCCTTCAGCAATCGGCGAGTCGGCATAGATGATGCCAAAGACTTTTTCCGAGACGCCGAGGGGAACGGCGAGCACCGACCTGACGCCTTGCAGCACCACCGTGCCGCTGGCAAAACGCGGATCGTGTTGCGCGTCCGACGTCAACACTGACTTGCCCCGCATTACAACTTCGTCCATCACGTTGCGGCTGACGCGAATTTCTCCGACCTCACCGACGCGATCGCGCAAACGCGCAACCGCCACTCGCATCTCCTCGCTGTGCACGTCACGCATCATTAACAGGCAGCGATCCGCGGGCACTGCTTCGAATACGAGCGAGACGATTTGTTCCAGCGTTTGTTCGAGGGTTGATGAGCTAAGCAGCGTGATGCCCACCTTGCTAATCAGGGCCAGCAGGTCGCCTTCGCGAGCCTCGCGCGCGACCCGGTTCATATCCGGCTTACCGCGCGCGCCTTCAATCGCTTCAAGCAGACCGGAAGTAGTGCGGTCGCCCGAGGCGAGTGCGATTGTCGCTTCCGGCAGCGAAGTGGACGAGTTGTCCGTGATCATGGTGGCGCCCATGCTCGAGTGGTAGGTGCCGTCATCAAAAACTATTTCCGTTTCGCCGATCTGAATGCGACCGCCGGCGGTTAAGGGAACGTTGCCTTCAACGGCGCCGCCGTTATAGAGCGTGCCGTTTGCGGAACCCAAATCCTGAAGGTAATACTCCTCGCCCTCGCGCCTCACTTCGGCATGAACTCTCGAAGCAAACGGATCGGGAATACACAAATCATTGCGGGCAGAGCGGCCGAGCGTAATCCGCAGACGTCCGAGCGGAAAACGGTCGGGAGCGCGGTCGGGATATTTCACTATTAGTTCAGGCATGGATTTTAGATTATTTCAGATCTCAATTGAGATCTAGGAAACAGGCCAGGTCTTCGATCTTTCGATCTTTGTTCTTCTGTCTTGTCTTCTTTCAAGCTTACCGACGCGGAACAACCATAGTCGGGCCTTCGGGTACAACAATGGTGTCGGCGATTAAATCATGCAATCCGCGGCCACGCGAAGTAAGTGCCGTGATTAGAAAGCCGACGCCCAGCGTAATGAAGGAAAGCGGATAGCCTACGAAGTGACGCAGGAAAGCACGCCCAATTCCGACTGCTCTACCATCGTTGCGCAGGATGCGCAATCCGGCAGCCCATTTCCCCACGGTGAATCCGGTTAGACCCGGAAGAACTCCCAGATTCAGTGCCGCTACCACAACCGCGAGAACCGTTCCGATCGTTTCTGATGAATTACCGGCGGAGCGCGCGCCGCCACCAAGCAGCCGGCTCACGAGGGTACTAAAAGCCAGGATCGCTACCAGAATTATGTAGTCAATCAGGATCGCGCCACACCGCAAAGCAAACGGGGCGCGGAACCTTGCGAATGACTTACTCGCGGTGGGCGACTTCATTTTTACTCGGGGCGTCGCGGTTTCAGCTGTTGCTGTCATTAACTAACCCAGAAGGAAATGAAGCGTTGTTTCGCCCAGACGAAGTTTGTCGCCGCTGTCCAAAACTCGCGGCTGGCGCGGCGCGAGTCTGACCGAATCGTTGATCACTGTGCCGTTAACCGAACCCAGATCCTCGACCAGGAACGTTTCCCCTTCGCGCCAGATCCTCGCGTGACGCCGAGAGACTTTTGTTTCCGGATCGAATCGAGAAAGATCGATCTCGGGAAAAACGTTTGAATGCGGATCTGTGCGGCCGAGCAAGTTGTTGTCCTTTTGCAGTACGAAGGAAGCATCGAGCTCTGTTGTTCCCGCCACCACAAGTTTTGCGGTCGGGCGAGCCGCCCTTAACGTCGCGCTCGATCCCAGGCCCGCCATGGGCTGCCGCGCACCGCAGTGCGCGCAGAATATGTCGTCAGCCGCGATTCGGCCGCCGCAAAACCCGCAATAGACCGTTTGCACTTGAACAGTTTCGCTGCCCACCTGCGTTCCAGCGGTGCCGTAGGTCACCTGTCCGGCATGTATCTTTTCGAGGTGGATGGCGAGAGCGTCGCGCATGGCTCCGGCGGAAGGAAAACGATCTTCAGGCTTGTACTCGACGGAGCGCATCAAAATCTGCTCCATCTCGCTCGACAAAGACGGCATAATCTGACGCGGCCGCGGATTCTTTTGGAAGTCGAAAATTAGCAGCGGGTTATCCTGCGGATCAGAACCGGTCAACAGATGAAACAGCGTGGCACCCAGGCTGTAGACATCGGAGCGCGGCTCGACGCGGCCGCCAAACAATTCGGGCGGCGCGTAACCCATAGTGCCGACAGCAGTGACCCCCTTCTCTTCCTGCTTGACCCAACGAGCAATTCCGAAGTCGATCAACATCACCCGACCGGTGTTACCGTCGATCATCAAGTTTGCGGGTTTGAGATCACGATAGATGATGGGCTTCGGCCGGCTGTGAAGATACTGAAGCACGTCGGCAGCCTGCATGCCCCAATCGGCGACGGTGCCCTCGTCGATGCGGCCACCGGGTGCACTGCGCAGCCGCGAGGAAAGATCGCCGCCGGAAATAAACTTCATTACCAAATAGAAGCGCCCGAGCGATTCATCATAAAAATAGTCGTAGATGGTGGGTATGGACGGATGCTCCAAAGACGTGAGCAATAACGATTCTCGCTTGAAGTCTCCAATCGCTTTTTCGTGCTGAGCAGGATCGAGATGCGCTTCGACCATTTCCTTCACGGCGCGGGGCGCGTCGCCGAGGTTGCGATCCTTGGCGAGATAAACGGCGCCCATGCCGCCGCCGCCAATCCGCCGCACAATCTCATAACGGGCGTTCAGAACACTGCCTGGATCGAGTTGCTTGACCGTCGGCTGGCGGCCACCCGTATTACCCTTTTTAATGGTGTGCTTGACGGGGGCGGGAACGTCGCCAGTCGAAATGCCTCCGAGTGAAGCCGATGAAACAAAGTCGCTTCCGCCGGTATCTACACTCAGCTCAGAGGCAGCAGCCTCTAGCACGCCTTCGTTTGTCGGTGGGGGCGAGATGGGCGGGGCCGCAACAGCACCATCCTGCTCGGCGTCGATATCCAGAGTGGTCTCCTCGCCC
>DATLBQ010000025.1:0-6350 GCA_035526805.1 Pyrinomonadaceae bacterium
AGCCAAAATAGGATGTCGGCAGACTTTTCCATTAGGGAGAGAAGAATTTGATGGAGAGTAACTGAGACCTTACTGCGATTGAATTAGTTTCGGATGCACTTTGCAATAATGCGGTGAAGAAATTGCATGGGAAAGCAACCAGCAAGCGTATTCCGACCTCCAACCTGTCGGCGAATCGGCATTCTGTACAAGTAGCGCTATATCGCGTGCAAGGCATGCTCACTCGCGCCGAGCCGGTGACCGGCGCCCAGAAGTCCTACCTGAAAACCCTATCCGACAAAGCCGGGGAGGATGCACCTGAAGCCCAGAGCAAAGCGGAGGCGGCGCAAAGGATAGACGCACTGCAAAAGAAAACTGGGCGAGGCAAAGACTGAGCGTCGTACATGAAGTTGTTGAGAGAAGCGAATTCACAGTACGTCCGGTTGTCCACGTTTAGCGCGACAGAAGCACGAACTATTAACAGAATGGCGCTAATTGTTAATTTTTCCCCGCACAGTTCACACCTTTCATCCACGTGAATGAAAAGATGAAAGCTCCAATGAGCAGATGCTTACAAAGTAAATTGGCGGCAAGATCTCGTACAGCATCATGCTTGTATTCTTGCCGCCATTGCCGTGTTAATCGGCTGGTCTCTTCAAAACGTCGGTAGTTTCCACCATCCCGGTCGATCCCACTTTTCCGGGAACGCCCAACGTACCACGAGTACGCGTTGGATCGGTGGTGCCCAGCGTTCCAACGGTAGCCGTCGTACCATTAGCACCGCTCTGGTCGACATCAACCACCGTGCTGCGGACAGTGTCAGCGATCTGCTCCGTGTGCGTGGTGGCTTCTTTGCCGACAACCACTTCTTCAACGACGGTTGCCGTCTTGCTGACGACGGCTTTCTCTGCAGTTTCACGCACCTCAATGCTTTGCCCTTGCAATCCGGCCAAATCTGCTGCAGTCGCAGGCCGGTTCACCGGAGTCCGCTCAATAGTCGCGTGCTCTTCGCGCAGCGTCACTGATTCAGACACCGGCGTCTCCACCACGCGCGAAACCACGCGCACGGCACCCAGGTTGACTTGGCGTTTCCCAACTTCGAGCTCTTCCTGGACAACTGGAATGACGCGGGCACGCTCTTCTGCCACTTGGTCTGACGTAAATGGTTGGGAGTTTTTCTGGTAACCCGTATAGCCGGAGTCGCGCCAGGCAGCCACACGCTCCTCGATGTTGACAGCGCCAACACTTGCCAGTGCCGAACGAACGGTATCGACCTGGGAGGCATCATCGACAGTCACAGCGACAACTGCGCCGCCGCGGCGAACTGCCTCGGAATAATGCCCGGCGTCTTCATTCTCCGTTCCCCCAAACAGGTTAGAGAAAAAGTTTTCGACGCCAGCCATAAAGCCGCCGCTGGACTCAGTTTGTCCGGAGGACGTTTCATTCCTCGTACTGGTTGCCGGCATATCGCCTTCGTGGGCGCTAACCGTGATGTCATTTGCCGAAAAGCCTTGTTGCATTAGCGTGTGCTTTGCCCCGTTGGCCTCGGTAAAAGAGTTGAACAGTCCTACAATGCTTTGGGTCATTTGATACTCCTGGGTTAGTGAATAAAAACTTGAATTCCAATAGGTCTATTTCGGGTACAGCGTGCGAGATTTCTCGCATGACAATTAACTACTCAAAAGAAGCAATTTGTCGTTTAGCAATTTAGTAAAAGTCCGCAAAGCTATTCCATGACCGTATCAAAACGGAAAGGTTGCGGACAATTTTGCTGACGATGATCCATTGCAAAGTAAAAGACCGGCAGGTATCTCTAGACGCATGCTGGCACCGATAAAACGGATAACGGTTTGATCGGCTGCAAAAGCTCGTGTTCATCCAAAGAACCACTGAGCTTATCCGTTAGTCCTTATGTAATTGCCGCTGACTCAGACAGTTGGCCAGAGTTTCAGGAGGCAATTTACCGATGACATGTCCAGTCATGTTTTAGAAAGCCCGATCAAGGAGAAATACGATGGTGAACCGACTGATAACAGTAGCCGCGCTGGCCGTAGGCGGGATGTTACTTTCCAAGCAGATGAGCAAATCCCGTAGCTCCGGGATGCCTTCTTCGACGTCCGAATCAATTGAAGTCAACGTACCGGTCAGTACGGCCTACAACCAGTGGACGCAATTTGAAGACTTTCCGAAGTTCATGGATAGCGTGCATGAGATCCGCCAGATCGACGATACCCATCTGCACTGGCGCGCTGACGTTGCCGGCAAACCAGAAGAATGGGATGCCGAGATCACCGAGCAAATTCCTGACAAACGGATTGCCTGGCGCAGCACCAGCGGTGTGAAAAACGCAGGCGTCGTTACTTTCCATAAAATATCGGACAACACTACCGGCATCATGCTGCAAATGGATTACGACCCGCAAACCATCACCGAGAAAGTTGGCGATGCGCTGGGGCTGGTGAAAATGCAGCTCAAAGGCAACCTAAAGCGATTTAAGGCGTTGCTCGAAGATCAGGGTCAGGAAACGGGCGCTTGGCGCGGCACGGTTACGCAGGACTAATCTGCGTGACCGTTGGTGAGTAGCCCGCCGAGTCGCATAGGGCAGTTCGCAGAGTCAGGGAGTCAGGACTGCCGTTAGCCCCCTGCTGGCGCTATAAGTAGAGATTCATTGGCGTTTTCAGCGCATAGGCCGGCTGCCGCCATACGTCTCCGATTTATTGCCGGCCAAAGGAGCCGCAAACTGTAAGGCGGCGCCATTTATTAACTGTGCTTGCGTAGCCGGGCTTGCCTCTGGCCTGAGCTTATTATTAAATCACCTGGGTTCAGTAAGACTCGGCGTTACCGGTATGTTGCTCGGAGCTGCAGTCCTCAAGCCAAATGTCATAATGAAAACGCGGCATACCAGTAGATGTAAGTGAGCGCCGCCATTAGCAGGCCGTTAATTCGGCCCGGCCGGCGTCGGCGGGTCCGCCATAGTAGCCAGCTCAACACGCATGCATGCGCCAGCGACCAGAGCAGCAAGCCATCCTTGTTGGAAGCGAGCTGTTTTGGCTGGAAATAAACTCATGCACATGATTCGCAAAGGCCAGTTCAACATGGCAGGCTGCGATGGCATGCCGTTTGCCGATAGGTTTTTACGCTGATAGAACAAATCCGTCCAGATTAGAGAGACCAGGTCGCAATTGGCGGCGCTCCGTCTTTAACGGGCTAACGCGACAGAACCATTTTTTTACATGCCTGGGAAGCGTGTCCATTTCATTCGAACCTCAGAAACCGTATAGTAGCTAGTCCTAGAATTCACGCGCTGCCTCATTGAGCTTTGATCGCATTACCCCGGGTCGATGTTTCTTGGTTTCAGCAACACCAGGGACAAGGCCGCTACCGAACAAGCCATTGCTAGCCATTGCATAGGCCCGAGCGGTTCTCCGTGCACAATAGCGCCCGACACCATCGCGACCACTGGCACCATGGTCGATGACAGCCCGGCCACATTTGCAGGCAGTATTTCGACAATCGCAAACCAGCACACATTGCCGATGCACATTGGGACAAGCGCAATGTAGGCAATGACTGCAACCGACTGCCATGAAGGCAAAAACCAGCGATTGTCGCCAAGGATCCAGGCCCCGATCGTGATTGGTACCGCAGCGATCAACAGTTGCCAGCCAGTGATCACCGTGGCCGGAACAGCGACCTTGCTGTGTTTCAAAATCAGCGTCCCGATAGCCCAGCCTAAACCTGCCAACAAGCCTAGTGCGAGACCTAATGGTGCCTGCGCGTATGACGCGAAGCTCGGCCACATCAGCAATGTGACTGCCACGCCGCCCAGTGCGACGGCGAGTAGTACACGTCCAGTTAGTCGTTCGCCCAGCACGGCCGACGCGATCAGGGCATACCACAGAGGCATGGTGAAACCAAGTACGGCAGACTGACCCGATGGAATCAAGGTCGCTGAATAGGTGCTGGCTATGTTCCACAGTACAAGGTAGAAACAACTGGCCAATGCCAAGGCGGGCCAAAGTCGACGCGGAATCAACAACGATTGCCCACGCGCCTTTGCAACCGCCAGCAAGGTGATGCCAGCGATCGTTACTGTTAAAGCGCGGAAGGTCCACACCGAGATTTCACGAACTGCCAATGGGAATAATGGCCAGTTTGTGCCCCAAACAAGGGTAAGGATCGCCAGAAGGACCAGCGCGCGCGGCGCCACGGTAGGTTGGTTCATATAGGAGAAGGCTCGCATACCTCAATGATTACTGCAAGGTTCATTGATCCGTGATCGACACCAAACGAATTTTTGCAGTATTTCCGTAGCGAGGGGCTCACCTAGTTCAGTTCAGTCGGCAGATTCCCATCTCTTGGAGTTCTCTCACAGCGTCTTCAAGTTCGATGACGGCGGGGCACTGGATATCCCGCATCTGTTCAGCGTTGACGATAATCCGTCGTCCGCGAACCGCCTCGGGCTAAGCGAATTCGGTGCGTTGATACCTTCCGATGCATTTCGAGCACCTGAAGTCGCTGACAAGGCTGCCAACAGGATTGACGAGTTGGCTGATAAACTGCTACTCGGGCAGGATTTTGATTTGGAGCAGATGGAAAATGGGTTGCTCCAAGCTGCGCTGAAGTCGTCTCTCGGTAATGTCAGTAAGGCCGCAAAGCTTACTTGGCATAACTCGTGCGCAAATGCACTTTGCGCGTTGATGCCGGTAATAGGCGCCCGCCCCAGCAGACTTGTTGATGGTCAATTTTGACTTGGGTAATAGACTATGGTTGGCGAGCCACGAAATGAATTGAGAGAGCAGAAGTGCGGTACACGGTGCATTTGCACTCTTAGGGCAGCGGCTGCTGAACCCTCTTGATGGCGTCAAGCAGCGGCTCCAATTGCGGATGTCGAAGCAGGTACATCGTATTGCCCATTGTCGATGCGAACGCGGCTGGAATGGGCCTAACGAGAACCAACGTGTCACCGAGCTGATCCATTAACGCCTTTGGCGAATGCTTGTAGGCGCGTTCGTGGCGCCGACCTGCGTGGGCCGTATGGAACTTGCGTTCATACGAAAAGTCTTCTAGTGAATCGCCGAGCATGACTGCGGCCCACAACGCATAAACGTCGAAGTCGCAGGCATAGTTCATCATGTCGGTGGTAAACCCGCCTGGGGGGCGCACGTTCATCTCAAGCGCGACATACGAGCCGTCGGGACGCGCAAAGAACTCGAGATGGAAGAAGCGCCGGCGTAGGGCAAACGCTGCAAGCGCCCGCCGGCCGACCTGCTCGAGCTCCGGCGGAATGCTGCGAAGAGAGTAATAGAACCCATCGAGAGCGCCGGCCCTCACCTCCATAATTCCGTAATCGTAGACATGAGACGTGCAGAAGACCACGCGTCCTGCCCAATCCACCAGGCCATCGAAGGTAACGATGACGCCTTCGACAAAGGGCTGCACGATGTGACCGTCCAGGGGCAGATGGAGCGCAGCGTCAAGCTCGGCGTTTGTCGATACCCGAAATGTAGACGTGGCTCCCGAACCGCTGTCTGGCTTGAAGACGAGTGGAAAGCCGTGCGTCGCGGCGAAGCCCTTTACGGCCTCTGACGACAAGCAGCGGATGCCAGGCGGGGAGGGCACGCCAGCCTTCCCGAAGGCCTCGGCCATGGCCAACTTGCTACGAAGGCGTCTCACGTCCCGCGCCGAGAGACCTTCAATGCCGAGGTCATCGCGGAGGCGGCCCTCGACCTCGAGCCAGTGCTCCCCATTCGATTCCACAAAGTCGATTCGACCGTGTTCAACGATCATAGACTTCACGATGCCGAGCAAGAGCTCGTATTCACCCATGCGGGGCTCGAACACATAACGTTCGAGTGCCTGGTGTGCTTCCGGCGGGAGGTCATGCTCCGGCAGATCACCCACCGCAAGGATGCTTGCGCCGCGGGCGTGCGCGGAGACGCAGAACAAGTGTGAATTCGGCGGGAAGCCTGGCGACAGGTAAAGAATTCTCACCGTCTCTAACCTTTCCTCATCAGCCAGCCGATGCCATTCCAAATTCGAAACGGAGATTCATCTGCGCGTATGACTTGCAGTTCCGCGCCGTGTGCGAGCGCGAGCACCTCGCGATTGGCGTCCTCGCGGGACCGGCCGTAAGCGTAGTTAAAGAGGACGAAGTCGCCCCTGGGCCGGAGCACACGCCGGACCTCTCTAAAGTGGCGCTCGACCAGCGCTTGTCCGGAAAGCACGAGGTAAGGAAACGTGTCGACGCTGTACACGAGGTCCATTGACTCCGAAACAAACTCCAAGAGGTTCTGGCCAGTCGTCAGCTGGACGCTCGTATTCACCCATGCGGGGCTCGAACACATAACGTTCGAGTGCCTGGTGTGCTT
>DATLBQ010000026.1:0-7223 GCA_035526805.1 Pyrinomonadaceae bacterium
CGACGAAGATACCCGCGAGCTGATTATTGTCACGCTTCAGTTCGCGGGCTATGAAGTGATCTGTACGGACAATTCAGAAACGACTCTTGAGCTTATTCAAACCGAGAGCTTTGATCTTTGCCTTCTGGACAACTGGATGCCCGGAATTTCAGGGGAGGATTTGTGCAAAAAGATTCGCGCGTTCGATAGGAAGACGCCGATCCTTTTCTACTCAGGCGCGGCCTACGACTCAGACAAGGCCCGCGCTCAGGATGCGGGGGCACAAGGCTACCTTGTCAAGCCAGTTAGACAAAGTGAGTTAGTGGCTGAAGTTGTGCGTCTCATTGCGGAGTCTAAGATTGCCGTGTCCGTTGTTGTGGTACCGCCCGACCAAGTAACCATCGAATAGCAACCGCGTCATCTGCCAGACATGCGCCCGGATGAGTGAGCCGAACCAAGTGTACGCTAGCGCATAGATCACGGGTCTATACTCAAATCCTACATGGCCGAAAAACTGAAGAGATTTCAAGCCTACTGCCAAGTGTGTAATCGGGAGACTGTTTGGGAAACCTCGCCCGACCCCTCCTGTCTAATGTGCTCAAGATGCGGGACTGTAGGCCAGCGTCATGAAATTTTAAAGCGAGAAGACTTAGCCGCCCCCGAAGTGTCCGATACCGTATAGATCGCAGGTATATACTCCGAGCTATACAGCGAACTAAATAGCTGCAATGCGGGTGGGGTAGTGGTGATTCATCGCTTCCGACCTATCGACCCGCGACCATCTCAAGGGGGGACAAGGGGCGCTGTGGGCGCACCTTGGGGGCGTTCTCAGTGGACCGGATGGCTCTGACTTAGTAGAGGCCGGTTCTATAATCGGAGACTTCCGGCTGCTACTGCCGAAGATAATTTCGTTGTAGGGTTCGGCTTTATGCCGATGACCGTTACGCAGAAGGGACTGCACCGAGCTTAAGTCTTTATTGACGACGCCAAAGCCTACGAACACCTTTTTAGTTGGGGCCCAAGACGCGGCCAGCGTAACAAACGCCGGACGAACGAACCGTGTCCTTGTGGTTCCGGCAAAAAGTTTAAGAAGTGCCCATGGTGCACCACTCTAGGAACCTGCACCTACAAATAAAATCGCAATTTCAAATTAGGACACAACCCTGCAAGCCACATGAATAGTCAGATCAAAAGAGAACATGTATAATGACCGCTCCTGTTACCCCCTTGTAGGCCCCTCCATCAGAATTCGGTTTAGTCTCGCATCAATTTATCTATGCCCCGTGAGCCTCAGCCCAGGGAATTAGTTAGTAACGACATCACTAAAGAACCAATTTTGGACCTGCGGAGTCCGAATTTGGCGGCTTATTGGCTCTCAGCGATTATCGAGTCGGCGGATGACGCGATCATTAGTAAGACTCTAAACGGTGTCATCACCAGCTGGAACGCAGGAGCCCAGCGGATTTTCGGTTACACCTCAGAAGAGATTCTCGGTAAGCCCGTAGCTATCCTGATACCTGCCGACCACCCGAACGAAGAGCCTGAAATTTTGGCGCGGCTAAGAGCAGGCGAGCGCATCGATCACTATGAGACCGTACGACTGCGAAAGGACGGCACGCTCGTTGACATTTCTCTAACCGTGTCTCCGATCATTGATAGCGCCGGCACAATCATCGGAGCGTCAAAAATCGCTCGCGACATCAGTGAGCGCCGGCGCGCTGAGGTCGTTCTGGCTGAGCTGTACAAATCAGCGGAGCGTGCGCGCTCCGAAGCCGAATCCGCCGCGGAAGCGAACGAACGCTTGTTCCGCCAGGCAGAAGAATCCAGCCGACTGAAGGAAGAATTTCTGGCTACTATTTCGCACGAACTCAGAACTCCCCTGAATGCCATTCTCGGTTGGTCGCGTATGCTGCGTAGCGGATTAAGCGAAGCAGACGCTGCAAAAGCTTTAGACACCATCGAGCGCAACGCGCGGGCTCAGGCGCAACTCATCGACGATCTACTTGACGTATCGCGAATCATTACCGGCAAGCTCCGCATGGATGTCAGGCCTTCTGATCCCAACGCGTTTATCGAAGCTGCGATTGAAGCAATACGACCGGCGGCGGAAGCCAAGAGTGTCCGGTTGCAGAAAATCATGGACACCGGAAACGTAACCGTGCCGGGCGATCCGGTCCGGCTCCAACAAGTCATTTGGAACCTGTTGTCCAACGCCATCAAGTTCACGCCGAAGGGCGGTCTGGTGCAGATACGAATGGAACGCGTAGATTCTCACCTCGCTGTGGTTGTAAGCGACACTGGACAGGGTATCCCTCCAGAGTTTCTGCCGCACGTATTTGATCGTTTCCGTCAGGCGGACCAGCGCACTACCCGCCAACATGGCGGAATGGGACTGGGTCTGGCGATCGTGAGGCATTTGGTCGAACTCCACGGCGGTTCCGTGTTCGCAGCCAGTCCGGGTGAAAACCAGGGATCGACTTTTACGGTTCGGTTCCGATAGTTCCGGTCTATCAGCTGGAGGATGGCCGAGGAAGTGTCCATCCGGCAGCGCGCGATCTTTCCGCTCCTGTCGATTGTCCCGACAGGCTGGACGGGTTGACGGTGCTGGTGGTGGACGACGAACCTGACACGCTAGGGTTGCTGAAAGCAGGACTCACGCAATGCGGCGCTGAAGTGGTGGTGGCGGATTCGGTCGAGGAGGCCTTTAAGGCGATCAAGACACGAGTTCCAGACGTCTTAATCAGCGACATCGGCATGGCCGGCGAAGATGGCTACGACCTTATTCGGCGTTTGCGCGGGTTCCCAGCGGCAGCTGGAGGCAAGGTTCCAGCGGTAGCATTGACGGCATATGCAAGAGTTGAAGATCGATTGCAGGCGTTGCGCTCAGGATATCAGATGCATGTGCCGAAGCCGGTTGAACTGGCGGAACTGGTGACGGTTATCACCAGTCTGGTTCAACGAAATAAGTAGTGTAGCCACCGCTTTCATTCAGGCGATGGCGCAGCCTCGACACTGGGAGCGCGAAGAAGAGCGAACAGTAGTAAACCGATGCGGGGTGCGGTGAGGGTCGGTGCGTCTGGCTGACGCGAAGCAAAACCGCAACGGGGTTGCTCAAACCGTCGTTACGCATCGATTCTGTTACTTCCTTCAGCGACACCGGTGATGCGATCTACACGAATGCAAAAGACGATGCTGTCAGGAGCGGCAGCATCTTCGGCCATTACCGATTCAACCGGCGTCAGCAGAGGAAAACGCGCCAGTAACTTCGTGAGGACCGATCTGCGATCACTGGGCACGCGTACCTCTTCGAAGTTGCCGTAGGCGATAACGCTGGTCCAGTTTAAGTCGTCGCGGATGTCATCCACCTGAAGGCACGCTCGTGGATGCGTGCGCAGCGCATCTAGCTTACGGCCGGGAAGAGAATGACTGTAGATTGACGCGTCCTCAAACAAGTAATTGATAGGCACAATGTAAGGCTCGCCGTTATCGACGCAACCAAGCCGTCCGACTCTACCGGATATCAGCAATGACCGTGCTTCCTCTTCAAGTAGTGTTCTCATTTTGATACCTCACTTTTCGGAACGATGTGCGCAACACCTTGTCGCACATTCGCGTGTAATCAATGCTCCGAGCGTAAGCCGTGCCTGCCGGGGTGTGCTCTCATGAAATGACGACCAACCCGGGTTGTATTACCTGTCGAAGACAAGTGAGTCCGGTTGTGGCAGGTTAATCGGAAGGTGAAGCGTGAAGGTTGAACCTTCGCCGGGTGCGGACCTTACTTCCACCCGTCCGCCGTGCAGACGCGCGATGCGTCGTACGGCGGGCAGCCCCAGACCAGTTCCGCCCTTCGTCTTCGTAAAGAAAGGATTGAAGATTTTCTTTAGATCTTCCTCATCGATGCCGCGACCGTTATCTGTGACTTCAACCACCGCCTCGTCGGAAAGGTCTTCGTCGTTTGTGTTCTCAGCGCTGCGGATACTGACCTGGACGTGACCGTCGTTTTCAATCGCTTCGATAGCGTTTATGACGAGGTTGAGAACCGCATCTTCAATTTGCAGCGCGTCGACCGTGAGCACGATGTCATCCGCGGGCGGCTCGAAATGAATCCGTGATTTATCAAATGCCTGCTTGCCGACAACTTGTGCTCGCGCAAGATCGACAGCTCGCCCGGTTACTTCCGTCAGTGACGTTCGCGTCGGCGTGATGCTGCGCGGACGTGCTCGATCCAACAGCGCACGTACGGTGGCATCTATTCGCTGCACTTCATGACGCACTCCTTCCAACGCCTCACGCTCGGGATCGTTGGCCGCGCGCCGCCGAATCAGAATATCAACGGCGCCCTGTATTCCCGCGAGGGGATTCTTCACTTCGTGCGCCAAACCCGCTGCCATCTCGCCAATCAGCGAAAGCTGCGCGGCGCGTTGCAGTTCGGCTGCTTGTTGTCGAATCTTCTCTTCGGCTAGCTTGAGCTGCGTAATGTCGTGGCGAATGGCTACGTATTGATAAGGCTTGCCGTCAGCATTCAGAAAGGGAACTATGGTGGTATCCACCCAATAAATGGTGTCGTCTTTCGCGCGATTGCGAAGCTCGCCTTTCCAAACCTGGCCGGCGGCGATCGTCGTCCAAAGATCGCGTATGAAATCTTTCGGGTGAAATCCGGAATTGATTATGCGGTGGTCTTGTCCCAACAATTCGCCGCGGGAATATTTCGAGATGCGGCAGAATTCGTCGTTCACGAAATTGATAATACCCCGCTGGTCGGTAATCGCGACGATGGTCGACTGATCGAGCGCAAACCTGATGTCGGCAAGCTCTCTCAGTGAGCGCTCGAGAGGGTCAGTGTCGAGAATAATATCCTGTGTTGATCTCACCAAAGTGAACTCGGCTTCTGCGTCGTTGGACCTTAAAACGAATGGGTACCCAAAGTCAGAACCGGGAGCCGTAGCGGCTGGTTTGTTTCCAGACGGTTGCCTTCGCTATCCATAAATCCTGTATTGTGAAAGAAACGCTGCAAAAGCTCGCCTCACCCGGTCGCTACTGCCCGGTTCTGACTTTGTGTGACAGACAAATTAACTTAATCGCCCGGTGGTTCTTCTACTGCCGACATTAATTTGGTACGCCTGAATGCGCATGCTCTTCCAACTTCTTGAGACGATAGCGAAGCTGATCGCGTGAGATGCCGAGCAGTTCGGCGGCCTTAGTCTGGTTGCCTCCGCTGCGTTCAATGGCTTGTCTTACCAGTTCCATCTCGACGTCCTCCAACGCGATCCCATCAACCGGCAAACGGAATTGCGACGTCGCAGCGCTGAACGCCTGGCCATCCTCAGCGATGGATTGTCTTAGTCCCTCAATCACGGCCCGCGGTACATACTTCATCGTAATCTCATCGTCATCTTCCAGGATTAACGCACGCTCGATCACGTTGCGCAGCTCACGGACATTTCCGGGCCACTCATATCGCCGGAATGCCTCAGCCACTTCTGGCGTAATTCCCTGGACCTGCTTGCGCAACCGTTTTCCAAACGAATCGATGTAGTGATCTGTGAGCAACAGAACGTCGTCGCCTCTCTCTCGTAAAGCGGGGATGTCGATTTGAATCACGGACAGCCGGTAATAAAGATCCAGACGAAATCGGCTTGCTTCGCTCTCCGTTTTGAGATCGCGATTCGAAGCGGCGATAACGCGCGCATCGAAAGGAATGTCTTTCAATCCTCCAACCCGGCGGAACGCGCCTTCCTCGAGCACACGCAGAAGTTTGGCCTGCAAACTCAGTTCGAGTTCACCGATCTCGTCGAGAAACAGGGTGCCGCCCTCAGCCTGTTGAAACAATCCTTCCTTGCGAGCTTTCGCATCCGTAAAGGCTCCCTTTTCGTAGCCGAACAGTTCACTTTCTATCAACGTGCCGGGCAAAGCCGCGCAGTTAATGGCCACGAACGGTCCCTCCGACCGGTTTGATTGGTAATGAATGGCCTTGGCAACCAGGTCTTTGCCCGTACCGGATTCGCCTTGTAAAAGAACTGACGAAACTTCGCTCTCCGCAACCTTTCGCGCGATTTCCAACATCTCTCTCATCGCCGGCGACTGCCCGATGATCTGATCGAAGCTGAACTGCTGGGCGCGCTCGCGCCGAAACATATTGACTTCTTTGCGCAAACGACCGGCTTCGATTCCGTTCCGAATAGCCACATGAAGCTCTTCGAGGTTGATCGGCTTGCCAATAAAATCGTACGCGCCACCGCGCAAAGCGGCGATCGTTTCATCCACTAGCACGTTTGCGGTGATCATGATCACGACGGCGTCTGCTTGTCGCTGGCGAATTTTCCGTAAGACGTCGAGGCCTGACCCGTCCGGCAAATTGATGTCAAGCAATACCGCCGCCGGAGTCTCTGCATCGAACGCGGCGATAGCAGCGCCCGCAGTCTCCGCCTCGATAGGTTCAAAGCCCCAGCCGCGCAGCGCTTCAGCAAGCGACCAGCGGATCATCTTCTCGTCATCAACGATGAGGATTTTATTCTTTTGACTTTTCAGGATTTGTTCTCGCTTTGAAAGAATCGTGAACTTCGGATTATAGAGACCAATCGAGTATCAGGGAAGCCGCCCTCCCGTAGGGATCGATGTAGTTGGAGGCTGGCAAGAGTTCAACCTTTAGGTTGCGGGTTGCGCTGCAAGACGCAAGCTAAAGCTTGAACTCTGAACTGCATATCGGCTATGCGGCGCCGCCGCTTGCCCCCGCTCGACGAGCGTTTATGTTTGTCACTTTGGCGGGCATCGCCGCAGCGCCCAGGTGCTGCTTAAATATTCGTGCAGTCGCGGCAAGAAAATCGTAAGACGTCACAATCCCAACCAGTTGGCCGTCATCCACCACCGGCAAGCAACCGATCTTCGACACTCGCATAATCTCAATGGCTTTCAGCGATGGCGTTGCGGAAGTCACGCTCGTTGGATTCGCCTTCATGATTTCACGTACCGTCAACGGCTGCTCGCTTCTTGAAAGCGATCCACGGTTCATCACTCGCAACAGCCCGCGGTGGGTCACTAACCCAACCAGGCGGCCCTCGTCATCTTCGACGGGAACGTGCCTGATGTGCCGCCAGTCCATTACGCTGGCTGCGAGGTCGATCAGATCGTTTGGTCGCAAGGTAAAGAGATCGGTTGACATGAATTGGCCCACCGTTTGATAGCTTTGGCTCCAATCGCCCAATTCCGCGGAATCTGCTAGTTCCCATTCGTGCACTGGTTTGCCT
>DATLBQ010000027.1:0-10224 GCA_035526805.1 Pyrinomonadaceae bacterium
CTTTCCAATTTTTTGACGGCACTTTATGACAGCTCTCACAAGCCAGTTTCTGACTCTCAACGTGAGTGCGATGCGAGAATTGCGAATAGTCGACTCGAGGCGGTTTGGGGGCGGAGGTCTTTTTCTGGAGGCGCGCACGCGTTGTGCATCGTTGTGATGGGCCGTGGACCGCAGTGGCTATATCGCAAGTTGATAACAGCGCCATAAAGACGATGCAGGTAAAGAATCGTAACTCGCGATGTCGAATCCGCACAGGTCTCATTCGTGCAGCGCTGCGGAAGTAGTAAAACTCCGGCCGCGATTAAGAAATCGTAGCCGGAGTTTAAATACTCAAATTCCATTCCCGACGCTCTGGTCACTCTTTCCGGCCAAAATAAACTCGCAAAGACGTGTAGGGCATGTGTGCGTGATAGTTCTGCGGTCGCACACTAATGAGCGGGCTCTCGCTGTAATTGTAATACTGATAGCCGAGATTCCAATCCAGACGCCGGTGAATTCTGAAAGCAAGTCTTGCTTCAGGCGATTGATAACTCATCGGATACGAGCTGATCAGAGTTGCCGGTGACCCGATGGGGTTTTGCAGCCGATCCCCTTGTCCATTGTCTTTGTTGATTCGATAGGCTGTGAAAAGAGTCAGGCGCGAATGCAGTCTTGTGGTTGCATCGATGAACACGAAGTGGTTGCGCATGAAATAAAGCGCGTGGCCGCGAATTGTAGAACTCGACCCGCCCAGGTAGGCGAAGTCGATGACCGCATCGCTGTTGACCCAGTTGTAGTTGTAGCCGCCGCTTAGTGAAAGGTGCGAATTGTAAGTCCAGTCGACGGTTGAAGTGAATATACGGGATTTGTGATCAACGCCGAAACTCTGTAACGAAGTGCCGGCTATCTCTGAAGGATTGGCATTGTTCCTGGTAATTACCGCGAGATTGAAAGAAAGATTGCGGCTGGGCGCGTAGCGACTCTTCGCGCGAATGTTGGTGTAATTGTAATTGCCGATGCGACTAAACACGTTGTCAGCGGTGCCGTGCTCGGCGTCGAAGTTGAGCGTCCAATTACTTGCGGGTCGCGCTTTGAATCCGCCTAAGAAAGCGTGGGTATGATTGTCTTCGATCAATTCGTTACTGCTGCGCGCCGCGGGCGGCGTCAACGAACCGCTGGATCCGAAGTTGAAACCATTGAACGATTCTTCAAAGTGACGGTTGCCGTAGCGATAACCAAGATGAAACGAGTAACGGGAATTGAACTGATAGTCGCCCTCCACCGTGTTCTGATATTTACGATACTCCGTGATCCTGGTCGCATCGAGATTGCTAAAGCCAACAGTGTCGGTGCGGGTGCCGCGCGTGATTGAGAAAAAGTCGCTGAATAAAGCGGTACCGGTTATTTTGAACGTCTCCACGCGAAAGGTATTCGAAAGCCGAAACTTGACCGTGGCCAAAATCGTGGCGCCGAGGTCAAACAGAGTGTTGGGCCGCTTGGTGCGACCAGTTATGTTGTACTGGCCGAGATTGAGAGTATTTGGCGTAGCTGCGGGTGGTGTTGGCGGCCATCCGGTTATCCTAGGATTGAAGTTCCTGCCGCTGAAGGTTTCGTCAAAAATGTAGCTTGAGGTGGCGTTGCTGTGAACCAGGCGGGCAGTTATGTCGAGCCTCTTAGCAATCGTAGTGTGCGCGCTCAGACGTGTGTAATCCACTTCGCCGCTAGCCGGCTCGCGCCGGTTGAAGCTGGTGAATGCAGCCGCGGCGGGATTCAAGTTAATGCCGCGAGTTGGTCCGAGGCTAACGAAGCTATCGTCACGGAAAAATCGAAAGCCCTGCAGCACGGAAAAATCGATTGGTCCGAGCTTGCCATCTGCGCCAAGCCGAAAATCGTTGGCCCGGGATTTCAGATTGGACACAAAGTTAAACTCGTTACCGCCGACGTGATAGTTAGTGAACGCCGGTCCGCTATAGCTTTCCGGCGAGAAACCGATATTGATCTTAATCTGCTCGTTCTTTGGTAATAACGTAAGATCAAAATCTCCCAGTTGGGTCCGCGTGTTGTAGCCATGTTCGCCGGTAATCGGGTTAGGCGGAACGCTGAACGTTGCCGGAGAAAAAATCCAGTTTGGGTTTGCAAAATTGTTAACAAAGCGAAAATATTTAAAGCGGCGATACGTCGCCTCGAAGCGATACCATTTCGATTTCTCGGCGCTCAACCTGAGATGACCGTTGGGGTCCGCGCCCCAACCGGTCGACGTCACCAGCAGGTTGTCAAGGACGGTTGCTTTACCATTCTTTGCCTGCATCAGGAAAGTGCTATCGAAGAGTCGCGGTCCGGCCTTGTAGTTCAAATCGCTCTGGTATTTATTGAGGTCGCCATCGACGCTCAACCCGCGATACCCCACCTCGAACGTGCCCGTCACGGTGTAGTCGCCTGCGTCCTCGCCGGTCTCTGCACTGGTGGTCGGAGTTTCAGTCGCCTTCTCTGGCTTTGGCGAAGGCGTCGATGTTGTCGACGGATTCTGGGCCCTCACAACTCCCGCAAACAGCATTAGAGTCAGTGCCAATCCTATTACTCGTGGCACCCTCTGAACATTGCTTTTCATGTTGTCCATCCTCGCAATTAACTGCTGTTTTGCATCTCCGTATGGGGACGTGTGACGGCCCCGCCAGATGTTCGCTCCAATCCGCCTCACCTGAAAAAGACGGGACTGGTGCGCGAGCCATGAATCTTGACGTGACACGCCGTGCAATTCGCATATTGCGCGTTTTGGTTGTGCGCCGGACCCGCCGGCTCCACGGCGCCCACACCGTGGTCCACGCTGTGGCAGGTCAGACATAGTTGGTTCACTGCGCTGTACCTCAGTAGACGCGCATTTGAGGAGCCGTGCGGAATATGACAAGCCGTGCAGCCCTCGGTCTTAATTGGAGCGTGTTCAAAAACGAAGGGGCCCTGCTTGTCGGCGTGGCATTTAATGCAGGCGGCGTCGGCGCCGGTCGCCAGTCGGCTTTGTTTCAACTCAAAGCCGCCGTGCGGATTGTGACAATCGCCGCACTTCATCGCGCCTTCAAGCACTTTGTGATGGAAGGGTGCGTTGAACTGATGTTTGACTTCCGTGTGGCAGCTTAAACAAAGCTGCGGGTCATTCATCTTCAGCATCTTCAACGTTGAGAAGCCCGGCTTCTCAGCATTGGCACTAGTAACAAACACATTAGAGCTGGCCAGATTTTTACCCGACACGCTTTGGTGCGGTGAATGGCAGTCGGTACACCCGATGTCGTTTCGCCAGTGTTCACCACGGCGGAAATTGTTGTGTTCTTCTTTGCCCGCATGACAGGCAAGGCAGGTTTCGGAAGTCTCTTTCGACGACTTATTTTTGAAGGAAATGATCTTGGACGGATCGCCTTCTTCAGCGTGTGCTTTGCCTGGTCCATGGCACGACTCACATCCGGTCACTTTGTTTTTCCATGAACCAATGTGTCCAAGGTCAGCATGTGATGTGCGCGAATAATTCTTGAATTGATCTTCGTGGCAATCTTTGCAGGCGTCGCTGCCGACGTAGCCCATCGGGCCAGGCGCTGCGCTCATCGGTTTGGGGTTTTGGCCGGAACCAACCGCTTGCGAGCTCCTGTTCGAAACGATCCATAGGATCAAGCCCAATACCGACGCGCAAAGGAACAGCGTCTTGATGGCTTTGGTTAGTTTCAATTGCGGCCTCCCTACCGGCGTGAAAAAGGCTTTATTATTTGTCGAAAAAGCGTGGCTTCGAAAAAAGAAGAGCTTAGGCGAGGGTTGAAACTGCGAAAAATCATTGCAGCGAATGTTCGTGCGCTGATATCGAAGTGATCCCTCTTCTGGTTAATACGGTTACAGCTAAGGGTAAACCAATCCGACGTGTCTGTATGTGCTCGAACACAATATAGATCGATCTATTACTTTAGGATCTTCAAGGAACGCTATCAATCCACACGGTTTGCCCGCCCGCTCGATTGGCAAGCCCTATGCCGATTACCAATTTTCGAATCACATGAATTTCTTAAGACGAAGGCCGCTGCTTTGAGAATTTTTTCGCAACAGGCTGTGGAACTTTCCACATGAAGTGGAACGCAAGCGGGCAGGTTTTCCATTCCGACCCCATGTTCCAGAGGCGGCATACATGTTGCACTTGCACCAATCGGGAACCCAAGCTCGAGCGAATGGAGCAGCGGCTTGCTGCTCAGAATTGCAGCGCCAGGGAGAAACGGGAGGTTGGCTACCATGGCAAAAGATGATCGAGACATTCTGGAACTGCTTAAAGAAGAATTGGCTTTCATCGAGCAAGGCGGTTATGGACGCTCGGTCCGCACACCCTGGTTACCAAAGTCGGCCTTTCAGGACTCCCTGACCTGCATAAACTACGCTGATCCCGATCGCGCACATCCGTGTAGCGAGTGCCACCTGCTGGATGATGTAGCGGATGAACACCGCTCAGAGTCGGTCCCTTGTCATTTCATTGTTTTGAACGAAAAGGGCGAAACCATCGAGGATCTTGAAGCTCAGGACAATCAGCCGAAGCTGGAACGAACGCTCAAACAATGGATGCGAAAGAAGATTAATGAGATCGAAACGGCGCGAGCGACGCACGGAGCCACGCACGTCCATCAGCAGCAAGCATTGAACTGAACTACTGGAGCATTCCACGATGCAGCATCGAAATCTGATGTGGCCCACAGCAGCCGCAGGCAGTTTCCCCAAGCTGCCTGCGGATTGTTTTTTAATCGAATAACAATAAGGATAGAAAAACCATGTCGCAAAAAATGACAGCCGCAGTGGTCCACGAGTTTGCTAAGCCGCTGACTATCGATGAAGTTCCTATTCCCACGCCGGCAGCCGGGCAGGTACGCATTCAGGTGATGGCAAGCGGAGTTTGCCACACCGACATTCACGCGGCCGACGGTGACTGGCCGGTGAAGCCAACCTTGCCTTTCATTCCGGGACACGAAGCAGTCGGCTTCGTTGATGCCGTCGGCAGTGGTGTAACTTTGGTGCAGAAGGGTGACCGTGTTGGAGTGCCCTGGCTACACAGCGCGTGTGGCGATTGTGAATACTGTATTACGGGATGGGAAACACTCTGCCCTTCGCAGCAAAACACCGGCTACTCGGTTAACGGCGGCTTTGCTCCCTATATGCTCGCGCCTGCAGCCTACATCGCGCGTCTGCCCGAAGGGCTAGAGTTTGTCGATGCGGCGCCGCTGCTGTGTGCCGGTGTAACAACTTACAAAGGACTGAAAGAAACCGATGCCAGACCCGGAGAGTGGGTAGCGATCTCGGGTATTGGCGGGCTCGGCCATCTCGCCGTGCAATATGCGAAAGCGATGGGACTCCACGTTGCAGCTATTGACGTCGCCGACGAGAAATTAACGCTGGCGCGTGAGCTTGGAGCTGAAATAACAGTCAATGCGAGAACTGAAGATCCCGTGGCGAAAATTCAGGAGACCATTGGCGGCGCACACGGCGTATTGATTACAGCAGTCTCACCGATTGCATTTCAGCAGGGCGTGAACATGTTGCGGCGCGGCGGCACCTGCGTGCTAAACGGCTTGCCACCCGGCGATTTTCCGGTGTCGATCTTCGACGTGGTGCTCAAACGGTTAACCATTCGTGGTTCGATTGTCGGCACACGTAAAGACATGCAGGAAGCGTTGCAGTTTGCGGCCGACGGTAAGGTTAAGGCCATTATTGAAACGCAGCCCTTGACAGAGATCAATACGATATTCGACCGATTGCGGCGCGGCGAGGTGCAGGGAAGAGTCGTCGTTAAGATGGCCGAGCGAGCTGACAGTAAGCAGACTGGCTCGTAGACAGTTCCGACACAACAACTGTTTCGCGCTTTGTCTTACTTCGTGGATCGTTTGTGGCGCAACGGTCCACGAAACTACACGAAGGTTAACGAAATCACACATAGCAGATCACCGCCCGCCCTACGCCGGCTATCACATCCTCAGTAAGCATCCCGTCTATTCAAAGGAAGAAGTGCTACGACTTGTGCCTTTGATGTTACCAAACGCTTTACGAGGCGATGGAAGCATTTGAGCAAGACCTGCATCAGCACATTCATCTTGAGAACAACATTCTGTTTCCGAGAGCGGTCGAGCTGGATACGAATCAGACATTCAAATAAATCCTCAATCATCCCGCTTCTACCTATTCATTCCGATCCGTTACACCCGCCGATTTCCGGTCGCTCGTCCTCACCATTATCTGCCGCGAATGCGCTATCAACCGGATAGGCGTCCTTGGCTGTATGGCGAGCCCGGTTTGGGTGTAGCCGCTGGTGATAACGCAAGCCGGATGATCCGGCGTTGTAAGTACCGAAATCTTTCTTGTTGGCGATTCGGTGCAATTGATACAAACTATTTCTTTGAACTCTTACCAAGGAGCAGCCTTAGTTTCCTATGACTGAAGCAAAACGCATCGGCGTGTTGACCGGCGGGGGTGATGCGCCAGGGCTCAACCCTGCTATCAAGGGTTTGGTTTACCGGGCATCTCAGCGCGGAATTGAAACAGTGGGCCTCAGTGACGGTTGGCTAAGTTTGCTCAATCCCCCATTCGATGTGGTAAGGCTTGAGCGCGCAACCGTGCGACGCTGGGATCGCGATGGCGGGACCAACCTGGGCTCGTCGCGGACCAATCCTTTCCAGACACCGAACGAGTTGGGAGAGCGGATTGACAGGTCATCTGAAGTGATCTCTAACATCGAGAAGCTTGGTCTCGGTGCCGTCGTTGTCTGCGGCGGGGAAGACACGCTGGGCGTTGCCGCTCGCGTCTCCCAAATGGGCGTGCCCATCGTCGGAATTCCCAAGACGATCGATAAGGATCTGGCAGGCACCGATTACACGCTCGGATTTGACTCAGCGTTGAGAAACGTAACCGAAGTTATCGAAAGATCCCGCACGCCCGCTGGATCGCACGGCTGGGTTCAGGTGATCGAAGTTATGGGGCGTCACTCTGGTCACCTGGCCCTTTGGTCCGGAGTTGCAGGTCAAGCAGACATTATCCTGATCCCCGAACACCCATTTCGCTACGAGAAGGTCTACCACCTGTTGAAGGATAAGCTGGGGGATTCCACCTCGCATCCACGCGATCCGCAGCACCCGCGTTACTCGGTAATCGTCATTGCTGAAGGCGCCTACGCGGAAGACGGCGAGCTAATAATTATGGACGACCGCCATGACGCCTTCGGGCACGCGCGGCTCGGGGGCGTTGCTGAAGTTCTGGCCCGAAGAATTTTAAGTGATACGTCCTACGAGGCGCGCTCGGTAATTCTTGGCCATCCGCAGCGTGGCGGTCCGCCTTCGCCGGTGGACCGTATCATGGGATTGTTATTCGGAGCGCGGGCGGCGGACGCAGTTGCCGACGGTGACTTCGGGAAGATGGTGTCATCGCGTGGAATTGCACCGGCTTGCGAATTGTCGCTGGTTGATATTTCGACGGTACTGGGAAAGATCGACACAGTGGATGTAGGGCGATTTTACGATACGAATCGGTATCACTTGAAAGGCATGGGGATGTGAATAGTAAAAAGTACAAAGCATTGTCGGCGCCGCCCCTTCGCGAAGTAACTTTAAAATCGCGATCGTAGTTTCGCCAGAGCCTTTAGTACTGATTCAGTTTGAGGCTAGCAGTTCAGAGTTCAGCCTTTAGACTGCGGTTTTGAGTCTCAACCGAAAACGCAAGCTAAAGCTTGAACTCTAAACTGCATCAGTACCGAGCCTTAGAATCGTTGACTTCGGCAGCTCTTTATAATATTGATCGCCACTCACTTCATGAAGCGCCCAGGGGAAGCTGTCTGGTATACCAGACTCAGAGTTCAGTCGAGAGATAGAGGGCAAGCGCGTGCGCCGAATCGATCTACGAACGGTCCAAGCCGCCAATTTACACACTATTCGCGATATTAATCGGCAGATAGTGCTGAATTACGTTCGCGAAAGAGAGCCGATTTCCCGAGCTACCATCGCCCGCGAGACCGCTCTACAACGATCTACTATCTCCGAGATTGTTGAGGGGCTCACCGGCGAAGGTCTGGTCGAGGAGATTGGTGAAGGTGAATCAACCGGAGGCCGGCGACCGACGTTACTGCGATTACGTACGGTTGGTGCAATTGGCATCGGTGTCAATATCACTCCTACCTACACCACTATCGCGAGCAGTGATCTGGCTGGAGTGGTAGTGCAACAAGAAAGTTTCCCCACTGACCCGGTTCCCGAACGGACAGTGAACCGAATCATAGAAATCGTTCGCAAGTTTTCTGTTAAGGGTTCAATCGAAGGCATCGGCGTAAGTATTCCCGGACTGGTTACCCCCGCGACAGGCAATGTGGTTTTCGTGCCTTACTTCAAGTGGCGTGACTTACCCATCGCCGAAACGATCTCTAAATCGACTGGGTTGCCGGTTACCATAGACAATGATGCCAATGCAGTCGCCCTGGCCGAGTTGTGGTTCGGACGACCCGAAGTCAGAGATGCGCGTGATTTCATCTTCGTGTTGGTTGCCGACGGCGTCGGGACTGGGATCATTTTTGACGGTCAGGTGTATCGGGGCGTACGCGGAGCGGCAGGTGAATTTGGTCATATGATCGTGGGCAGCGATGCACCGGTCCTCTGTTCATGCGGAAACGACGACTGCTGGGAGGCTTTCGCGTCTGAGCGCGCCGCGACCGCGCGCTACCAGAAGCTAAAGGGAGCGAACAGCGCGCCAGGTTTTCAAGCTCTGATTGATCGGGCGTTAGCAGGAGAACCCGAAGCAAAGACTGCCCTGACAGAGACAGCTCGTTATCTCGCCATAGGTATCTCCAATCTTGTCGTTGGTTTTAGCCCGGAAGCCGTCATAGTAGGTGGCGCTATTACTCGAGCCTGGCCATTGATTGAAAAAGCTCTCACGGAAAAAATAGACCGAAGTGTCCGCCGAGGCTTGCCGTCAGCGAGAATCTTCCGCTCCTCTCTGAATGGAGATCCGACGTTAATGGGAGCTTTGAGTCTGGTTTTAACCAGCAAATTCGCAGGCACAGCCGCCGCCTGAGCCCAAAAACGGGCCGACACGCAAGTGACACCATACTTCAAATTCCTGCGAACCCTATCTTAACCGCTATCGATCTAACTGAGAGTTTGGTGTTTATGAAACCTCAGCTCTAAGGGGCGTGACTCTGCGCGTTGACCCACTTGTTATTGGAAGACCAGAGCGCGCATCTCCATTCTTGACGAGGACCATCCAGCTCTTGCCGACACTGACCCAGAGGCAATTGTGAATGGGATGAGCTGCAGACCAAGAAAACAGTTGACTGTCAGGCCCAGCTGCACTACTTAATAGCAGGAACCAACAAAGGTTAGAAATTGCAAATGACTACGACAAACGGCGAATATTTTTGTTCAGAGCTTAGCGCATTGTGAGACGGATAAATCTTAAGAAGGCGAGTGTGGCGCGGTCGAATACAATCCGCGACATAAACCGGCAGATTGTGTTGAATTACGTCCGTGAACTGGGACCGATTTCGCGCGCGGATATTGCACGTGAAACCGCCCTTCAACGCTCTACAGTTTCCCTCATTGTAGACGAGTTAACAGATCATGGGCTCATTGAAGAGGTTAGCGGAGAATCCACGGGGGGACGTCCACCTAATTTGCTTTCACTACGCACGGCTGATGCGGTAGCGATTGGTGTCGACCTGGGCACAATCAATACCGTCGTAGCCACCAGCGATCTGGCGGGACGTGTACTAAGCCAGGAACAATTCTTAACCGATCCAGACGCTAACAATACAACTCAAAACATTTCGGAATGTGCGCTGCGCATCTCGCGTAGGAACGGCGGCACCATTGAAGGAATCGGCATCAGTTTTCCGGGCTGGGTTGACCCGGAGACTACCCGCTCCTATGCGCCGCATTTTAAATGGCGCGACTCGCCAATTGCTGAGGCGGTAACGCAAGCCACCGCTCTGCCCGTAACCATTGACAACGATGCTAATGCGGCCGCGCTCGCGGAACTTTGGTTCGGTCGTCCGGAAATACGCGAGATCCGCGACTTCATTCTGGTTTTAGTGGAAGCGGGTCTCGGTACCGGAATTGTATTTGATGGCCAGGTTTATCGCGGGGAAGGGGGCACAGCCGGAGAATTCGGACACATGACCATTGGCACAGGTGCGCCGGTAGCTTGCGCCGCGGGCAGTACGGAGTGTTGGGAGGCGTTTGCGTCTGAACGTGCGGCGCT
>DATLBQ010000028.1:0-3515 GCA_035526805.1 Pyrinomonadaceae bacterium
GATTCGCCCAGGCATCACGCCATGTCTCGCCTGTCTGTTTCCAGCGCCTCCGGCCGGTTTTCACGAGACCTGCGACACGTCGGGGATAGTGGGCGCCGCGGCTTCTTTGGTTGCATCCATCCAGGTTGCGGAAGCAACAAAGATTCTGGTCGGTGCGTTGAATGAGCTAAGCGGTAAGCTTTTCTCGATGGATATCTGGGACACGCGATTCAAACTAATCGATGCTGGTCGCCCCATGGCTGATTGCCGCGTCTGTCGAGGGCGGGAATTTTTACACCTGTCGGGCACCAATCGCGCGCCGATTACGCTATGTGGCCGCGACTCGGTGCAGATCCATGAGCGACAGAGACCCCTGGACTTCAGTGCATTGGCTGTCCAGCTTAGCCCGCTTGGCGCCGTACGCTACAATGCGAATGTTTTGCGCTTCCAGGTTGACGCATACGATATGACGCTGTTCCCGGATGGTCGCGCGATTATTAAAGGAACTACCGATCCTGCGCAGGCCAGAAGTCTATACGCGCGCTATGTCGGAGCGTGAAGTCATGAGTGATCTAGTTGAAATTCGAGTAGCTTCACACGCCCCGCTACGTGCTCCGCGGCCAACGTGGCTGCGCGCGCGCGCTCCCGGCGGGCCAAATCACCATGAACTCAAGGTGTTAACAAATAAGCTGGAGCTGCACACAGTTTGTGAAAGCGCGCAGTGCCCGAACTTAGGAGAGTGCTGGGACCAGCGGACCGCCACCTTCATGATTCTTGGCGATGTCTGCACGCGGCGGTGCGGATTCTGTGCCGTCCCGAAGGGACAACCGCTTACGGTAGATGAAGCCGAACCGGAGAGAGTTGCGCAAGCAGTGCGGGCGCTTAACTTGGAATATGCCGTCGTCACTTCCGTCAATCGCGATGATCGCAAAGATGGCGGAGCGGAGATATTCGCGCGTACGATTCAAGCGATACGCCGGCTGCAGCCCACGTGTAAGATCGAAGTTCTAATCCCGGATTTTCAGGGCTCGCGCGAAGCGTTGGAAATTGTAATGGCTGCTCACCCGGAGGTTTTGAACCACAACACAGAGACAGTCCCTCGTTTGTATAAGGACGTGCGGCCGGGAGCAAAATACCAGCAATCGCTTGATCTGCTTCTTCATGCCAGCACCGTGGATGGGAGCGTTTCAACTAAGTCTGGGATCATGGTAGGCTTAGGTGAATCAAGCGACGAAATTCTTCAGACGATGCAGGATCTGGCTCGGCACAGAGTGCAAATCCTCACTATCGGCCAGTACCTTCAGCCTTCCAGGGATCACCTGCCGATCATGAAGTACTATCATCCGAGCGAGTTTGCCGAGTTTCGAGAAGCCGGACTACGTATGGGATTCGCGCATATCGAGTCCGGTCCTCTGGTTCGGAGTTCCTACCACGCCCGCGCCCAACTCTCCGCAGTTTCGAACCGCTAATACGCACGCGCAATGTGATTACTTTGACACTTATGCGTAAAAAATAGTTAATCACCCCTCTCTTTGACCGATAAAGTTGAAGGAAGGCAGGTGCAAAATGCTTTATTCATCGAGTTCCGGAGACGATCGGCGCCAACATAAACGCTTTCTGGTAAATGGTAATGCCTCGATTGACGCTGGCGATGCGCACGTCATCCAGGGCGAGCTATTGAATGTGGGTGCCGGCGGACTGCTTGTGCTTACTCCGGCTAATCCCGCCAAAGGCACCTCGGTCCATGTGCGATTTATCGTTAAAGACTACCCACTTGAGATTTCGGTTCTGGGAACAGTTGCCCACTCGACGGAAGCTTCAGTCGGCGTTATGTTCAGCGAAGAGCCGGAAGGCCTGGATGAAATTCTGCTATGGCTCGAAGCTGGTTTTCTCGCCGCGATGTTGGCGTAATGGGGCGAAATTAAATTTCTCACACTTCCTCGATATAACTCCATTTCCTTTCAACATCCCCGGTAACGCCGTGAGCGTTACCCGCTTACTTGTATTCGCCTGAATTTTTTGTGTTATCCTTCTGGCTTTGGCAGCATCGCGATTGCCAATTTCCCTCAGAGGTGAACCTGGCCTGAGCGCCGGGGGCCCTCTACGCGCACTCACTCATCAACCTGAAGGCGTCGCAGGCACTGGTCCTTGAAATGTTGAAATAGATCATGAGAAAACATTTTGATCTCGTCGTGATTGGTGCGGGCTTGGCGGGTCTGACGCTGGTGAGGCAGTTGCTCCTACGCGCAGACAAAAAAGTTCTTCTGCTCGATAAGTCTTCGCGGATCCCCACTCCGCGGCAAAAATTGGGCGAGTCCACCGTGCAGGTGGGCGGTTACTATCTGTCGAAAATGCTGGACTTGGAAGAGTATCTTCTGCGCGAGCAGATGCTCAAATACAATCTCCGCTTTCATTGGAAGCCATCCGGATACAACGGCGAGGCGTATGAAGGACTGAGCCAAAGTTACATTCGGATGATGTCCAATATTGCGGGATATCAGCTAAATCGTAACACTCTGGAAGCGGAGTTGCTGCGTCTGAATCGCGAGCAGGCCGGATGCACGTTGAGGGCCCCCGTCAGCGATCTTAAAATTGATCTTCGCGAAAACGGTCGTCATGAAATTTCATATGTACACAACGGAGAACGCTCTGATGTGACCTCGGACTGGGTGGTGGATACAAGCGGCCGCGGAAAGCATCTTGCGCGGCGGAATCACCTCTCGCGGCCTAGCCCCATCCACCACAGTTCCTCCTATTTTTGGGTGGATGGCTTAGTCGATGTAGAGAAGCTCACGTCCAAAAAAATAGACGAAAGGCTTATCAGCAAGAGCCGCCGGCGTATGGGGCATTTCCCCTATTCATTAGCCACGAATCACTTTGTCGGAGAAGGCTGGTGGTTTTGGGTGATCCCGTTGAAGGGTCATACCAGCCTTGGGTTGGTGTTCGATAATAATGCCGTGGCGCCGGAAACCGTGAACACGACACCGAAGTTGATGAAGTGGATTTGCAACGAGTTCCCACTTCTAGCCCGCGATCTCCCGCGGCGGCGCATTTTCGACCATGGCTTTCTGAAGGACTACGCGTACGATTGTATTCAAACGTTTTATCCCAACAAATGGGCGCTTTCGGGCGAGTCCGGTCGATTCTCTGACCCGCTGTACAGCCCCGGCAGCGACTTGATTGCGTTCCACAATACGGCACTCGTGGATTGCATATTAACCAACGATGATGCGGTTCTAGCGAAGAAGATCCCGCTCTACGAATCCCTGGTGCGCTCAATGTATCAGGCTTATGTACCAAGCTACGCCATCAGCTACGACGTGCTCGGCGATCAGGAGGCTTTCGTTCTGAAGTACACGTGGGAACTGAGCGTGTACTTCGCGATCTACGTCTTCCCGTTCATCAACGATCTATTGACGGACCGGCGGTTCATTCCCGGCTATCTCGCGCGATTCGCGCGACTTGGCCGGTTGAACGCGTCGCTGCAGCGGCTGCTGAGCGGGTTCGCGCAGTGGAAGTTCCGTCAGCCGGCGACC
>DATLBQ010000029.1:0-12822 GCA_035526805.1 Pyrinomonadaceae bacterium
TAACGGCCATCTCAGCATTGATTTTGCGGTGACAGTCCAGGGAAACATCACAAAGGAGCTGGCGGTGAATCTGGGCGGAGGCGGCGCAAATATTCGGGCGATGACCACGAATGGCGGCGTGAATATTCGTCGCAGTGGAGGCCTTAGCTTTTAAAATTCAACCTGTCCAAAGTCTAAAGTCCAAGGTCCAAAGTCCAACGTCAAGATCGGCAGATGGACATTGGACCTTGGGCGTTGGACTTTGGACTCAGCATGTCCTTTCACCTTTCTGAATTTTCCTCTAATCTGTCGGCATCATGGATAAGTTTCGCATTGCCGGTGGCCGCAGGCTCAATGGCCGCGTTTCGATTAGCGGCGCCAAAAATTCAGCGCTGCCTTGCATGGCGGCTGCTTTGCTCAGCGCGGAAACGGTAACCCTGCATAACCTGCCGTACGTACGCGACATCATTACGCAGCGCCGCCTGCTTGAAGATCTCGGCGCCACGGTGCTCACGCCCGAGCTGCGCACCCACAAAATAACTGCGAGCAACATCGAACTTTTTGAAGCGCCCTATGAACTGGTTAGAACTATGCGCGCCTCAGTGCTCGCGCTCGGGCCGCTGCTGGCGCGCTTTGGCAAAGCAAAAGTGTCTTTGCCGGGTGGTTGCGCGATTGGCACGCGGCCGATCGACCTTCATCTCGTCGCCTTCGAAAAACTAGGCGCCGAGGTGAAGCTGGAAGCCGGTAACGTCATTGCGCGAGCGCCCAAAGACGGACGCCTGGTGGGGGGTGAAATCCATTTCGACAAGGTAACCGTAACCGGAACAGAAAACGTGATGATGGCCGCAACGCTCGCCAGCGGCTTGACGATACTTGATAACGCAGCCTGTGAACCCGAAATCTCCGACCTTGCAGAGTTGCTTAACAAAATGGGAGCGCGAGTAAGGGGCGCGGGCACGAGCAGAATTGAGATCGAAGGTGTTCCGGAGTTAGGAAGCGCCGAGCATACAATCGTTCCCGACCGCATCGAAACCGGCACCTTCATTGCCGCGGCCGCCATTACTCGAGGCGACCTTGAAATTCGCGACTGCCAACCACTGCATCTTTCCGCCGTGATAAATAAGTTTCGCGAGGTTGGTGTAAACATCGAAGAAATCAATCCGAGCACGCTCAGGGTTTCGTGGGTAAATGCACTGACGGCGAAAGACGTAACGACCGAGCCGCACCCCAAATTTCCGACAGACATGCAGGCCCAATACATGGCGGTAATGACCCAGTCGGAAGGCCGGTCGCTGATCAAAGAAACAGTTTTTGAAAACCGGTTCATGCACGCGTCGGAGCTGCAGCGAATGGGCGCGAGAATTTCAATCGACAGCCGCAGCGCGACAGTTACAGGACCAACGCCATTGACGGGCGCGCCGTTGATAGCCTCGGATCTGCGCGCTTCGGCGTCGCTCGTCCTGGCGGGACTGGTGGCCGAGGGAGAAACCGTAATCGATCGCGTCTATCACATAGATCGTGGCTACGAAAAGATAGAAGCAAAGCTGCGCGCCTTAGGCGCCGATATCGAGCGGATTAGAGAGTCGGTAACTGCTCCGCTCTCGCAACCGGCTCAGCCAGGAGTGGTCGCGGAAGTTTAATTGCAGATGTCTGAAGAACAAGGGGAAACATAAACACATGTCAGAAGGCGATTGCTTGTTTTGCCGGATAGTGGCGAACGAAATTCCAGCCGAAGTCATCGAGCATGACGCGCGGTCTATAGTTATCCGAGATATCAATCCGCAGGCCCCGACCCATCTGCTGGTGATTCCGCGTGAACACATCGAATCACTCGATGATGCTTCACAGAAAGACGAGGCGCTGTTGGGTCACTTATTGCGCGTGGGCGCGCGCGTTGCAAACGCCGCCGGTCATGCGGAAGATGGTTATCGCACGGTGATCAACACAGGGGCCGGCGCTGGGCAGTCAATTTTTCATCTTCATTTACATGTGCTTGGTGGACGCCCGTTGCAATGGCCACCGGGATGAGGGCGGGCGGCGCGGTAATGCTAAATTCGCAGGCTGTGGCCATAAGCTCGCAGCAATTGGCCATCATAAATTGTTTGTGCCCGGCGCCTGAAAGCAGTCTGATTTCTGCTGAGATTAGAACCGCTGGTTCACCTGCTTTTGGCTGTATTGTTCGAGACTTAAGTTAACTGTATGGATTTATACGCAACCATGTTTGGCCTGGGTATGCTCCTGTTGTCGCTGATGGTCGCATACCACTGGGGAATCAAGCCCGAAAGGGAAAAGAAACGAAGGGCAGAACGAGCGAGCGCAGAAATGCGTCAGCAGACGAGAAGGCGTCAACCACAGTCTGAACCGCCCAATCGGCAGACCGTCACTTCCTCTCGTCGGATTGTGTAACTCGTCTTCTTTCGCGTTTTGAGTTCTAAGCGGCTGCTGTGCCGCTGCTGGTGCGCTGGCGGCCGGTTATTGGCCGACTGCCTTTTCGGCCAGGCGACGTTGATCGGCTAGTTCCCTTAGCCCGGCCGACAGATCGCGTGCAGCACGCTCGATACGGTCGGCAACTGCGTCGAGCGTATCGGCTGCGTCGGTGGAGCGAATTGCCACTACAGAAAGTGCCTCTTCGATGTGCTCGATAAGCCGCGCGGCCTCGGTTTCGGTTTCTTTCTCACCCCGAGTAAGTTGACGATATGATAGCTCTGGTTTCATCTACGTATGACGCCTATTACTAACGTTCCAGCACTCTTAAAACAGTCGCGCTTGATCTGATATCGAACGCGTTGCTGACTACCTAGAGTCTTACCTCACCGCGCGCCGCGAAGCAAGCGCACTCGAATTTACTCAGAACTTCGAGCGTAATTACCGAGACACAAAGTATGAATCTTGATTTTTCACAGATCCGTCTGTTACACGTTTCCACTATGACAGATCCGCCCGGTAAGAAATCATTCACCAAACGCGAGTGGCGATTGATCCAGACACTTCGTGAGCCCGCACAGGTACAGAGTTATTTCAGTTCTATGCCTTACAACTGGGAGAGTGGCGGCGGCACGCTCCGATCTTTTCGCGAAGTGGTAAAACGCAATGAGGCACACTGCCTTGAAGCAGCGGTCGGCGCCGCCGTCATCCTCGAACAGCATGGCTACCCCCCGCTACTCCTTGATTTTGAGTCGCAGGATTTACTCGATCACGTAATTTTCGTGTTTCAGCACCGCGGTTTGTGGGGGTCGATCGGTCGCTCCCGGGACATCGGCTTACACGGACGAAAACCGTTGTACCGGTCGCTGAGAGACTTGACGTGGAGTTATTTCGATCCGTATGTCGACATGTCAGGGAGGATCAGGGGTTATGGCCTTACGTCTCTTTATGACCTGGGAGACTATGATTGGCGATTTTCGGCGAGGAACATGTCGAAGATTGAACGACACCTGCGCGAGCTGCCTCACCGGCCTCTTTACTCGTCGGATAGACGTTATGAAAAGCTTCACGCGCGCTACAAGAAATATAAAAAGCGCTATCCTGATCGCTCGCCGTCCTACTACGACAATCGGCACCAGTGGATGCTTTAAGAAGTTTCAAGTTGCAAGTTCCAAGTTTCAAGTTCAGAATTTCGTTGTAACGCAACGGTTGGTTGGCGATCTAATTCCAGCGGCCACTCGTAAACTATGAGTTTGCTTCACAAAAATTTCGGTTCCGAACCTGAAACTTGGAACTTGAGCTTTTACGATTCGGTGACGGTTAACCCTTCCGGGGAAAACTTCCAATCGAGAACTTCCGCGCCTTCCTGGCCATTCAGTGTTCGCTCCAGGTCACTCTTTCGTCCCTCCGCGCAAAGGAAGGCAATGCAACCGCCGCCGCCCGCGCCGCAAACTTTTGCAGCCTCAGCGCCATTGGCCAGAGCGCTTTCAATTAGTCGCTGCATTTGCGCAGTAGTCACGCCCGGCGTTAGTCGTTGCCGATTGGGATAGGCGGCCCGCATGGTTGCGCTCACTTCATTCCAATCGTTGGACAGAAGAGCTCCACGCATGCGAATTGCGGAATCACGTATCCCCTCGAATAGGCCAAACAGTTCCGCATCGCCGTCGATGTGACGCTTCATAATCTCCCAGTTGTTCGTGCCAGACAGACGCGGCTCGCCGGTGTAGCAGATGACGAGGCGTTTTTCCAGTTCCGCCGCATCGATGTTCAATGCCTCCCGCTCGATCCGATCAGGGCGAAAATGAATGCAAGAAGCCGAGCCAAAATGAGCGGGATAATAATCCTGGAAACCTGCCGGCACTCGAATGACGGTAGTCTCGATATTGGCAGCAAGCACGATAAACTTGCGTTCATGGTAACGATTTCCCACCAGCCGATTGAGTGCTCCGATACAGGCAATCGCGAGCGCTGACGAGCCGCCCAACCCGGCGCCTGCCGGGGCCTCGCTGTTTGCGATCAGGTGGAAACCGGTGGTCGGTTTGAAGAAGTGAACCAGTTTCGAAATAAGTTCCAGACGTTGCTCACGGGCGAGATCTTCGATGGCCGCGAGCTCGGTTTCGAAGGCTACTTTGCGGTCCCGTGACTCAAGCACAATGCGACCATCGTCGCGGGTTTCGATTCGACAGTGGGCCCGAAGCGAGATGGCAAAATTTACCGTGGCAGCGCCGGGATGAAAAAGGTATAACGGCCAAATATCGATAGTCCCGCCGGCGAGATCGACTCGTGTAGGTGCAGATGATTCAATTAGCACTCAGCTTTGTTCCCCGTTATTCTTTCAACGATGATGCTCATGTTCAATAAGCAAATAAATTTTCCATATATCATTTCTCACTTTGTCAGTGAAGGCAGTAGAAAGTGGAATCTCTACACCGTTTTTGATTTCAATGGCAAATGAGAAATGACAAATGAGAAATGGAAAATCTGCGCTCGGCTTTTTGGGTAAATATTAATGCAACCTAATGCTTTCTTGCCTTGCGGCGCTTGGCGTTGATCCGTTTCTTTTCTTCATCACGCCGGCCTTGTTTAAAGGGGATATGTTCCTGAAACTCCTGTCTTAAACCCTGCAACTTTTCCTGCGCAGCATGTTCAAACTCCTGCAGGCGTTCTGGGTCAGCTTCTTCAACTTTCCGCGATAGCCAAAAACGTTCGGCCAAATAAAAGCCGGCGATGCCGATTACTACAATGACCAGCAGCACTTTTCCCAGGCGTTGAAAATCGCCGATGAGCCCGATGACAGCACCGCTGAAAAAATAACCAGCACCGCTGAGCAGTAGCACCCAGGCAAAACAACTAGCAAACGACAGTACCACAAAGCGCAGATAAGGCATGCGGCCGACGCCGTGAAATATGCAGGACGCCCAGCGCAGTCCGTAGATATATTTTGAAAGAAAGATCGAAAGGCCGCCGAACTTGTTAGTCAATCGCTCCATACGCGGTTTGGCAGCGCGATAGAAACGAAGATCGCGAACGCCTTTGCGAAATTCGCGACCGGTGAAGTAAGCGATGTTGTCGCTCGCCGTTCCGCCGAGTGTACCGGCCAGAAGAACCCACAAAAAACTGTGTTCGCCGAAAAAATAACTATGCGCGAGCACGCCCGCCAGCAACAGTGTGATATCACCCTCGATCAGCACCAGGAGAAAGACCGCATAAAGACCGTAGCGGGCAATGAAGTCGTTTAGGAAATCGAGATGCATAGTTGGAGAGCAGTGGTCCAGTGGCCAGTGGTCAGTGAGCTAATCGCAATGCTTACCACTCGCTGCCCACTGGCCACTGATCACTGGCCACTGCGCTCTTCAGTCGGCTTAACCACCAGGACGGGGCACGATGCGTGGCGTACGACCGCCTCAGCAGTAGAGCCGAAAAGTATTCGTCCTAATCCCGTTCGACCGTGCGACGAGACGACGATCAAGTCTACTTCGCGATCCTTTGCCACCCGTACAATCTCAGACGCTGCTTCGCCGTGAACGATCAATTCTTCTACTTCGAGCCCGGCGCATTCTTCACACTCGGCAAATTTGGGCAACTCGCGTTCTGCTGAATCTTCAAGCTGGTCAGAAATGTCGGCAATCGGCAAAGGCTCGGTCATGCCGGAATAACCGACGGACGGCACAATCGGCTCGATAACGTGCAGACAGATTATCGAGGCGCCAAACTTTCGCGCCAACGAGGTGGCGTAAGACAACGCATAGTTGCCACACTCGCTGAAATCGGTCGGCAACAGAATTGAACGTACTTGCATTGATTTCCAAACTGAACTTTTGGCTTTGTAGTTTGAGCTTTGAATTGTGGGCTTCGATCGTGAACTCGCCAGGATCGAAGCACAAAGTACAAAGTTCAAAAAAGCGAATCCTCCGCTCGAGCCCCCAGCGCGGGGGCTTATTCTACACACAGAAACACGTGTTTGACAGCCCCAGTACCCTCGACTATCCTTCGCTTAGTCCCACAGTGCTGACTAACGACCGGAAGGTTTTGGAGCCGCAATGCCCCCTAAATCGCAGTCCAATTTCATTGGTATCGAGCTTTGTCCCTCACTACTTCGGGCAGCGACGGTCAACAGCGAAGGCGTGATTGGAGAACGCCGGGAAGTCCAGCTGCAGAAGGATGGTCTCGTCGGTCAGGTAACCCAGCTAGTCGGCGAATTACGTAAAAACACCCATGACATCGAAGGCGTCGGGATCGCCATTCCGGGATTGGTTAACCGCCAGGCCGATCGCGTTGTCGCTTCGAGGGATTTTCCCGGCGCAGTTCGCGAAAATCTTCATGCGGAATTACAGGAAGCGACTAGCTTGCGATTTGAGCTCGAAAACGACGCCAACGCCGCCGCCTATGGTGAATTTAAGATTGGCGCTGGCAGAGGGAGCCGCGATCTTTTCTACATCACCATAGGTGAGGGAATCGGCGGCGCAATTATCCTCGACGGTAAACTCTGGACGGGCGCGTCTGGACTGGCGGGTGAAGTCGGACACATCACAATCGATACCGAAGGCTCGGAATGCGAGTGTGGAAACACAGGCTGCCTGGAAACGGTGGCTTCCGCCCCAAACATTGTGAGGCGCGCCAACGACCGGTTGCATCGAGATGCCACCTCATCACTCTCGAGGTTAGCGATGAATAAGAATTTCACCGCCAGCGACATGGCGCGCGAAGCGAAAGAAGGCGACGACTTTTCGCTGATGATGATCGAACGAACTGGAAAATATATCGGTACAGGCGTAGCCAGCGTCATCAATCTCTTGAACATCGAACGCATCGTACTCGGCGGCGGAGTAATGCAGGCTGGTGACTTGATCCTCAATCCCATTATTCAGGAAGCCAAGCGACGGGCCTTCCTACCTTGTTTTGAAGCAACGCGAATTGTGGCTGCTGCTTTGGGTGAAGATGCCGCTACGATAGGAGCAGCAATGCTGGCGCGTGACGCCGCCATCACGTAACAGCCACAAACATTTTCCATTTCTGATTTCATTGCTTAGAGCGCTTGGCCGCCGCGTTGAGGCGGACACGTCCGCTTTCTAAATGAAGGGCAGCCGCTCGCTTCAATGGGGTATGAGAAATGAGAAATGGAAAATCGTTTATTTATCCTTACTGAGCTTCCCCAGCGACCTAACCTGCCGATGCCGGTCAAGCCACCAGGCCCAAAAAATAAGCAGCCACGACAGCACGATGGCTGCGATCGCCATTGGTTTTACGCCAGGTGGCGGCGGACTGAAGATGTTTGCGACGTAGAGCGTTGACACTGCCACAACGAAAGACCACAAACCCCACCTTCCGACGCGATCGTTTGCGCGTGTGACGCGCACGTAAATCCAAATCGTCACTGCAAATATCGACGCCTCTAACAGCACCGTCGCCAAAACTGAATTCCACAATCCGAGACCCACACGGAGACCATTGGGGTACAGCGGCAAGTCAGCACGATGTGTGATGAAATCAAGCACCCAATGGCTCACAACTGCGATCCATATCAGTGCCGCACCCCTGGCGTATCGCCTGAAGATGTAATACGGCAAGGTTAATAGGGTGGCCCAACCAATTGCGGCAGCGAGACTGTGCGAAATTGGATAGGAAACGAATTGCAAGGGGGTAAACGCAGTATCGCCTGCGGTGATTTGCACCTGCTCCCATCCCAGCAGGACAAAAATGGGCCACAACAGATCGAGCAACACGGCCGCCGCGATCAGCGTGCCTAGAGAAGTTTGTGGTGCGTATCGCTTCGACGCGAAACCGACGGCGAAGTGGCCGATGAACATTGGTTCCCCATCCTGGAAATCGCGTTATGGATCGTGGAGACTTAGAGCTCGTCCTTTGTGAGCTCCGTGTCTCTGTAGTGAATAACATCTGAGAGTCAGTCAGCAGAGACACAACAAAGTACGGAGGCTAAACAGAGAAAGCGAATTTAGATTACGTTCGAAATCTTCAACCTTTCGAAACAACTTCCTAGTAGCGTCAAAATCTTACGGATGTGCTTTGGCTGCTATACCACATTGTTAGCGACGCGAAAGACTGTTCGCTTGTGCTTGCAAGTGTGAATTTGAAATTATTTTGTCATCTGATAAAGTACGTAGCACTCGTAAGAATTTAGTTTTGGCCTACCGGGTTTTCCGACCGCGTCGGCTACGTGTGATTCCGAACCAGCGCGCGTTAGTCAGTCGTGCTCGTTCAGTTTTCCAGACTCTGCGGATTAAATCTGTAGTGAGGAATTAGCAAAGCTGCGGCGATGCCTCAGATTTTTCATCACAGTACAAACGCGCTCGCGAAACTTACGATCTATGGCGCCGTTTTTATTCTTGTGGCTGCTTTGTGGGTGACGGCCGAGTTGAATCGTTCATCCTGGAACACGGGCCAATGGGTTGAACGCCAGCAACCTGTCCAGTTTAGTCACAAGCACCATGTCGGTGATGACGGTTTGGATTGCCGCTATTGTCACACGTCTGTCGAAACCACTGCTTCCGCCGGAATGCCCTCGACCAACACCTGCATGAATTGTCATAAGCAGATTTGGGCGGAGAGTCCTTATCTCGAACCGGTTCGTGCCAGTTTTCGCAGCGGCAAACCGATTGAGTGGATCAGAGTTCACGACCTGCCTGACTACGCCTATTTCAATCACAGCATTCACGTGAACAAGGGCGTCGGGTGTTCGACGTGTCACGGGCGCGTTGACCAAATGCCCATTGCCTATCAAGCTTCAACGCTGCAGATGGAGTGGTGTCTTGAATGCCATCGCAGTCCACAAAGGTTCGTGCGTCGAAAAGATAAGATTTTCGATATGGCGTGGCGCCCGGAAAACAAGACGCGGGAAGAGATCGCGGAAGGTAGCGGTTTATTAGCAACCTATGAAATTCAACCACCGAAGATTTTGACAAGTTGCTCGACCTGTCATCGTTGATACTGGGACCGCGGGCGTCCCGCCCGCCGCGCGAGGCGCAGCCTCGCAAAGGGTTTGAGGAGTTTACTACGGAAAGGCTTAGCCTTTCCGCACATCAGGCAGGCCGAGCCGCAAAGCTGGGAGCGCAGGCCTCTTGCCTGCCATGAGCGCGAAGCGCGAATAGAAACCTTTTAATGAGCGAAGACAGGCACATAAATTTCAAACTGATGCGGGAACGGGTGCTGGCTGAGGAAAACAGCAGGCAGGATGCCTGCGCTCCCAGCAAAAAGTTTTGGCGCAGTCTGGAGGAGCTCGCCGACGCTCCCGAGTTTCGCGAGTTTGTCGCGCGCGAATATCCGCAGCACGCTGAAGAGTGGAACGATCCAGTTGAGCGCCGCACGTTTCTGAAGTTAATGAGCGCTTCCCTGGCGCTTGCCGGTTTGAGCGGTTGTGCCTTTCAACCAGCGGAAAAAATTGTTCCTAACGTCACACAATCCGAGGACAGCCTTCCCGGCAAAGCGCTTTTCTTTGCGACCGCTTTTTCGCTCGGCGGCATTGCGACGCCGTTGCTGGCCCGCAGCAACGAAGGCCGTCCGACAAAGTTGGAAGGTAATCCAGACCATCCAAACAGTCGCAACGGCGACGCAAATGATCGCGGCTCCAGCGCTACCGATATTTTTTCGCAGGCGTCGATCTTAAGTCTTTACGATCCCGATCGCTCGCAGATTCCACTCTACCGTGAAGAGTCGCGTACCTGGTCAACGTTTGTCGGCGAGCTGCGCACTGCGTTGGATGAACAACGACCGAAGCAGGGCGCGGGAATACGTTTTCTAACAGAGACGATTACCTCGCCCAGCCTCGCCGCGCAGTTGAAATCCATTCTGACGGAGTTTCCGCAAGCGAAGTGGCATCAGTATGAGCCCGTGAACAACGATAACGCGCGTGCCGGCGCCATGATGGCGTTTGGCCAGCCGGTGAACACGATTTACGACTTCAGTAAAGCGGATCGCATTCTTTCGCTCGATGCTGATTTTCTTTCGGCGCATCCGGGAACGCTGAAGTACGCGCGCGACTTTGCAGCCCGGCGCCGCATCACCGATGGCAAGAAAGAGATGAGTCGGCTCTACGTAATCGAGACCACTCCCACTACGACGGGAGCGAGCGCGGATCATCACTGGTCGGTAAAGCCGAGTGAGTTATTGTCGGCCGCGAGTGCGGTCGCTGCCGGAATTGGCGTCAAATCGATGGGGACGACCGCTTTAACCAGCGGTCTCGATGCGATCGCACGCGACCTTCAACAAACCAAAGGCGCAAGCATCGTTATTGCCGGCAAAGAGGCCCCGCCCCAGATTCACGCATTAGCTCACGCTATGAACGATGCGCTTGGCAATGTTGGCAAGACGGTCTTCTACACCGATCCCATTGAAGCGAATTCAGTTGATCAAAGGCAGTCGCTTCAGGAGTTGCTCAACGACATGGACGGTGGCCGGGTGGAGATGCTGGTGATCATCGGCGGTAATCCGGTCTTCAACACGCCTGCCGATTTGAAACTCAACCAGGATCGGATGTTCAAAACAAAAGGGCTGCGGATCCATCTGAGCCAGTACAAAGATGAAACGTCAGACCTCTGCCACTGGCATATTCCGGAATCGCACTATCTTGAGATGTGGAGCGACACGCGCACTTACGACGGCACGGTCACCATCGTGCAGCCGCTGATCGAACCGCTTTATCAGAGCAAGAGCGCGCACGGGCTGCTGGCGGTATTCACGCCGCAGTATGACAAGAAGCCGTACGAGATCATTCGTGAATATTGGAACGGCAAACCGCAAACGGTGAACAGCAATCTTCAAACGGCGAACAGCAAACAGCCGGCAGAGAAAAGCGCAACCTCCTCAAACACTAAGTCGGAACCGGGAGCCGTAGCGACCGGGTCGCAAGCTCCGCCGAGTCCTTCCATGATCGCCAGCGGCGACTTTGAGACTTGGTGGCGCAAGTGTGTGCATGACGGGTTTGTGCCGAATACGGCGTTGCCTATGAAGACTGTTTCAGCGACCTCGGCGGCTGCTGGTCAAGGCGATGCGGGCGCGACGCCCGCGGTCCCAGCAAACACGGTGGCAGTAACCACGGGCCAGCCTCAGTCGGGCGGTTTTGAGATCGTGTTTCGCACGGATCCGACGATCTATGACGGTCGTTTTGCCAACAACGGCTGGTTGCAGGAGCTGCCGAAGCCGCTGTCAAAACTCACCTGGGACAACGCGGCGTTGGTTAGTCCAAACACAGCGGCGCAATTGGGTATCACTAAAACCATCGGCAAAAAGGGTGGCGATATTTACGTCGACACGATCAAGGTCACTCATCAGGGACGCACGTTCACAGACGCCGTGCCGACCTGGATTACCCCCGGCCAACCAGACGGCGTGATCACAATTCACCTCGGTTACTGTCGCAAACACGCCGGCCGCGTTGGCAATGGTCATGGCTTCAACGCTTACGACATTCGAACCTCAGACTCGCCCTGGTTTGCGAGCGGCGTGCAGGTCGAAAAAGCCGCCGCACAACATTTGCTCGCCGTGACGCAGCTTCATTTCATGTTGGAGGACCGCAACTTCAGTAAAGAAGATCGTGACGTGCTGCGCTCGCAAACGCTCGAGGAATATCTGAAAGGCACGCCCGCCGGTGAGTCGCACGATCCCCCTGCAGAGGAGACCCTCTACCATCCCGAGCTGTTCGATTACAAGAACCAGGGCAATGGTTTGAACTACGCCTGGGGGATGGCAATTGACTTAAACAACTGCATCGGCTGCAACGCCTGCACTATCGCCTGCCAGTCAGAAAACAACATCCCTATTGTGGGCAAGGAACAAGTGGTTCGAAGTCGCGAGATGCATTGGATTCGCGTCGACACTTACTTCAAAGGCGAAGACGCCAGCCATCCTGAGGCGACCAACTTTATGCCGGTGCCCTGCATGCACTGCGAGAACGCTCCGTGCGAGCCGGTGTGCCCGGTGCATGCGACGGTGCACAGCGCCGAAGGCCTCAATGACATGGTCTATAACCGCTGCGTGGGCACCAAGTATTGTTCGAACAACTGCCCCTACAAGGTACGGCGCTTCAATTTCCTTTTGTATCAGGATTGGGAGACGCCCACTTATCAGTTAATGAGGAACCCGGATGTTTCTGTGCGCAGCCGGGGCGTAATGGAGAAATGCACTTACTGCGTGCAGCGAATTCAGGGTGCGAAGATCCAGTCGGAATTGGAAGGACGACGAGTGCGCGACGGAGAAATCGTGACTGCCTGTCAGGCTGTCTGCCCGACCGACGTGATCGTTTTTGGCGATATCAACGATCCGAACAGTCGAGTTTCGAGAGTGAAGGCGGAGCAAAGGAACTATTCGTTGTTGGCCGAGCTGAACACGAAGCCGCGCACGACATATTTGACGGCGCTCAGAAATCCAAACCCGGAGATTAGTTCATAGGCTTGTCCCCCTCTCCGT
>DATLBQ010000030.1:0-4668 GCA_035526805.1 Pyrinomonadaceae bacterium
TGGCTACACCGGCTTGACGCGAGCACAAACCGATGATGCGTTTGGCGATGGCTCCGCGGACCCCGTGAAACTATTTGAACGCGGCCAAAATGCTCACGGGCGCGGAGAACTGGTCAAGGCGCTGGAGTTTTATGAAGAAGCAATCAAGGTGCGACCCGAGTTTGCTGAAGCTGAATTTCAAAGAGGAAACGTGTTAGTGGGCCTGGCACGTTTTCAGGAGGCGGAGTCGGCCTTTCGCCGCACCCTGGAATTGAAAAAGGATTGGACGCTTCCCTATTCGGCGTTCGGAGCCTTGCTCGTTCGCCTTAACCGGAACTCAGACGCAGAGCCGCTGCTGCGCGAGGCCATTCGACTCGATGCACACAACAGCCTGGCGCTTCGCATGCTGGCCGACATTCGTCTGCGTTTCGGTGACAGAAAAGAGGCGGTTGAATTAGCTCGCCGCGCCACTATCGACAAAGATGCTCCCCCCGCGACGTGGCTTTTACGCGCACTGGCAGAACGCGAAGCGGGCGACAAGGTAGCTGCTTTAGCTTCTCTGGATCATTTACTTCAACTCGAGCCTGAAAATCTTTCAGCGCTGATGGAACGAGCGGAGATTCGTATAGCGAGCGGCGACAATGAACACGCCGTCGCGGATCTCAAAACAGCGGAGTCATTAATTGCAGCTGACACTGCGAGACTTTCCCGACTCGCAGCAGATTACGACTTAGCAGGCAAGCCCGACGAGGCGGAGCGCATTGCGAAACTTGCGGGATTGAATCGACCGACACAACTTGCAGAGGGCGGCGCGCTCAAAGTTGTGGGAACACCGGAAGAAATCGAAGCGGCAAATAGCGACGATGCCGACGCGGCCCGCAAGTCTTTGGAGATTTTGTTAGTTAAGAATCCCAACAACGCGCTGCTTCTCGCGCGTCTGGGCGCGGCGTATCGCACAGTCGATCCAAATCGTTCGCTTGATTATTACCGGCGCGCGGCGACGATTGAGCCCGCCAACCCCGACTATGCTACCGGTTACAGTTCAGCGTTGGTCCAGGCACGACGTTTTGCTGAGGCCGCAGGCATTCTTCGCCGCGTGATCGCAAGTGCCCCTGACAACTATACTGCTCATGCGAACCTGGCGACCGCGCTGTATGAGTCGAAGCAGTTCGTTCCCGCACTCGAACAATATGAATGGCTATTGAAGACAAAGCCAGAGCTGACCGTGGCGTATTATTTCATTGCCACTGCACATGATTATCTTGGAGAATACGCCGAAGCGCTGGGTGCTTACGAAGCCTTTCTAAGCCGGGCGGACGCGAAAACGAATCAACTGGAGATCGAGAAAGTTAGATTGCGGCTGCCGTCTCTGCGGCGTCAGATTCAACTGGGACAGGGCGCCAAGCGAAAAAACAATCGCGCGAACCAACATTAAGCGATCAGTGTAACCGAGCATGAGACCAGATCGACTTCATTCGGCGCTTCCAATCACACCGGTCATATTCTTGTTCGTTGCGCTTTACACACCGGGGCTGAGCGCGCAGGAGTCGCGTCCTCAAGTACATACAGCGCCGCCGCCCTTGAAAATCATAACCCGCGCGGAACGTGCTCAGCTGACTGAAGCAAAGGACGAAAAAGCTCGCGTTAAATTAACTCTGGAGCTGGCGGAAATTCATCTCCGAAACGTTGAGATTCAAACTGCGCAGCAACAATACGACGCTGCCGGGGCCGAGCTGGGCATGTATTGGGCGCTGTTTGAAGATGTCCTGAGTCTTATGAGGAAAGCTGAACGGGACAACAACCGGAAGCGAGATTTGTACAAACGTTTGGAGCTCGCTCTTCGCGCACATGGCCCACGATTGAACGCGGTACGCCGTACGACGCCATCTGAGTATGCGGTATGGATCAAGGAGGTCGAAGACTTCGCCAGGAGCAGTCGGACTGAAGCGCTCAATTCTTTTTACGGCCACACCGTTATTCGCGAGGGGCCACGAAAGTCGCCGGACGATAAGGAAACCAAACCGCTGCAGGAATAAAATGGATCGCCGGGGACTAACTACTATGATAACGCGTGCTGCCCTTCTGGTTTTTGTGGCTGTTTCAACGGCGACTTCATGCTTCGCGACGAGTGGCTTCCAGGGTCGTGAACATCTAACCAGTCAGGAGATAGAACTCGTCAAAGATGCGCAGATTCTCGATAAGCGCATCGACGTTTTCATCAAGGCGGCGGATCGCAGGCTGCTGGCCCTGACTAGCCCCAACCCCTCCAGTGCGAAGCAACTGAAGAAAGACTCCGAGACTTGGGGCGAACTACCAAGTGGCTCTCGTGCCGAGCTGATCTCGGATATTGCCGGAATCTTCGACGAGGCCATCACCAATATCGATGACGTTAGCTCGCGTGATGAAAATAATCCGCTGATCGCGAAAGCGCTTCGGAACCTGGCAGACGCGGCCTCGCGCATAGTAGCGCAGTTGAAACCGGCAGAGGCGCAGGCGAAGGACGACGCGGAGTTAAATAGTTTCGATCAGCTGGCGGAGAATGCCGAGTCAATCGTTCAGGCAGCGCACAGACTTCCCCCTCCGGTGGAGAAGAAAGGCAAAAGTAAAACCGAAAAGCCAAAGGCCACGAATTAAATTCGCGGCCTTTTTGGCATGCGCTGACTTGTCAACGCTCTTCTCTTAGGGGCTTACCTCTCTGGCTTTCGTTCTTGAAACTCGCGGTGGTCGCGACAGATTGCGCCCGACCAAAGCCGTAACAGATCAGCGTTCCAAAAAGCGCTATCCTCGAACGCGTCGCACTTCGGCGCTGACTTGATTCGCCTCCTGTTCAATAGCGTTACCAGCACTTACTTCATCTCCCTCTTCTTTGGCGGTGGCTGCGGATTGCAAGCGGGGCGAAGTCTCACCAACCGCGAAAAGTTTGAACTGAACTTTCGCTTCTGTCTTGTCGATACCGCCAACTCCGGCCGCGCGTCCAAACATTCCGCCCAGCTTCTTCGCCGCTGAAGACTTCAACGCCGTCAGGTCTGTGTAAAGAATGAAGTCGCATTGTTTTGCCTTCGCTTCGACCTCGGCTTCTGCGGGAGAAATAGCATTCAAAGACACGGCTTCGACGCCACGTTCTTGAATTTCCGCCACCAGGCGCGCGCTCAGAGATTCCGGTGAGACACCGCGGTCAGTTCTATTGTTAACCCGGACAACTCCAACGCGAATAGCACCCGGCGCTTTTGTATTGCTGGATGGTGATGAATTGCTCGACTCTTCAGGAGCCTGACGGCCGCTCGACATCTGGGATTTCATCTCCTCCATCGAGGGCATCCCGTACAACTCCTGGGCGTTAGTCGTTTCGACGTAGCCGGCGGGCACATCAAACAATGCAGCGTCGAGCGGCTCGCGAGAGAGCTCAACAACCTCCTTCGTGGAGGTAAAGGCCACTCTTCCGTCCGGACCGTAAGATGTGGTGGTCTCCTGAAGCGGATATCCCAGGCGAGCTGCGCCCTGGTGATTGAAGCGAACGCTGTCGCGGCAGCCGCCGCCTTGCGCACCCATACCTCGCATCGATGCAGCGCCGGTTTCGCAGCGTAGACCAAATGAAAAGTCTATGTACCAACCATCTGTCTCCATCTTCCGCTTCATGGGACTACACGCATCCGGCGAAGACTCAATCAAAATAGTTCTTTTCACGTGTCGCGCCTGGAAACCAAACATCTCCTTGCGTTCCCCGGTATCAACAGAGTTGACGGTGTAAGTAATCACGCCGCCCCGTCGCGAGGGCTCCGACACTTGTCTTGGTGGAGCGTTCGCAGCGGCGGTGGTGTCCGTCGCGTCTCCGCCATCCATCGGCGTGATGACATACTTCCTTGCGCTGTCGCTGATCTGCACGGTGCGCTTTAGGTCACACTGCGTAACGTTGATGATGTCGCGGCCCATGCCGAGTTTCATCTCCGTCCGTTCGCGCGCTCCTTTGAGCATCGTGGTATTTTCCATCGAATGTCCGGACGTGGTGGTGCGGTAAGTAATCTTCAGATCGTTTTGCGCCGGAGCGGAAGCTGCTGGTGCCGCGGGTCGATTTTTCGTTCGTTGCGCCATAAAAGCAGGCGACGAGATGACCAGCAATACCAAAGCTGCTACGACGCTCGTTCCCGTAAACCTTTTTCTCATAACTTTCTCCTTGCGATATTAATCTGAGAGTTCGAATTGAAATAGATCCTGCGCACAGAATAAATCCTCAGTGTATTAAAGCGTAAAGCGATCAGCAATCAGTCCGCGCGCGCTTTCGAAAAACCTGTTGATACCGTGACTGCGGCGTTCCGCCCGCAATGAGCGGGAGGCGCCAAAAGAAAGACTTTGCGCTGCGGCGCGCCTGCGGGCGGGATGCCCACGGTCCCAGTAATCAGTCGATGGCTCGGCGTAGCGTTTCAGTTGCGCGATCGATCGCCGTCACAATGCGGTCCAATGCCTCTGCGGCATTAGTTGTATTCCGATCCTCGAGCGCCTGTCGGAAGTCGGGAAGAGGTTGCGCCGCATAACCCGTGTAAGTGCCGGGCGCATAAATCTGATGCGTATACCAGTTTCGGCCGCGCAAGCCACGGTCGTCAGTCAGCGCGCGCTCAACGCCGATCAAGGCGTCGTTGATTCGTTTTAATCTGGCTACAGCGCGGGGATACCGGTCGTTGGCTGCAGTCCTGG
>DATLBQ010000031.1:0-11517 GCA_035526805.1 Pyrinomonadaceae bacterium
ATGCTTATTGAAGATTACCTATGGTGTGTCGCTAGTCTGCCCGCAGGAGTCTTCAATCCCTATTCCGGTGTAAAGACTTGTATCCTTCTGATGGACAAGGCTCTCGCAAAACGCACGGATGAAATTCTCTTTGTGAAGATAGAGAGCGACGGCTTTGGTCTCGGTGCTCAGCGAAGGCCGATCGATAAGAACGCTTTACCAGATGCGCTGAGGATTATTCAGGCTTGGAAGCTCAGCCAGCAAGACTTCAAAAGCACCGTAGCGCATACAGTTAGCCGCAATCGCATTCTTGAATCGCCGAACTGTAATCTATCCGGCGATCGTTATTTGTCGACGTCTGACCGCGTAGGCGGCAAGTGGCAGAGAGTGAAGTTAGAGGACATATGCAAGTTCATGACAGGCGGGACGCCGACCTCTTCTAACAAGGAGTACTATGAAAATGGGGAAATTCCGTGGTTGGTTTCGGGTGATATCCACAAAGGCGAGATTTTCGATTGCGCGGGAAGAATCACTACCGTGGGTATGAAGAACTCGAATGCCAAGTTTCTGCCCAAAGATTCAGTACTCATTGCATTGAACGGTCAGGGTAAGACTCGTGGAACAGTCGCCCTTCTGCGTATGCCAAAAGGGACGTGCAATCAATCGCTTGTATCTATCAATCCGGTCTCGCGTGAACAGCTTCTTCCCGACTTTCTGTTCTACCAGCTGGGAGCAATGTACACCCAGATCAGAAAACTAACTGGCGACAACGAACGAAGCGGCCTCAGCATTTCAATCATAAAGACGATTCAAGTCACTCTGCCGCCGCTAGAGGAGCAGCAACGGTTGGTGATGGAGGTGGACGGTTACCGAAAAATTATTGAAGGCGCCAAGCAGGTCATCGCTAACTACAAGCCAACGCTGAAGGTAGATCCTTCGTGGTCAAAGGTGAAATTAGGGGAGATTTCGGAATTCAAGAATGGCGTGAACTACTCGGCTGCAAATAAGGGGACGGGAATCTCGGTCATTGGAGTCAGCCATTTCAAAAATAAGGTTATTTCGGATGAGCGGGATCTTGACGAAATCAATCCAAAAGGCCTCGTTCGTTCAACGGATTTATTGAATGACGGTGACATATTGTTTGTCCGCTCGAACGGTAACAAAGCTCTGGTCGGGCGAAATGTGGTAGTCAACACCCGAGGTCAAAGGCTGACCCACTCTGCGTTCACGATCAGGTTGCGCTTCACTTCGAACAAGGCAGTTCCGCTCTTCTTCGGCTACCTCTTCAAATCAGCTGAATTTCGAACTGCCTTAACAGGTCGTGGCGCAAACATTAACAATTTAAGCCAGGAGATGTTGCAGTCTCTCGAGGTTCCCATGCCGCCAACTTCTCTTCAACGAGAGATCGTAACTGGGATCGAAGCAGAGGGCGCAATGGTAGATTCCAACCGAAAGCTCATAGAAGTTTTCGAGAAGAAGATTCAAGACAAGCTGGTGGAGATATGGGAAGAAGAACAGAAATAGTATTTCAATTTGATGAGATTCTTCGAAGGAGTGAGGCCCAGATGTCAACAGCAACGGATGAGCTAGCGTCGGAGATTCGGGCCTTGCCTGACGCTGAGAAGTTGCGCTTGATGGATGCGATTCTCACCGACATCGACAAACCGAACCCGGAGATTGATAGGATCTGGACAGAGGAAGCAAGGTAAAGCTGGTCAGATACCCACGGTTTCTTATGAAGAAATACGGGCCAAACACACACTAGGATGAAGGTGAGCCATGAGATACAAGTTCAAGCTAAAAGGATTGAACACGCCACCTGGGACGATCTCGATCCGTGCGCTCAAGGATCTGATTGATACCGTCATCGAATCTTCTGAGCGTGGCCTGCGACTGGCAGTTCAGGGTGAAAGCGTTAAGCGAGGCCCGATCCCTGGTTGGTTGGCTCGGTCACTCGATTTTACCGTTACGGGGCTGAGAAAAGGATCCACCACGGTACTGTTAGAAGCCCCCGAACTGGGCGAAACCGCACCAGAGCAAATCAAGCAACAGGACCTTTGGTATTCGAAGCCTACGTCCGAAGACACTGCGATCAGTTTGCTTAGCCGCTCGGTTAAGGACGCAGTCTCCGAGAACCTAGAGAGCAGTGCTTACGACAGGGGAGTCCTTGATGGCTTGCTCTCATTCGAGTCATTCTTCAAGTCCTATGGAGATAAGCTTATAGTCCAAGCGATTAGGCGACCATCCGAGAGCTTCTCGCTTAGCTCTAGCGAACTCGAACGGGTGCGACATCTCAAGGCGGATACGCCGGAACCTGTAGCTTTTCTCATCTCTGGGCAATTCGATCTGATTCAACACAGTAGCCGGAAATTCCACCTGCTCTTAAGCAATAGCCAAGTGATTCCCGGCACGATTGACCGCGACATCCTTAATGTAGAAAACATGCGCGAGTTCTGGGGAAGAAAGGTAACGATAAAAGGCATCGTGCATTTCAATCCTGGCCGAAAAGTGCGCCTGCTTGAGGCCCATACAATAAAGCTTGCCGAAGAGGGAGAAGAGATCTTCGAAAAAATGCCGGTGCCACCAAAACCGGTGGCGTTATTTGATTCAGATCTGCAAAAAATAAGCGTCGGATCTGCCTTGAAAGAAATCTGGGGAAAGTGGCCTGGAGATGAACCTATCGACGAACTCTTGGCAGCCTTAACGCCTTAGTTAATCTCACGCTGCTATGCAAAAGTTTGTTCTCGACACCGGCATAATTCTTGGCTACGTAAGAGCGGCGGGTTATGCCGAATACGTCGAAAAGAAATTTGCGCTCTTTAATCCGCCAAACATTCCAATGATTTCGATCGTTAGCAAGGGCGAAATCTATTCCTTGGCAATTCAATTCAACTGGGGCGGTGGTAAATTGAAAGCGCTTGATGAACTCTTAAGGAAGCTTCCGGTGGTTGATATCAACGACGATCAGATCCTTCGACGCTACTCTGAGATCGATGCGTACAGTTTAGGGAAGGATTCAGCGCGACCTCTTCTGAAAGGTCAAACGGCCCGCGTGATGGGTAAAAATGATTTGTGGATCGCGGCTAGCGCCTCCGTATTGAACGCCAAACTCCTCGTAATAGATCACGACTTCGATCATTTGGAAGGCATTTTTCTAGATCTGATCTACATTGATCAAAAGCTTACGGCTGTAGACGTCTAAATATCACAGGACTAACAGAATCACCCAGTAGGCGGAAACTAAACCGGACAAGCACTCAGGAGATCCAAGACCCCGGCGGTTCCAGGCGCGTTAACCTCCGCTCACGCCAAAGCGGTCTACTGTGAGCCCGGAATACAACGCGCGTCGCCGGGAGTGAGCCGATGACCAAGACTATAAAAGACCTGCCGGAGCACAGCCGCCCACGCGAGAAGCTGCGCGAAAAGGGGGCAGTTGCGCTGACCGACGAGGAGTTGGTGGCGGCAATTCTTGGGATGGGCACTGCCGGCATCGACGTGCGGACGATGGCGAAGCAAGTGGCTGGTCTGATTCGCGAACACCGCGAAGCCTTAACACTCGATCATCTCCGAACGGTGCATGGTGTGGGGCTCGCGAAAGGCGCGCAAATTCTTTCCGCTTTTGAACTATCCCGTCGCCATCTGCTAAAGGAGACCGTCAAAATCGAATGCGCCAGGGATGTGCTAGCTTTGGTCGCCGATATCGCTGCCAAGCCTCAAGAACATTTCGTTTGCATTTCACTCAACGGCGCCGGAGAAGTAATTGAGAAACGCGTCATCACGATTGGTCTCCTCGACAAGACTCCCGTACACCCGCGCGAAGTCTTCGCAGACGTAATCGCCGATCGCGCTGCCGCCGTGATTCTTGTTCACAACCATCCTTCAGGCGACATTCAACCTAGCGATGCCGACCGCCGCACACACGGTCAATTGAGCGAAGCAGCCAAGATCCTCGGTCTTCGGATCCTCGACAATATGATCGTCGCCAGAAGAGGCTATTTCAGCTTCCAGGAAGCCGGTCTGATGTCATGAATGCGCCTTTTCCAACAACGTTAGTTTTCGAGAGCTTTCGTCACAAGAGTTTTTGGCCGCCGAGGGACGTGTAGAAAACGAAGCCAAGAGCGAGGGTTCAATAGTCCTTAATTGACTCGTCTGATTTCGAGTTGGTTATTGGATGGATTTCCCAGGCGGTGGCGCGCCAGTTAGCGGGGCGGCCGGGGCGCTGTTCTCAGATTCGTCGGCGTGATGTGAGGCGTACAAGAGCCAACCCTCGAATGAACAACAGTGGCTCAGCATTTCGCGCCTGAGTGTTTCTACGGACCAATCCCGGCCATGGTGTCTGGCCCACTACTGCATTCTTGGAGTTATCGCCAACAAAACCCTGCTCGCGTGGCGATTATCGCGGGCTACTATCTTTAAAACTTCGGCGTTGGGACAGACTGAAAAGTCTGTCCTACCTCGTCGCGCTGCGCGCTCATTGCGGGCGGGACGCCCGCGGTCCCAGTAGAAACGGGCTCTCTTCCGTTGTTACTGTTTTCGTTTTCGAGAGGAGGGTTTGCGTTTGAGGCCCTGGTATCTGACGTTGCCGGGGAGTTTCGCGGGGAGGTCGAGTTCGTCGTCGACGATGTCTTCCATGTGGACGCCGGCGACACGGGCGTATTCCAGGACTAATGGTAATGGTGGTACGCGTGTACCACGCTCATAATCCGAAATCCGAGTGTAGTAGATCGACTCTTCATAGCCCAATCGTCTTAGCATCTCGCTTTGGGACAACTCCAACGCCGTTCGAATTTGAAGTAGTTTTTCACCCAGTCGCTCGGCTTTCTGTACCATCAGGAGCAGCCTCCTGACGGAACGGTCTTCGAGAAACAAAACTTGCAGCTATACCGAATATGGTATAGCATGGCCTCGCGTTTACTATTCGCCGTGAGTTGGAACCTTCCATGCTCAACGGCGATGCTCATCACTCGCTTTCCGGGTGGGTTGAGCTACGCATTGGCCGTTGTCGGTATTTCAAAGACTCGATCGCCGCAGAGAATAACAGAAGCCGCTAAGTTTGTTCACCTGTCTTTGCACTGGAAGTAGGCTTTGCCGCAAAAAGTCATGGGCCATGTCAGGTTCGGCTTTGCCGCCGGAGTTGGCTTCGCAGGCGGTGGCTATGCCCCGCCGACAGCAGCCAGATCATGCCCGGGCTATGCCCATGGTGCGGGCTTAGCCCTTCGGTTATTGGACCAAAAACCACACCAAGGGCTTAGCCCAAAAACTTAAAGGCATCTCTACGGCGGGGCATAGCCACCGCCTGCGAAGCCAACTCCGGCGGCAAAGCCGAACCGCACCAACCCTCCGCATCCCGTTCGTAACTGAACCGCTAACTTGATCACCCTCTTTCCTGAACGAGGTTCTCGATCTATGTTGGCTCCTGCGTGTCCGCGCTTGACGGAATCAAAGTATCGGCTCTTGTATCTCGGTAACGATCTGGAATTCATCGCTGCGATGCGGCAAGTGCTCCCCGAGCCGGACTACTTATTAGTGTCTTGTTCGGATTGGGGAGGCGCGGTGTTGTTTCTCAACAGTGACATTCCGTACGACTTGATGCTGATTGATTTCGACTGGCGAGGAAAGAAAGGTTTGGAGCTGGCACGGCTCGCACAGTCGCTCGCCCATCGCGAGGACATGCCGATTGTGATGGTCGCAGCAACGCGTGTGAACAGCGCTGTGAAAACCCTGGCGCGGAAAGGCGGGGTGAAGAAGTGTCTGACAAAGACACCCGACCTCGGCTCGGTCGTCGACGCAATCCGGCAGTTGATCGGAGGCTGAGATTCATCGCGAATCGAAAGACTCCAAAGGGCGTCGCCATCGGGCAAAGCTCGCGATACCAATTTGTTTGTCACATCGTAGTTGTAATTCACGATCGACGCGAAGCCGTCGGTTAATGCGTCAACCGATTCGCCGCATCGTAGGTGTGTGACGGCGTGCACCTGGATGGTGCCGCCGGCGCGTTGGCAATCTCAATTATTGCTTGATGGCGTCGAGGACCAGCTTCGCAAACCGTTTTAGCATTTGTTTTTGGTCGGACGGATCTGGCGCGTCAACATTTACGTTGACAATAAAAGATCTTTTTCTGAGTGTGATGGAGTTGCGCTGACCTAAAGAAAACACTTCATCGGCATCTTCAACCATGGTCCTTTCCGCTTTCAAGTCGGCGGCGAACTGACGAATTCTATTAGACGACTCTGCTTCTGAGGCGTATCTAATAATCGTAATCCCCACTGTTCTATCTTCAACGGACCACTTGTTGATGCTTACGTCTTCACTACCCTCAATGGGTGTTACTTCCACGCGTGTCCAATTTGAAGAATCTTCCTGAATAGAGCGAACAAGCCTTTCCTCGATGGCAGTCAGTTCTACCGACTTACGCTGAGCAGTCGTAATCGCCGGACATGCCAGCAAAATAGCTATACATAGGAGATAGTGTTTCATTCTTGTCCCCTTTCTTTCGCGTGCTTCTTTGGCACAATCTCAAATGTGATAGAAGCCGATTCATACCACTCTTGCCCAATTTGGAAACGATGTCTGACAGATAACTGATAGTGGCCGGGACCTAAGTCGTCATACCAATCATTTAGATTAAAACGATCGATAACTCTTGATTCGTTGGGTCCCAGTTGCGCGCGCCACCCCATCACGTGTTCGGAGGGTTCTTTATCTCTGGCTTTCAAAAGTTCGTCTATCTCCTTACGATACGCGACGAGGTCTCCATCCTTGTACAAAAGCAGGCGGTTCTGCGAATACGGATCATCGATGGGGATTTCAGCAGGAAGAAGCGAGATGTTTGTCATTCGGAGTCGAAAATACAATTTGTCGCCATGGGTATAGGGTTGTGCCAAAACGGAGCTCTCCTCACCCGCGTTAAGCCTGCGGGGGAGAACCTCAAGTTTTATTACTTCCGGATCCGAAACGACATACCGGATAGTTTTTTGGTCTGTTGGTTGCTGACCGAGGACGACCGAAGCGGCGCCAAATATTAGAAACAGAATTAGTATAGGTTTCATTTCGCTTGTACCTTCACCTTAAGGGCACGCGTGAAAATCGTTACGGTTACGATATTCACCCGAAACAATGAAAGCCGTAATCGTATGATTATAGTCGCCGTCTTGACTGAGCACCCAGGTCCAATAATCCCAGCCGCCTTGATCCGGCTCCCTTCTTAAGAAATTGACGTAGCAGTGTCTGACAAAAGCACGGTTATAAACCGCTGGATTGAATCCAGGTGATCCTGGTGGATTTGCCATATTCGGATCGGTCTGAATGAACTCACCAGACAAGAAGAATGCTTTTGCGACCTGGGTCCGATACCAACCGATGCAGCTTGCGTCAAAGGCGCATTGCGTAATTTGTCCCAACCAATAGTCCCAACCGGCCTGGTCCGGAGCGCGGTTTAAGAAATCCCAGTAAAGTTGTTTGACAAAACATCTGGCGCCATCAATTTTGTTGGAACTGGCGGGCGCACCCACGCATGGCAAAACCTGATTTGTCAGCGAGGTTCCATTTCCCTGGAACGGCGGAAGAACGTTGGTTCCGGTCACCGGAACATTACCGACGGTGCTATTGCTCCATTGGAGCCTGTATTTCAGGATTGGCACTGACGGATCAAATACCGTCTGCAGGTTCCGGCTCCAGCTTATTTTGCTGTATTTGTAGGTAGTCTCGCTCGGGAGCTTGAGCGGCACAGTGAACAAAGGATCATACGGATCAGCCCCGACAAAATAGTCCACATAAGTCTCAAAGGATTCTTCTGTAAAGGAGGCGTCGTGCATGAACACAGTGCCGTTTGCTCTAGTGCCATCAAGGTAGCTTCCCGGTCCGTCCACAGCGGTTCTGGATATTGTATTGCTATAAAATTTTGGAGGGTAACCGAGAAACGGAGATATGTCTTCCTGACCATCGACCTGCCAGACTATGGCCAGGTTACCTGACGAATCTCGATGGCCGTCACATTCAAAGGTTCCGTTCTTCTCCAGATCGTTGACTCGCTTACGGAAGGTCCTGACGTATTGTTTGATCTTTATCCCAGCCTCACCAGGCTCAGTCAAGTAGGTAACAGTTGGTATCTGCGCCTCCGCGCGAAACACGATTCCGCTTAAGGGAAATTGAGTGCCTCGGTAGCATCCCATCGACACTGCTGCATAATAATCGGAAAGACCGTCAGTTGTGCTGCAGCGCATATTCCGCGAAACTTGCTCGGGTTCAGCGTTGGCCGTGAAGAAATTTAAGGTCGGCACAATGACGTTTACGAGGAAGTTTGCCGTGCTCGTAGACCCATCCTTCGTATAGTTAACAGTGACCCTGTAGGTCCCGGTTTGCTTCCACCTAAAATGTATGGATGATTGATTGCTGCCGCCGGTAATTGTGGGATTGCCTTCATAAATCCATGAATAGACGCCGCCCCCTTGACTACCTGGATCCACTTGAGTTTCCAGGAATACCTCAGCGGCAAGCAGAGCATTTTGAGTCGTGCCATTCAAAATGTAACGCGTGCCCTGAGAATTCGTGACCTTGTAGTTGGTTATGTTAATGACGATCGGGCTGCGAACCGATGCGTTAGTGTTGCCCATCCAAATCCAGTCATATACAAGATTAGGATAGCAGGTTTGATATGGATATGGATTGCATCCATAGATTGTTTGGTTGCCGCCAAACTCGCTAGGCATCCACGACGTCCATGGACTCGAATAGTAGTAATTGAAGTAATCATTGCGATACCAACAATTCGAAATTCCGCAAGGCGGAAGCAGATAGTGTTCTGTTTTCAGATTGTAAGTAGTATATGGCGAAGTGGCAGCTTGAGTTTGTGTTGATACTACTGATTGTCCGATGCCGCCCTGAACATCGGAACTGGTGATCGGTGACCCCGGATTTTGGGTATAGATGTAGCCCTTTGTGCGGGCGATGTAATAGGCGGTCGTTCGATAATCCATTGACGTTTGCGAGACTCCGTTCACGCGCTTCGTGTTCGCGTCAAAGGTAATTGAAGAGCTAACGACAATATATACATTCTGCGCGCGTGCGCTTCCCTCACAGATTAAGAGGACTACGAACGCGTAAAGAATTACGACTGGGGGAGTATTTTTTCTCATGGCGGGTCCCTTGAGGAAGTAGTTACTTAACTGAAGTCACGGTGATGTGCACGATGCTTCTTCCCGCTGTCGTGAAACGACTGAACGCGCCTTCGCCAAGAACCTTTCGCAACTGATCGCGATTACGAAGGATGACCGCATCTCGTTTTGCTTGCAATTTGATAAGCTCTGCGGGAACAGGTTGAGGCCGCTTTTCCAATTTAGTGCCTAATTGCTGCCTGAACGCTTTGATAACCGTCTCCGCGGATGCATCAATCGCGGCAGTCTCTCGCTCACAATCCGCCGCTATTTGCTCAAGAAGGCTTGTTTCCGCTTCGGTCAGTCTCGCTTCTCGACGGTAATCGTCTTTGTTCTTGAGTTTGCTTAACAGGCTGAATACCTGCCCATAAAAAATATGTTCGGGAACGTCAGTGCTCGGAGCTGCTGCGCTTGGATTCGGCGGTGACTGTGGATTTGACTTCGTTGTTGTTCCTGCTGGCCGAACAAGGCAGAACAGCAGGAAGCAAAATAGAAAACTGACGGTGCCTCCGACAGCTACTTTGTGATTCTTCATAATCAATTCTCCGGGATGGCGAAGAAAAGAGGAGTAACTTTGGTTTAATGATATAACGGCAAGAGACGTGCCGCAAAGAAATATCAAGCTTGGTCGATGTTCTTGCCGCTGAGATGCGCGAGTTTACGCATCGACTGCGGAATTCGACACGCTGTGTGGTTCGGTTCACAGAGTTGGATCTAGTTGGCGATCCAAGAGCGCGCTCCGGAGAACGCGCTCTAAAGAAAGACGAGAGAGACAGACAGGAATGTCTGAATTACTCGTATTTCGGAGGTTGGTGGCACTATCTGTTTTGAAATGAGCGGTGGTGAGCGATGAGCGCAAATGGTCAATAATACTTATTTGACTCGTCTGATTTCAAAGTTGGTTATGGGATGGATTTCCCAGGCGGTGGCCCGCCAGTTGTCGATGCGGCCGGGGGCGTTGTTTTCCGATTCGTCGGCGTGATGTGAGTCGTAAAGGAGCCAACCCTCGAACGAACACTAGTGGCCGAGCAATTCGCCTCTCAGTGTTTCTTCGGACCAATCGCGGCCCTGGCGTCTGGCCCACTCCTGCATTCTTGGAGTTATCTCCAACACTACCTGCTCACGAGGCGGCGCATCCGGTCGCAATCCGATATGAATATGGATGTCGCGGCTGCAGGGCACATGGCAGTTGGTTAACTCGATGGGACCGTTGGCAATGGAGACGACGTAACCTTCCACCCTGGCCGCGCGAGTCGCGGACCAACGTTCACGGTCGTCGCCGGGTTGCAACATCTTCGTTAGTGTCACGGCAGTAGCAAAATCCGCGGGTTGTGGAATGGCAGTACGATTTTTCAAGCGATGCAGTTCGCGTCGCTCTGTGGTGAACGCAATACCGGATGCGGGGCAATGATATTTGAGGATAAGTGCGACAGCGGCTGTCAGCGCCGCTGAGAGAATGAAGACAAGAGCGATGCGTCGTGATTGTTTCAAGAGGTGAAGTATAGGCGGTTAGCAGTCAGCAGTAAGCAGTGAGCAGTAAGCAGTAAGCGGTAAGCAGTAAGCGGTGAGCAGTAAGCAGTAAGCAGTCAGTCAGCAGTCAGCAGTCAGCAAGAATGAGTTTGTAACACTGCGGTCAATGCGCGCGAGGGCGCCCGCGGTCCCACTAAAAGGTTCGTACCAACTCAATGTCCCGTCGTGTGGCTGATTGCTGACTGCTTACTGCTTACCGCTTACTGCTGACTGCTGACTGCTGACTGCTGACTGCGCATTGTTGCCGAATGCCACGGCTTGTGATAGTGTGCGCTCAAACACAGAAGGATAGCCCCCGACACGACGGCTCACCCTGAAGCTCTTATTCAGTCCTGAGCGCCCCAATCTCTAACCAAAAGGAGCTTCTACATGAAAAAAATACTTGGAGTCCTGGTACTAACCATTGCTGCTTTGTCTATTGCTCTCGGTCAAACGCCTGCGAAGCCGAAGCCAGATCCCAAACCGGTGCCCGATCAAACCAAGCCGGTACCCGATCAAGCCATACCGGTGACCGAAGCGAAACCAGTAGCCGATCAAGCGAAACCGGCGGATCAAGCCAAACCGGCGCCCGATCAAAGCAAACCAGTAGGCGAGAAAGTAGCCACAACCGCGAGCGCTGAACAAGAGTTGATTAGCTTGGATAAGTCCTGGGGAGACGCGGGATTGAAGGGCGATACTGCAGTACTCGAAAGCATCCTGGCCGATGACTTCATCGGCAACAGCCCAACCGGAGTCGCAACTAAAGCGCAGAATATTGCTGAGGCTAAGACGAACGCCCCTAACATCACAAACGCGACCTATGTTGCTGATGAGTACACGGTACGCTTTTTAGACCAAAACACGGCCGTGATGACTC
>DATLBQ010000032.1:0-42862 GCA_035526805.1 Pyrinomonadaceae bacterium
GCTATGCCCCGCGACCTTCTTAATTGTGAACGCAACTGCGCCGGCTTCACCAAATCTCGTCAAAAACGTGTGGCGCAATGAGTGTATCACGCAGTCATTCGGAAGCTGCAAATCGCCTCTGAGCCTCTTATCAAGGTGGTCAGGCGATGGCTAGTTCGGCGCTACAGGTCGAAGCGCTGACGAACGAAGTCGAGCAAGAGATGCTTTTGTAACTTACGGTTTTTTGACTGTCATGGCTGGTCCACGGCGCGCCCGAGGCCAGCGATTGGATTCTGGGATTAAGAGAGATTTCCAAAGTCTTTAAGCGCGGTCAGATCCAAAGTCTCCTGCCTCTCCGCCACGTCAAGTCCGTGATTGAGGAGTGCTCTTTCTATCCTCGACGGTACGGGTCTTAAGCATTTGTATAACTTTTACTAGCAATCCGTAACCTCTTATTGTATGCTGCGCGTCGGTTTGTACAAGATATAGGCTTAGCCGGGTCTTGGGCGCCGATCACGCGGTGATCGGCATAGACTCTGCGATTTGCTTTTGGCCGTGGATGGGATCAGACGGGTATCTTTCAAACCTGCTATCGCGCTTAGTTGTTGTTTCCCCGGCCTGGGCGCTGCAGTCGCTAATTCGAAGTAAAAAGCTGGAGATCGCGCAATGTTTTTTGATTCTACGAAACTCACGGTAGGCATTCTGGGAGTGACCTGTGTTTTGATACTTTCCTCATCCATTCACGCGCAGAACATCGTCACAACGAGCCAACCGACAGCCGTAACAATACTCGACAGTACAAAAGCGCAAGACGGGCTAACCGGATCCGTGCGAAGAGTGAGGACGGAGTCTGCGAAATTGGAGGTTCATGGAGAAACCCTGGTAGAGGGATCGCGGCAGCTATTAGAAATCACGACTTATAATCCCAGGGGAGATAGGGTCGATAATGTTTCTTATCCGCTCAAGAATGCTCTTGTGGGCAAGGAAGAGTATAAATACGATGACAAGGGCAACATGGTCGAAATGACGTTGAAAGATGAGGACGGTACGATCCTTAGCAAGGAAGCTTACGACTACGAATTTGATAACTTTGGCAACTGGACGAAGATGGTAACCAACCTTCTGGTTTTCGAAGGTGGTAAGCTGAAACGTGAACCGATCGAGGTTACCTACCGCACGCTCACCTACTATTTTGATGAAAACATTGCGAAAATCGTTGATCCTGTACCTACCAAGAAGCTGCCGGAGACACGGGTCCTGAGTGAATTGAAAGAGTCAAACGCGCCACTCGAGCTTACTAAACCGGTGGAAGTCGAAAAGAAGTTTGACTCTGCGCGCAACGTCAGCGAAAGACGGAGTGATTCAAACCTTAATCCTCATTCGGGGCTCGAGCCTACCAAGCCAATAGCAACAGAAAAGTCGTCTCCGTCAGCTTCCGACAACAACCAAACCCCGGTCTCCAGCATTTTGAGTGCAAACCCAGCGCCCGAGTCCACCAATCCGGAGAAACCAGGCGAGACTCCAGCGCCAATGGTAAGTGATAGCGACTCACCGAACCGCTCAACGGTGCAGAGGCTACTGACATCTCCATCGGCGAGAGCCACTGGCGCGTCAAGTGAAGGGCCGAAAGGCGAGGATGTCGCCTCCAGTAGCGGACCAGCGAGGGAAAATGCCGCTAGTACGAAAGGATTGGATTACTTTAAAGAAGGCAGAAGCAGGTTCGAAGAAGGCGATCTAAAGGGGGCACTGACGGCTTACCTCAAATCAATTGAGTTGCAACCAGATTCTGCCGAAGTTCACCTGAGCCTTGGTCTGGTATATCTGAAACTCGACAAGAACAAGGATGCCGCTAAGGCCTTTAAGAATTCGGTTCGGTTGGAACCCACCAGCGCCGAGGCGCAATACGGGCTCGGACTGGCTAACTTTCGCCTCAGTCGCCATAAAGATGCGGCAGATGCCTTTAAGCAGGCGACGGTCCTGCGCCCAGACATGGCTAAAGCGCATTACGGACTAGCGTTGTCATACCAGGAACTTGGGAAAACCGATGCGGTGATTGCTCAATTCAGGATTCTACAGACCCTCGACGCCAATCTGGCCAAGCAGCTTGCGCAGGCTTTTCCGGAATTTAACTTTCCCTGTGGCCCATCTTCGCGTTGCCGGTAGTAACCCAACCTGAATTGCTTGGGAGCGTGGCAAGCGCTTTAAAACAAAGTGCAAGTGAACCCAAACGCGTTCACTCAGTCCGCGCGGGATTGAAACGTAAGGAGTAGTAACATGGAGAATGGCCGTTTCGTTGTATTGACGGGTCACCTCAGTGATTATCCTCTTTCAGATCTTGTTGGTATCCTGCGCCATCAGCGAAAAACAGGGCGCCTGCTAGTGGAGTATCCAAAGGGTCCCGCTACCCTTTTCTTTCAGGAAGGCGAGTTGGTTGATGCGCAAATAGACAATCTCACGGGGTTGCAAGCAATCTGTGTGGCTCGATCCCAACCACCGTCGGCTTTTAACTTCAATCCCCTTATCGCTCCCTCCCGCAGATCCATCGAGAACTCGTTGCAAAGAGTTGTCTCAGAATTGCTGGGATGCTGGGATGAGAGTGCCGTCCAGATAGAAGGCGTGGCAACGGTAGAAGGCGTCCAACCGTTAGCTCTACCAGCGTCGACGTCTATTGATCCTACGGGAGCCAATTTGGCGATGCTTGCCTCACCGCTCCTGGAACGGCGTTCGCCAACTAACCGAACAGTCCTAATGATAGCCGCCTCGGCGCTGCTGCTGGCCGGTCTCTCTACTGTCATTGCGGTTACCAGCGGGTTGAGTATTAGAGCGAAGACGGAATCCTCCGATAGCAAGGCTTCGCCGGCGCTTCAAAACGCTGCCGAGCCATTCGCAAGCGTTCTTCAGAGTCAACCACGGAAGAACTCAAAAATCTCAACCGCAGCCTCGAGGGGAAAAGGGCCGGCCCCGGATGTCGAGCAAACTACAGCGGACGAGACCGGCACTACGGCGCTTAGGGCAGACGAAAACACCCCGCCTGCTCAGGCCACCCATGCTGTGAAGGTACGGAATAAGGTCGTTTACAATGTGAGAGAGAAAAAAGACAACGCCTCGTCTGAGGCGCAATCGATAAATGTAGTTATGCAGATTGAGAATGGTCGCGTATTGAAAGCCTCAATCGCCGGTCATAAAGCGGGGATGGATAATTACGAAGCGCTGGCCTTGAGAATCGCTCGGCAGCGCCGTTATTCATCGAAGACGACGGGACAAGAGACAGTGCGAATTAATGTCACGCCGCCGAATTAAATACTCTGCGATGCGAGACTGAAAGGTAGGTAGAACTGCCCATGTTATTCGTAGAGAGCAAAAATCTTAGTCACGATGTAGATGGAAAAGGTCGTCTTCAATTACTTGAAGAACTACAGGATAAGAACTTAACTCCGCTGATCCGTCATGTAAGACTTAATTGCTTCGATCAAGTGCTGCTCGGCTCGGAGCAAATCAGGGAAGCCGAAACCGCGATTGCCCTCTGGGGCGAGACTGAAAACCGCGAGCCTTATATTAAGGGTGATCTATTCTGTCTCACAGATCATGTTCTATTTCTTATTTTCCAAAACAAGCCAGGCAGTCCTACTGTTCGAGCGGGAATCGTTTATGAAACTGGCACCTCACAGCCTTTCAGAAAACTCGATTCCTTCTGCCGAGATGTTCGCGAATTGCTTCTAGCCCGGAAACAAACGCAAGGCAGCGGTGCGTTCACTGAAGAAGATTTTCCGCAATGGGTGCACGGCAAACCAAGCATACCCGAGGGCTTTAAGCGCTTTGTCGCTAATCAGGACACTGATTCCCTGTACACAAGTTTGCGAAAAGACACGATGAGTCGGCGCATTGTTGCTGCCTCAAACCTCGAGGATGAAAATGCGCGGATCTTCTTGCGCGGGGCCAGAGAAGCCCATCAGGAAGGTTATGCTGCGAAGCTTTTGACTGAGGATACAACCGAGTCATATGACTTCTCGATAAAGCGACTTGAAGACGTGGGTTTGGTCGAGCGAGAAGTGCAGGTTAGTTGTCGAAAGACAGGACATGCCCTTTTTAGATTACCGAATGCTCACGCACTTGCCGTGGTAACGGTCAGCGATGCAACGTGCAGCGAGTGCGGTGCACCGGTCTCGGACGAGAGGGTAGAAGAAGTATTTGCGCCAACTCCACTGGCGTCATCACTTCTTGAAGATGGCTCATGGCTTCTCAATCGGTTGCATTTCCTTTTGCGCGAGCTGGGTGTTCCCGAAAGCGAGATTGCCGTGGGCCCATCCGAAAGTGACGGACATGGCCAGATGATGGCTAATATTTGCGGCGAACCTTTTCTAATCGTAGCCCGAGATGGAGATCTGACTCCGGCCTTCTCCCGTTGGGCCATCGATTTGGAGATTGAGACGGAAGCGTCGCATCTCGTGGTGGTTGCTACCGGGAGGATTCATAATCAAGCTCAGTTACTCCTCTTAAATCATGCTCGCAGCCGGATTGTTGCAGGACGCGACTTCGAATTAGTTTTAGCCGATGGGCCGGCTTCGGCTGGCAAAGAGCTTAGTTGCGCGTTCGAGAGAGTTTCACAAAGGATCATTGCGGAACAACTATGTGAGCTCGATAGCAGCCTCGGCTTGAGCGTAAGCCGCTTAATCATCACGAAATTCAACTTGCTTCAAAAACCGAGTACCGTCGAGTCCCAGGATCTTTCAAGTCAGGCGACGTCAGAATGGTCATCTCCCGCGCCTTTAGCCTTGGCCGCATCAGCAGCGGCGAATCGAGGCGAGAGTTTTAATGCTGGCGAGTCTCTATCCAACGATTTGACTGTCGGCCCCTTGGATCGTCTTGAAGATGCAACTGTGAACCCAGAAGTTCTGGGCTCGTGGGAATGAGAGCAACTCTGCGCCTCGGCTGGGAAACCGGTAGCACGCGCGGCGACCGCATCGAGCTCATTACGAAGATTGCGGTATGAAGAAAAATCTCGCGACAAAGGCTCTGAAGGATGTTCACCTGCAGGAGCAAGGGAGATCTGCCATCAAGATTGGAAAGGGTCCCTTTAGCAATCAAACAGAACCTAATCAGCTTGAGCGAGAGCGCTGGCAACGCGATCAGGCTACCCTGCGACGAGCTGCAGAACACGAGGCAGGCCGGCGAAACGAGCCAACAGTGAACCCGCCATTAAGCGTTCCTGTTTATTCATTTGATGAAGTTGTCGACGCCTTAGACGATCCGTCTCCGCAGACCCGGCATCAAGCCGTTCGCTTGCTTTACGAACTCGAACCGGAGCGGGCGGCTTCGTTCTTCAATATTGCTTTACGGGAAGGTTCCTCTGCAGAACGACGAAATATCGGAGCCGCGCTCGCGGGCTCCGGCTTGCTGGACGAAGCTATTGAAGACCTGATGGGCGATAACCCCGAAAACTCTTATAGTGCATTTTCCTTTCTTTTCCTTGTGGCCAAAGCGGGTGAGGTTCAACCACTGGTCAAGGTCATCCAAAACCATCCGAGCCTCGAGTTGCGACTGACGCTAATTAGACTTCTAGCTGCGAGTGGAGATCCAGACATTATTCCGGCGTTTCGACATCTGAATGCCAGCAGTTTGCCTGTCGAAATATCGACAGCGATCATGGATATAATTAATAAGGTGGATGCGTTATCGCATCAAGCTCATTACGAACATCGCGGTATGAAGAAAAATCTCGCGACAAAGGCTTTGAATGAGGTTCACTTGCCGGAGCAGGGGACTGCCATCGAGTACATTGGAAAGGATCCCCTTAGCAATCAGACAGAACTTAATCAGCTTGAGCAAGAGCGCTGGCAACGCGATCAGGCTATCCTGCGACGAGCTGCAGAGCACAATACAGTCAGTGAAACGAAGCAAAAGTCAGCTCGCCATTAAGCGTTTCTGTTTATTGAAGTCATAGACGTCTTACACGATCCGAGATCGTCTCTCCGCAGACTCGGATCAAAGCCGCCCGGTTCGTGCTGGTCGCGGGCCGGTACGCCCGCACTCCCGTCCATGCACTCTTACCAGCAGGCACTTGCGATTGCTTAAAATATATTGACTTTCGGAAGCAGGCGGAATATCGTCCGCACGCTTTCTTCAAGCAGGCTGAATTCTCACGAGCCTCTGCTTCCCTGCACACTCGCAATCCAGCCTCAAACAAACGCGCGGGTTCACGACGCTCAGTTTCTCGGTGAGCACGTCGTCGCGCAATCGCAGCAGGAGGTAGGTCACCGTGGCAACAGATTTCGACGCAGTCGTAATCGGCAGTGGCTTTGGCGGAGCAGTGGCTGCTCTCAGGCTTGCCGAAGCAGGCTATCGGGTGCTCGTGTTGGAGCGTGGCCGGCGTTGGCACCGGCTTGAGTATCCCAGCGTGACCCGCAGCAATTGGCTCTGGGATGAGGCCCATCCCGAGCGCACGAATGGCTGGCTCGACATCCGGAATCATGGAAACATCAGCACCGTGGCGGGAGCTGGCGTAGGCGGCGGTTCGCTACACTTCGCGAACGTTGTCATCGACGCGCTCGAGGATTTCTTCCGCGCTGGCTGGCCTCCCGAGATCAATTTTCAGGTTCTGGAACCTTACTACCAGAGGGTGAGCGACGTGCTCCATCCACGGAGAATTCCCTCCAACCAATTCTCCAACCGGACAAAGTTGCTGCGCGAGGCCGCACTACTCGCCGGCTTCGGAGCACAGTATGACGAACTCGATCTGGGCATAAAGTTCGACGAGAACTACGCCTATGACGCGTCGCAGGAACCGCGGCCTCAGGACAGTGTCATGAAGCCGAATGCCGATGGCGTTGACCAGGGCTTTTGCGTTCATCTCGGTCAATGCGAACTTGGATGTCCGGTGGAAGCGCGCAACACGCTCGCACTGAATTACATCCCGCGCGCGGAGAAGCACGGAGCGGAAGTCCGTCCGCTGCACATCGTCCGCGTCATCGAGCCAATCGCTGAAGGTTATCGCGTGCGCTTTGACCGCATCGCGCAGGGCGCGCTCAACGCCGGTTCGGTGACGGCACGCATCGTTGTAGTTTCAGGAGGCTCAATCGGATAGACCGAACTGCTGTTGCGCTGCCAGAAACAGTACAAGTCCCTACCGAATCTGGGGAAGATGCTTGGCGCCAAGTGGTGTACTAACGCGAACTACCTAAGCCCGGCTTTTCACCCGGGACGCAAGGTCTATCCTTCGCGCGGGCCTACGATCACCGCCGGCATTCGCTTCTTTGGCGACAACCACTACAAGGGCAGCCGTTTTATGATTGAGGATGGCGGCGTGCCCGATTTGCTGTTCGAGTTTAAGGAAAACCTGAAAAATCCAAGCGGCGCCGCACAGAAGTTTGCCGAGGCTCTGAAAGCTCTTTACAAAGGACTCAATCAGGAGCCATTCGAAACGCTCATGCCCTGGTTCGCGCAGGGACGCGATGAGCCGGTGGGAAAATTCAAGGTCGAGAAAGAATTTTTTGGTTGGTTCGGCGATTACAAACTGCGTCTGTCATGGAGTCGAAGCGGCGCCAGGAAAGTACTCGATGGTATCCAGGAGGTGCACCGGACGTTGGCCCAGAAGACCGGCGGCCGAATCATTCTGCAGTTGCCAGACGCAGCCATTACTCCGCACCCACTTGGTGGCTGCCCAATTGGATCGACACCGGCAGACGGCGTAGTGAACCACTTCGGCGAGACTTTCGCTTACCGGAACCTTTACGTGGCGGATGGTTCGATTATGCCTGCGCCGGTTGGACACAACCCGTCCAAAACAATCGCAGCTCTTAGCGAACGCATCGTCGAGTCGATCGTTAATGAGAGCCGCTAAACTTTGAAGAGGACAGGAGAAAACTGATATGGCAGCCGAAGTAAGACTACAACTTGAATTGCTCAATGTTTACGGAAAATTGCTGGGGGAAAAAGTCGACATTATTCTTCGTCATCAAGTCCTGAGCGAAATTGTAAAAGCGAGCGTCAATGTCACAAGTAAGGTTGAAATTACAGGGCTACGAGGCGCTCCCCAGGGTTTGTATAGAATAGAAATCGATCCCCCTTCCTATCAGTATGTAAGTCAGTTCATCAATATGAAGGCAAGCGGCATCACTCGCTTGTCGCAAACATTTCCCATTGACCCTGGAAAGGTAAAGAAAGTTAATTTTCCAGCCTTCGCGTCGAAACCTATTTCTGAGGATCTGCGAACGTTGTTGGAGAACAGCGATAAAGTTCTTTCCTTTGAAGGCAAGAAGGGCAAGGACCTTTACGATTCGCTCGACGATATTCGTAAAGCAGGTTTGCTGAATATTGCAGTGAAGACTGGTGCTACTCCCCTATCGAACGGCAGGACAGTTCTTTCTTATATTCAAAAGCTGAATGAACTGAGGGGCGATCGGTTCTTTTGCGTGGTGCCGAAGGATTTACGCGAGGAAACGAAAAATAGTGTCGCTGAAGACCTTTTCCATAAGGCTGATCAGAGCTTGCACCATCCGCCCCAGGGTTTTTCACCAGCCGGAAGCTTCAAGACACGGGACCATTATGGAAATTTACAGCTGACCTTCTTCATGAACGGTGATGATTGTGTTGCAGACATCGACATTGATGACGCTGCCGGCCTCGAGCATGTATTCCAGGTACTTCGAAATAAATTTTCCGGCAATCCCACTCACCCTTACAATATTCATGAAATTCTGGTCGGCCACCAACACCTGGATCCCGGCTACACGTTCCAAGTGTAGTTTGTACAGAAGTCCTTCGGTACTCTGAATTTTTGTCACAACGGGACGCCGACGATTAGACTCCCTGCTATGGCGGTACGCTCGAACTCTTTTCTCAATCCTTACCAACAATTCAGCTTACAGCAAGACCCCCAAACAATAGGTTCACATCCCAGGGTCCAGAGCGCTTCAACCGCTCTGAGAGCCGCTTACGGAATTCTAATGGCGACATATCCCGGCGAAACAATAACAACAAGGAAGCTTTTTTTGACTATCGCTGCGCGTTGGACTTCATTTAAGTGTATTAGCCGCGGATTAACGCGAATTCACGCGGATAAGGAAAGATCGAAACGATAAGATGCCCAGTTATTTTTCTTACTATTGTTTCCTTTGATTCGCGCTCATCTGCGTTAATCCGCGGCTGATTACGAACCCGCGCACACGGTCAATTTCGACAGCTGAAGACTTGGGATCGAAGCGGTGGGAGAGGTTAGTTTTCCGTGGCCAGATCGGATGGTACTCGTTCGGGCTCAGCGGCGGTGTCGGCACTCGTGGGTTGCAGTGATTTACGCGAGCCGAAGAATGCAGTGCGGTCCAGCACGTTTTCCTGAAACCGTTCCAGATAAAGATAAATCACCGGCGTGATGTAGAGCGTTATGAATTGAGAAATCACCAGGCCACCAACCACTACCAACCCAAGCGGGCGGCGTGAAGCTCCATCGGCGCCGAACCCAAGCGCAATCGGCAGCGCACCGAAGACAGCGGCCAGCGTAGTCATCAGGATAGGGCGAAAGCGATCCATACTTGCGTCGTGAATCGCCTGTTCCGCCGCTTCGCCGGCATCAACGCGTTGACGCGCGAAGTCGACGATCATGATCCCATTCTTCTTCACGATTCCCATCAGCATGAACATACCCACGAAAGCGTAGAGCGACGCCTCCTGCCCAAACAAAAGCAGTGTCAACAATCCGCCGACCAGCGCCGTAGGAAGCGTCGATAGCACCGTGAGCGGGTGTACGTAGCTTTCGTAGAGGATTGCCAGGATCACATACATGACGAAGACTGCCAGGCCCATGAGCAGAGTCAGGCTGGTGACGGTATTTGCGAAAGTCTGCGCCTCGCCCTGGAGTTCGCCGCGGACGCCGGGTGGGATAATTTCCGCCGCCGCTTTGTTGATGTGATTCGTAGCGTCGCCGAGCGCCACTCCCGGTTTCAAATTAAAGAAGAGGGTCACACTCGTAAACTGGTTCAAGTGATTCACTGTCTGCGGACCGAGCGTTGTTTTCCAGCTAACCAATTCGCCCAGCGGGATCAATCGTTGTCCGTCGTCGGATCTTATGTAGAGTTTCCCGATGTCTTCCGGATTTGCGCGCGCGGCGTCTTCGATTTCCAGTATGACCTGGTACTGGTCCTCCGGTTTCTTGATAAGGTACAGATAGTTCTGCGAATAGGCGTTGCGCAGCAGTGTCAGAATCCTGGCCTCGGACACCCCGTAAGTCTTAGCTTGATCGCGGCGAAGATCGATATTGATATTCGGAGTGTTGTTATAAAAGTCTGAAGAAACGGTGAGAAAGCCCGGATACTCCATGAGTTTACCCAGCAGTTTCTGACTGACTTCATAAACCTGCGCCGGATTCGCGCCTGACACGGCAAAGGCGTACTGCCCCTGTTGCTGACTGGTTACTCCCGTGCTGATCTCCAAAACCGGAAACGGACGCAGAAAGGTGAACACTCCCGGAATCGAGTTGAGCTTACCCATCATCTCCGCAGTGACTTCCTGGATTGGCTGCCGCTGCTCGGGTGGTTTGATGAAGGTAAACATAATGCCTTGATTCGAGGCCAGAAATCCGGTGGCACCCGTCATAGTGAAGTCGGTGATGACATTTGGATCCTGGTGGAGCGTTTCATCGACACGATTCTGGAATTCTCGCATTTGCGCCGGCGACGAACCTTCGCGTGCGATAAAGGCGCCAAAGATGACACTGCTATCGCCCGGTGGCAAAAACGCCTTGGGGATGAGAATGAAGAGCACGATCGTGCCGGCGAGGCAAACAAGCCAAATCACCGGAGAGACCCATCGATGTCTAAGGAACCACCAAAGCGATGCGCCATACAGGGCCAGAACACGTCTCTCGATGCCGCCAATCACGCGTTCCATCCAGGTTTTTTTCGTACCTTCGCCGCGCGACTTCAGCAGTCGGGCGCACATCAGCGGCGTTAGCGTAAGCGACACCAAACCGGAAGCGAAGATGGCAATCACGATGGTTATCGCAAACTCCCGGAAGATTCGTCCGACCAGGCCGGACATGAACACCAGCGGAATAAAAACGGCCGCCAACGAGATGGTCATCGACATGATCGTGAAGCTGATCTCTTTAGCGCTGTTGATGGCCGCTTCAAACGGTTGTTCGCCGCGTTCCATTCGGCGGACGGTGTTTTCCAGAAAGACAATCGCGTCGTCAACCAGAAATCCGATTGCCAGAGTCAGCGCCATCAGCGATAGGTTGTCGAGACTGTAGCCCAGCGCGTTCATCGCCATGAAGGTGATGAGCAGAGACAAAGGCAGCGCGACTGTGGGAATAAGTGTGTCAGTGGCTCGCCCGAGAAAAGCAAAGATGACGATCACCACCAACACAAAGGCGATGATCAGCGTGGTTTTCACGTCCGTGACTGAGTGAACAATGCTCAGCGAGCGATCATAGATTGGCGTAATGCGAATCGAGCCGGGCAATTGCGAACCAACCTGCGGCAAAACTTGCCGAATGCTTTCGGAGACCTCAACTGCGTTGGCCCCCGCTCGACGATTGACCGCTACGATTACGGTGGCCGACGGCACCTCGTAGCCTCGCACCCAGAACCGCATGTTAACGCGCTCGTCCTGAACCGAATCTTTCACTGCAGCCACGTCGCGCAAATAGACAGGCGCGTCGCCGGTGCCGCCAACGATCAAGTTGCTGTATTGTTCGGCGCTTTCAAGTTGACCCTGCGGCCGCAGGATCGCTGTGCCGCTGCTGCTATCCAGTTGACCCGCTCCGGTGTAGCTGGTTCCGCTCTTGATCGCCGCGCTCAGATCGTCAATTGAAATACCTCGCGCCCACATCGCCGCCGGGTCGGCCTTAATGCGAATAGCCGACTTCGTGCCAAAGACGTCCACGCGCGACACGCCGGGGAGGATGCTAAGGCGCTGGCCCACCTGCGTGCTCGCATAATCGTAAAGCTGCCCCGTAGTAACCGAGTCGCTGGTCATGGCGATGTACATGATCGCCTGATCGTTGGGATTCGTTTTCGAATACGTCGGCGGCGATGGCAAGTCGGCGGGCAGACTACCGATGGCCTGCGAGATGGCCGTCTGTACATCGGTGGCGGCGGCATCGATGTTTTTTTCGAGCGCGAACTGGAGCGTGAAGGTGGCAAAGCCCTGACTACTCGAGGACGTTACCACCTCGAGTCCGTTGATCTGCATGAACTGGCGCTCGAGCGGCGTGGCGATATTGTTGGCAATCGTATCCGGGCTGGCCCCCGGATAGCCGACCGACACCTGGATGACCGGATAATCGACCGGAGGCAGATCGTTCACCGGTAATTGGAAGTAGCTCAGTACGCCAAACAGGATTACTGACAGCGTCAGCACCGCGGTCATCACCGGTCGCCGAATGAAGGGTTCGGATAAGTTCATGATACGTTCACGTCAGCCGCGGGTTTGCGCGGATAGACGCGGATCAGATCGAATATGAAACGAAAGCGTTTAATAGTTTTTCAGATTCGCGGAATCCCTGTTAATCCGCGGCCAATTACTTCGCGCCGTTGCCTGTCGCGGATGAACCCGCGGGTTGCTCAACGCGCACCTTGCCGCCCGGTGTCACACCTAACTGGCCGGTAGTGACAACAGTCTCCCCCGCTTGTACGCCGCTTTCAACGACGATCAGATCTCCCTGACGTTGTCCCAGCGTCACCGGTCGCTGCTCGGCGGTGGAGTCTTGCTTGACGACGTAAACAAACGATCCATTGGCTGACATTTGTGGAGCCGAAGATGGCACCAGAACCGCTTGATGAATTGTATTCAAGACCAGACGAATATTTACAAAACGGCCCGGCCAAAAAGTATGTCCCGCATTTGGAATCGTGGCGCGCAGGTTTACGGTGCCGGTTGTTGTTCCTACCGCATTGTTTAGAAATGTGAGTTGGCCGACAACCGGTTCACCGGCAGTATCGGGCAGCCGCACTTCCGCTCTCAGCCGGCCGGCTTGCATCTGTTGCTGCACCTCAACAAGGTTGTTTTGGGAGATAGTGAAATCGGCGTAGATAGGATCCAAACGCTCGATCACGAGCAAAGCATTGCCATTGCCAGATTCGCCATTCGAACCGTTATTGCCCGAACTGCCACCGGGATTCACCACATTCCCTACGTCCACGAGACGCTGGCCCGCCCGGCCATCAATGGGCGACCGTATGGTGCAATAACTCAGTTGGACCTTTGCGCTCTCGACCGCAGCCGTATCCACCTTGATGGTTTCGGCGGCGCTGTTAACTGCCGCGCGCGCGGAACCTACATTCGCGTTAAGAGAATCCAAATTTGCACGCAACTCTTCATACTGCTCTCGCGATACGATTCCCTGCTCGACTAACGCACGATAGCGGTTGACCTGTACTTGACCCCACTTCGCCTGCGCGATTTCCCTCGCCAGGTTAGCCTCTGCTTGTTTTTTCAAAGCGCTGTCTTTCGCTACGTTCGCCTGTGCCTGCCGCAGATTCGCTTCGAAGGGCCGGGTATCGATCGTGAAGAGCAGGTCACCCTTCTTCACGTTCGCGCCGTCAGTGAAATGAATTCTGGTAATGCGGCCCGATACCTGAGGCTGTATAGAGACCACTTCGCGCGCCACTGTCTTGCCAATTGCATCCAGATAGGTCGGGACGTCCTGCGCTACAGCTACAGTAGCTGATATCGGCGCCGGCGGACGTTCAAACTCCCCCTGTGCAGCTTTGTTCGAGCAGCCGATGAACAACAGAGCTGGCACTGCGCCGATGAGAAATAGGGTTGCGAACGAAAAGGAGAGACTACGTCCCTGATGGTATTTCATGGGAGTTTTTCCGAAAGTTAACTTAGTGATGAACCATGGCAATTATCAACTGCTGATACGGATCGACGCAAACATGGGGAAATACAGTTTGCTACGTTTGCAGCAACTATTTTGTTGCAACGAACAACGCAACAGCCGAAAGTTATTAATTTTAATGAGATAAAGCCGGTCCACTACGCCCGACGAGGGCCCCAGGGGAAACTCCACTCCCAACGTTTCGGACGCCGATAAAATCCGTGAGATCTGGAGAGCTTCGACAAAATAATTTCTGAAGCTGACGGGTGATCCCAAACGGCAGGCACTTGAGGCGGAAGATAGCCGAGATGGCTCGTACGTTATGCGATGAGAAATGGTCTTATTCAACTGGAAGACTAAATGCTTTCGTTCGATATTTGACGGTGACAAAATCTACCCGCCTGGTCGCTTTGCCGCTTGAGTCTTGATGGACCCTTGCCCTTTAACACTCCGGTGATCCGGGGAATCGACGGCAATCGTCGTTTATTAATCAATCAAAACTAAATAACTTCCAGGAAGCGGGTCTCAGAAGACACGTTTAAGGAGCGCTGTGCTTAACCTCATTCCAGTTCGTCTGGCTAGCTTTCTCTTTTTCGCGATCTTGTGCTCCGTAACAGTTGCTGCTTCCAAACGATATTCCTCGGCAGCTTCCGCTGGACCGTCCTCCGAAGTTCTGGCGCGCGCGAAACGCGCAGTAGTCTTGATTACCACTTACGACCAGACGGGACGACTTGAGAAGCAAGGTAGTGGGTTCTTTCTCACGGCGGATCGCGTAGTGACTAACTTGCACGTGGTCAACACCGCCAGCCAGATCCTCATTAGTACATTCACCGGCAAAACCGTTCGGGCAGACTCCGTTTTGGCCGCCGACGAGACTTCCGATCTCGCTTTGTTGCAGCTTGCTGCGCCCTGCTCAGACGTGGCAACGCTCGAGCCTGCTGAACTTGAACCTTCGCAAGGTGAACCGGTTGTGCTGGTGAGTAATCCCCTCGGCTCTCATTGGCAGGTGAGTGCTGGCGAAGTTGGCCGATCCTGGAACTTTTTCGAGATTGGCGAACGACTGCAAATTACTTCCAATGTTTTGCCCGGCAGCAGTGGTGGCCCGGTTCTGAATCTCGAGGGCAACGTTATCGGTATTGCCGTCATGCACGTCGAAAGCAACGACAACCTCAACTTTGCCGTTCCAGTTGCGCGATTGAAAGCGCTTCAAGCGGCGACCGCCACCAGACGCCTTGTGCGTACGCACAAACTCAACAGCATGGTTAATTAATCGATGTTGTGATCTGCTTTGCGTGATTTCGTTCATCTTTCGTATGGTTTTGAGGATTCGTTTTACAAAAACAGTACGAAGAACGAAAGATCGCAGCCCACGATACACCTATTCCAATAACCTTCCGCAAACTCCAGGGCCTCGATGCAAGCCTAATAAAACGCAGAGCGGTTCACTCAACTGCGTAGTGTCTTGATTTGCGAAGACGCGCGGCCAAGCCATTACCACTAATGCACACGAGACATTTACTCCTTATTTGTTTCGAAGAGTTTCGTGTAATTTCGTGGTTCGGTTTGTCTGGTGGAAAGGGCACGAAATCAAATTAAGACACTCCCCTCAACTGCGTGTTAAGATTTTTGTCCAACTCGACTAAGTTTCCGAGTTCTCAGGTTCCAGTTCTTGAATCGCTGGCTACAGTTTCCCGGCTGGTTCCTTTCTATGGCTACATCCGACGCTAACGACCTTCACCTGGTGCCGTTGGGAGCGGGTGATCTCATTGACCGCGCGGTGCGGTTGTATCGCCGGCACTTGTTCACATTGATGCGAATTGCCGCCCCGCCCGTGCTCGTTACCGCCATTGGTTGGGTAATAGGAACCGCAGCGGTTCGGCGGATGGACAATATTTCGAGTGTAGGTGAGGCATTGTTTTATGGATTGCTTCTCTTGGGTGCCGCAATCGTGATCGTCAGCGGACACCTTTTTGGCGTGATCGTAATGGGCGGTGCGTCGCGCAATCTGGTGATGCATCTTCTTTGGAATGAACCTGTGCTCGCGCGCACCACTTACGCCGCAGTGCGGTCGCGATTTTGGAGTCTACTCGGGGTTGCGTTCCTTGTGATGGTGTGGGTGATCGCTTCTTTCATGGTCGGAATGTTAGGTGGGTACTTTGTCACGTTGTTCCTCGCTGTAGTGGTGTTCGTTTTCAACCAGGTCGCGCCCCTGTGGCTAACCATTATTATCGGAGGCTTGGGTGCCCTCGCTGTGACCGCAGTGTTTCTCTGGTTATTTTTTTTCATGCTCGGCAAGGTGGCTTACGTTCCGCAGGTGTTGCTGGTTGAAGGCAAGGGCGTCTTTGAATCTGTTAGTCGCAGTTTTTCCCTGGCGAGGGGGAATGTGAGCCGGCTCATGGCTATGACATTTTTTATCACCTTTGCCACTTATTCGGCCTTAATGATTTTGGTGGTCCCACTCGGGTGGTACGGATACCTCAACGGGATCGATCCCTTGAATGCTACTCAGTGGCCGTTCTGGTACGCCATCGGCTACGGCGTTATGGAGCCGTTAAGTTCTATTTTGCTTGCGCCGGTGTGGATGCTTGGCATGTCGCTGCTGTATGTAGATGAGCGAGTGAGACACGAAGGCTATGACATTGAATTAATGGCGTCGCAGAATCTAATCCCGATGCCGGACGTAAATGTTACCTCACCTTTTGCTCCCGCTATTTCAGTCGGCGCGAATCGGTGGCCCGTGTAATGTCCGCTGACTTGAAGCGTATTGGGACTTAGCGGAGATTAACGCTGCCTGGTAGTCGACGGGCAATAACGCATGGAGAAAACCACAACTTTCAGATAGGACTGGCAAAACTCCCCGGCCGTGCAATCGGTATTGATTTGCTTAAGTTGTGTAATCGACGAATAACAAAATTAGAATTATGGTTGAGCGCAAACCATTTCCGAAACATCGCCGCGGCCTGCGTATCATATTCGCCGCCAGTCTGCTGTTGCTTAGTGCCGCTGTTACTGAAGCGATTCCTCTCAGCGAATACCATCAACACATAAAACAAGCCGTATCAGCGCTCAACACTCTGGCCCAGGCAGATGAGACTGAAAGCGCAACCGAGTTTGTGGAGCGAGACGTAGAGACTGTGCGCCAGGTGCGGAATTTGTTGCCGGCAAATGAAACGGTGGTAGTGCGTGGCGCAACGCTCAATATAGATAACTCCTGGTTGCATCAGGAATTTGATAAATATGCGGCCGATACCACTGCCACGCGCAGCGACTCGTTGCTGAGAATAACCGAACGTCTTGCAGCTATCGACGAGCGAATTGAGGAACTTGTGAAGGCGGCCGCTGTGGTTGACGGCAGCAAAGCCGATAACAACCGCAAGCTTGCGGAGATTTTGAAGCGTCCTGAATACGCCCACAAAGTTCAGCAGCAAAACCTCCTCAATAATCTTTTGGATAGATTCTTGCGCTGGCTTAGAACCTGGTTGCCGAAGCCTAAACCGATCTCGCCAGGGAGCGCCGGCGTTCTCAGTCGCATTGCGCAGTGGCTCGTGATTATTCTGGCACTCGGTATACTGGTTTTTGTATTGAAAATGTTTTTGCCGCGAGCCCTAACCTACCGGCGGCCAAAAAAGAAGCAGAAAGAAAAAGCGCGAATCGTCCTGGGCGAAAAATTGGAGCCCGATCAGTCCGCGCGCGATCTGCTGTCTGAGGCGGAGGCACTGGCGCGCCGAGGTGAGTTGCGCGCCGCCATACGCCGGGCTTACATCGCGCTTCTGGTTGAGTTGGGCGAACGGAAGATAATCAGTTTGGCCCAACATAAAACAAACCGCGACTACCTGCGGGCGATGCGCGAACTCGAGCCGCTCTACGGCAACGTGAAACAACTGACCGACAGCTTTGAACTCCATTGGTATGGATTGGCGCAGGCTGACGAAACTGATTGGCAGGCGTTTCGTTCTGCGTACGATCAGGCGCTCGCGAGGTGACTGTTCAGAAATTGGCCGCGGATGAACGCGAATTGACGCGGATCGGAGAAAACTTTAATAGGAATACAAGACGCAGATGAAGTCGACGATCATGCTTTTATTTATTTCCTATCCGCGTAAGTCCGCGTTCATCCGCGGCTAATTACACCATGCGCCAACGTCTCGGAATAATCATAACCATTGTGCTGGCGGTCGGCGTTTTGGTACTGATCAATTCTGCCGCTTACGTTAGCGAGGGTGAGAAACGAGATTCGGAGTTATTTCCTAACCGGTCCACATACAATGCCGGCGCAACGGGAACGCGAGCGCTCCACGATTTCCTGAACGAAGCTGGCTATCAGGTAATGCGCTGGCGCGAACCGGCTGAAAAGTTATTGGGGTCCAGTGGTCAGAAGGTGCAGACGTTTGTAATTATCGGACGAACGCGCATTTCACTGAACCAGGAAGAGGCCGACACTCTGCTGCTTTGGGTAGCGCGTGGAGGGCACTTGGTGATCATCGATCGCCGTCCTGAGGACCATCTGCTGCCGCCTTCGGGAGAATGGGAAGTGACCACCGAGTTTCTCGATTTTCCTTTGGCGGCCGATGCCACACCACAGGAAATGACTGAAGGCGTGAACCCGGTCCGGCCAGCGCAACCTACACTTTTGACTAGCGAAGTCGAGTCGGTTTTGCCCTCGCAGTTCTTTTCAGCTATCAGGATTTCTCCCTTAACGAAAGATGAAAAGAAGAAGGCGGAGGAGGTGGCGCAACAACCTGATTCTGATTCGCAGGACGATTTTCCTGGTGAAACAGACGAACCTGCGGCGCCGCAATTAGGCCCGGGCCAGCGGTCTATGGATTCTCCTGCACCGGTCGTCCACCTGGCAACAACCAAAGCACCGTTGCTGATTGATTACCCGCACGGCAAGGGCCGAATAATCTTGCTCAGCGATCCGTTTATCGTCGCAAACGGCGGCATAAGTCTGAAAGATAATCTGCAACTCGCGCTAAATATGCTGGCGCCGCGGGCCGGGCTCGTGGCTTTTGATGAGTTTCATCAGGGCTACGGCACAAGTCAAAACGCCTTCGCCGAATACTTCGCAGGCACTCCGGTGCTGGCCATCTGCGGTCAAATAGTGCTTTTGATTCTGCTGGTGCTGTGGTCCCGTGGACGCCGGTTTGCACGACCTTTGCCACTACCGCAAGTTGACCGCAGATCGAGTCTTGAGTTTGTGGCCTCGATGGCAGAGCTGCAACAACGCGCGCGCGCCTACGATCTGGCGATTGAAAATATCTACTCGCGTACGAGAAGAGTGCTTGCGCGTTATGCGGGCGTCGACTACAACAGTCCGCGCAAGTTGATTGCTGAACGAATCGCCGCCCGCTCTAACATAAGCGCCCACCAACTCGAGACTTTGATGCGCCAGTCGGAAGACGCGATTAGCGGTGGTGGCATTAGCGAGCGGCAAACCATTCAACTGGTGAAGCGTCTGCGGGAAATCGAAACTACGCTCGGCCTGCGCATGCGCTCACGCGAAGTGAAGCAGAGCGCGCAAAATATTTAGGGAACGGATCTTTGTTATTGGTACTTTGTACTTTGATTGGTCTTAGGACTTAGTCTTAGGTCTTAGGACTTTGGTCTTTGATCTGGTTCTGAGATTTTCAGTCGGGACCTCGACCAACGTTTTACCAAGCCCAGACTAAAGTCCAAAGCCCACCGTCCCAAATCCAAAGACCAAAGACCAGAGACCAAAGTCCCAGGACCAAAAATCAAAGTACAAAACACAAAGCACAAAGCTCAAAAAACAATGATTGAATACGTCTCCTCCACTGTCGAACACATCCGGCGCGAACTCGCCAAAATCGTAGTTGGCCAGGATGAGCCCATTGAACAGGTCTTAATTGCGTTGCTCGCGGAAGGCCACGCGCTTATCGAAGGCGTACCCGGCACCGCGAAGACTCTTACCGTGAAGACACTGGCGCGCATCATTGGCGCCAACTTCGGCCGCATCCAGTTCACGCCCGATCTGATGCCTTCCGATATTACCGGCACAAACGTCTTCAATATCGCCACCTCAGCCTTCAATTTGCGACAGGGTCCGATCTTCACTGACATCCTGCTGGCCGACGAAATTAATCGCACCCCGCCGAAGACGCAGGCCGCTCTGCTGGAAGCTATGGAAGAACGGCAGGTGACGATTGACGGCGATCGCCACAGCCTATCGCCGATCTTTACCGTGCTGGCGACGGAGAATCCGATTGAGTACGAAGGAACGTATCCATTGCCTGAGGCCCAACTCGATCGCTTCATGCTGAAGATTCTGCTTGACTATCCCGGTGAAGATCACGAGCGACAGGTAGTGGCAAACTGGGATGCAGGATTCAACTCCCGCCGACTGAATGACGTAGCCATCGAGCCGCTGCCCGAAGCAGACGCAATTTCTCGCTGTCGCCGCGAGGTAAGCAACGCTCGAATGGAGCCGGGCGTCCAGCGCTATGCGGTCGACCTGGTGCGACGCACGCGTGCGCATCCGTTTATTCATTATGGCGCCAGTCCCCGTGCTTCTGTCGCGCTGTTGCTATGTGCGAAAGCTCTGTCTGCAATTCGCGGCCGCGAATTCTCAACGCCCGACGACGTTCGAGACGTTGCTCGCCCGGTGCTGCGGCACAGACTGACGCTGCGCGCCGAAGCTGAGCTCGACGGCGCCACGCCTGACGTTGTTATCACTGACATACTGAAATCTGCCGAAGTTCCAAGGTAGTACTCAATTTTGAATTTTGAATTTGGTGCTTTGTACTTTGTTATTGAATTAGTCTTTCGAGGATTGGAGCGGATCCATCAAGGCGAAGCTCGAAGTACAAAGCACAAAATACCAAACTCAACCATCCGATGCGCTTTGTCTTTACAAAATTCTTTTATCTGCTGATGGCCCTGGGCCTGATACTGCTTTCGCTTTCGTGGGGCAGGTCGTGGCTGCGTTGGGTCGCGCTCATTTATGATCTAGCGCTGCTCGTCCTGGCCATCGTTGCTGCTCGCCGAGGTCAACTTCCGAAAGGCGTTCGCATTACACGCGAATTCAAGGGAAGGTTCGCCGTGGGAGCCCAGACTGAAATTCACATTAAGGTTCAAAACGCTCAGCCTCAAGATGTTTCGCTGATCATCAAGGATGAATATCCGCCGCAAATGAAACTGTCCGGCTTACGCGAGGCGCACCTGCGCGTGGAAGGGCAAACGTCGGCCGCGCTGGTTTACACCCTCACATCGCCCAAGCGCGGACGGTTTGAGTTTGGTCGGATCGCCGTCCGTTTTCTTTCGCCGCTTAATCTGGTTTGGTGCGAAACGCAGGTGGGTGAGGCGGTCGCTGTGAAAGTTTATCCGAACATGAGGCGCGCTCGCGAAGCCGAGTTGAAGGCCCTCGGAGCGCGTTCACTAGTCTCTTCACATCGAAAGACTTCATGGCGCGGCGAGGGCCGTGAGTTTGAATCATTGCGTGATTATGTCCGCGGCGATGAATTGCGGCACATCTCCTGGTCAGCGACGGCACGCCGGGGTAAGTTAACGACGCGGCAATATCAAATCGAGCGTGATCAGACGATCCTTATTGCCATTGACGGCGGACGCCTGATGACTGCACGCATCGAGCAGGAAACAAAACTGGATTCCGCGGTGCACGCAGCGTTGGCCTTGATGTCAGCGGCCGCCCGCGCGGGCGATAACGCCGGGCTGCTGGTGTTTGGACGGAAAATAAAAACGTTTCTGCCTCCGGGCCGCGGCCGTGAACACCTGGATGCGGCGCTTGAGGCGCTCTATTCGGTTGAACCGGAAATGATCGAGCCTTCCTATTCGCGCGCGTTTGAGTTTATCGCGGCAAACAGCAAGCGGCGTTCACTGGTTATTTTGATTACCGATCTGGTTGATGAGGAAGGCTCGAAGGAGTTGCTCACTTCTCTGCGGCTGCTGCGTCCCAGACATCTTCCTCTCGTGGTAACAATTGCTGACCGCGATCTGCGTGCCGTCGTAAGCAACGTACCCGAGAATGCGCGCGATCTTTTCACGCAATCTGTTGCTGAAGAAATCATGTACCTGCGTGAGACGGCATTGCGTTTGGTGGAGTCGCAAGGGGGACTTGCGCTGGATGTGACAGCGGCCGCGTTAGCACCGGCGATCTTAGAAAAATATCTTCAAGTAAAAGAGCGCGGATTGCTGTAGAAATATAAAACAAAGAGCGGGGGCAAGCCCGCCTTCCTCACCATGAGCTTATTTCTCTTGAATTATCGATGCTACAGGTAAGCTTTCAAGGTAGGTGAACGCCATACAAGTCTCGAAGTCTCAAGGTCAGGAAGGTGGGCTTGCCCCCGCTCTTAGTTATGAAAACTTAACCCCTCGTTGGGTGTGTGATCTCTTCCAGCTAAGATTAGATAAGAATAGAGCGAAAGCCCGGTCAAGATACCAATGCCAAACTTGATTTTGGGACTTATCGCGGCGGGCGAGATGAAGCCCTCAATTATTCCCGCAACAACCAGCAACACGGCGACGCCCATCATCAACCGAACCGCATCCTTGCCCCGACTCTTTAAGGCATCGGCGCGAGACAAATCTCCAGGCATAACGAGTGCGCTCCCTATCAATAGCCCGGCGCCGCCGGCAATAAAAATGCACGACAGTTCAATCACGCCGTGACCAACCATGAAGGTGAGCAGGTCGTTTCCGAACCCTGCGCGATAGGTCAACGCCAGCACTGAAGCGATTGTCGCGCCGTTGTATGCCAGGTAGAACAAGGTGCCGACGCCAAACAACGCGCCAAACGCGAAGGTGTAGATCGTCACCTGAATGTTGTGTGTGAAAATTGAGCTGGCGCCCACCTGGTTTGCCTGGTTCAGGTCTTCCCACCAATGAGTTCTTGTCTCGATGTAAACTTCGCGAAATGAGGGCGGCACACCAACTAGTTCCGAAAACTCCGGGTCGTATTTCGTTCCCAGGAATCCGAGCACAGAGAACAAGGCAAACACACTGAAGGACATGGCCGTGTAGGCCCAGGTCCGCCGAAACGTTCGCGGAAGTTCGCGAGCAAAAAATGAGCTTAGGCGCGAACCACCCTGAGCGTCGGCCTGATAGATGCGACCGTGCGCGCGAATCACCAGACTGTTGAGATAATTTATAAGCCGAGGATCGCGCGATTCCGCGCGAGCGATGGCGAGGTCGGAAGAAGTGCGTCGATAAATGCGGCCCAGCTCGCGCACCTCTTCGCGGTGCAGGCGGCGAAGCGAACTGCCGTCGAGCAGCTTGAGCAGATCTTCCAGCCGTTCCCAGGCGGTTTTATGTTGTTCGATGAAACGATCCTTCATTGGTTATGAAGATTGTACTTGGAACTTTGTACTTGGTACTTTGTGCTTCGAAATTTTACGATCCTACTCGCCCTGGGTCAGCATAAGAACAAAGCTCAAAGCACTAAAGGCAAATGGCAATCGGCAATCAGCAATCGACAACCGGCAATGCCTTGGTTGAGTGTGTACCAAACTTCAGCGAAGGCCGCAAGATTGAAACGATCGAGCGGCTGGCGCAGTCTATTCAAACTGTCGAAACGGCTTGCGTGCTCGACACTCATCTGGATCCGGATCACAACCGCTCGGTAATCACGTTTGTAGCCGCCCCGGAATTTGTTGTCGACGCTGCGGTCAACGCAGTCAGCGTCGCATCGCAACTCATCGACATGCGGGAGCACAAGGGCGTGCATCCCCGCCTGGGCGCCACCGACGTGTTGCCTTTTATTCCGATACGCAGGGTCACGATGGATGATTGTGTTTCGCTGGCGCACCGTGCAGGCGAACGCATCGCACGCGAACTCGCAATTCCAGTCTTCTATTATGAACGTGCCGCGCTCCGGCCTGAGCGTGTAAATCTGGAGGACGTGAGACGTGGGGCACTGGAGTTGTTGCGCGAGCAGATTGCGGTCGAACCCAGCCGGGCTCCGGACGTTGGGCCGTTAACGGTGCACGAAAGCGCGGGAGCAATCGCGGTTGGGGCTCGCCCGTTTTTGATCGCCTTTAATGTGAATCTCAATACGCGAGACGTGCTGGTGGCGAGAGCGATCGCGCGCGTGGTGAGGGCACGACACGGCGGCTTGCCGTTTGTGAAGGCCCTTGGGTTTGAGCTATCTACACGCGGAATGGTTCAGGTGTCGATGAATCTGGTGAATTATGAAGCGACCGGAATGGCCCGAGCCTACGAGGCTGTCCGGGATGAAGCGGCGCGAATAGGTGTGGAAGTTTTCAGTACGGAGATCGTCGGGCTGGTACCGGAAAAAGCGCTGGACAGGAATGCTGAATATTTCAAGAAGCTGGAAAACCTGACCGCCGATAAGATTTTAGAAAACCGCCTGCGGATTTGCGACCAATGATAGAACGTATGAAGGTGCGGTCGTACGCAAAGCGGCTTGCCGCCTGATGTGCGGAAGGTCTCTGACCTTCCGGAACACTCTTGAAGTGTTTGGGGCTTTGCCCCGTTTATGGGGCAATCGGGGCGCAGCCCCATTTGCTAAAGGAGACTTGCCGGTGGGGCATAGCCACCACCGCACATCAGACGGCGAAGCCGCAATCAAGAGGACCCCAGCTTGATCAAGGCCGCGCGCAGGCGCGCATGCCTTTGCATCAGTTTCAGATAGCGGCTTTCATCTGAAGTGCTCTTTGCCCGGATGACCTGCGCCAGCGCGCGCTTTTCTGCGGGGTCCCAACTGCTGAGATCAACCAGAGAAAGCGCGACCGCGTAATCATTCAATGCTGGCGACTCGGCTGGTGCGAAGGCTTCAGGCAGCAGTCCCAACGCGCGCGTCAGGTTTTCAACTGCGGCCAAACGAAATTTCTCGGCGTCGCCCTGATACTTCGCGGCCATTCGCCGTTGAACGGCGAGGCCAATGTGTCTAATCTGAAACCTGTCCCAGTCGCCTGAGTTTGTTTGTTCAAGTTCAAAAATCATAGGGCTCTCGGCCAGCCTGCGAAGCGTCCTTGCAGAAGTCCGATATCCTGGACGTGCGCCAATTTTTTTCTCTTCGTTCAAAACTAATTTCATAATTTCCGGCCTGGTCGGGCGAAATCCCAGCTTGCGATAAAACCAGAATGCGCCCGACTCGATGCCTTCCTCGTTCTCATAACCAATTTGATAAGGATCGAGCGTGAAGACGGTTACGCCAAGCAAATGATGAAAGATGTGCAGCGTATGCGCATACAGCCATGCCGTTTCGCCTTCGCGAAAAGTGTAGTAAAGATTGAACCCGCTTTCCATTCGTTCAAAAAAAGAGAGGCCTTCGAAATAAGCGACCGGAACGCCATTCTTGAAAATCATTGCCGCATGATAGGCGCGCAGCGGCAGTCGTTTTTCCGGCGGCAGGCCCATAACAAAAATTTCGACGCCGCGGCCGATGTTTGCATGTAAAACTTTTCGTGGATCGCCATGGGTAAATCCATAAAGTTCACGATAGCGAAGAGTTGAAGCCTCTCTCGCGAAATCGAGTATCTTTTCGCCACGCTTTGGCGACAGAAGTTTGAGGACTGGCGGAGCGGCAGGCTTTCGCAACTCATCTCGGAGCGAGATGTCTCGCCGCTGGATGAGCGAACGACGATGATAGAAAATCTGTTTTGCGTTTACCGGCAAACGCATGCCGGCGCGAGTGGCCCGATAATTCGGCGTCCAACTCACGAACAAGTTTTGCGAGTCGTATAGTTCAGCTATTTCGCGCTTGGGCTTTGCAAGTGATTCGAGTCGCTCAAACAACCAGGCCAATTCCCTCGTTCGCCCTCTTGCCGCCCGCAGCCACTCCTGATAAGGAACGTTCGCTTCAACCAGGGCGTCCTCATCGAGCAGCGGCATGAAGCGAGGCCATGTTTCTGAGAGGCGATTCGAATCGTCAAACCAATCCCAATCGAATGAGACCTGAGACGGATGAACCCTTAATAGCCAGCGAACAATGTAGTAACTAAAAGTGTCGATAATGGCCGTGCCTGCAATGCCTGAGACTTCCGGATTGTCTAACGCTGTCAGATCCACTTCGGCTGCACGCAGCGCTTCGACTCGATTGCCGAAACCTCGCAGCTCGGACTCGGCGAGTTGCCTGATACGGGCGCTCTGCGGGTAGGCAATGAGGAAAAGAAGGATTTCGTGGAATCGGATCAGTGCTTCAACGTCTGCGATTTTCTGGCGGGAAAAACGAGTTAGTACTTGCTCTATTTTGCGATGCTCGCGCGTGCCGAAACGACTCTTCAGTTGATCCAGTTGGTCGAGTAGATGATTGAAGGAGTTGGGGACCATGCGTCTGGTTGACTTGATCTTAAGACAAAATTAGCCGCGGATTTACGCGAATGAACGCGGATTTAGATAAAGGAATCACGCAGTTGAGTTGATCTGCCTTTTCATATCCGCGTTTATCCGCGCAAATCCGCGGCTGGTAATGTAAACGCGCGTCAACCCAGACTCATCGCAAGTTCTTGCGCATAAAGGTAGCAATCTTCCAGGCGTCTATCGCTTTCCAGGGCATCGACGCCATCGTGTAATGTCCGCATGGCAGCCAAACGACATCGAGCGGCAAATTGTGACGTTTCGCTTCAGCGATCGTTTGCTGGGTGAGATCGAGCGGGAAGGTTAGATCGTAACGCGCCGCAATAAAGCGCATCGGACGCGGTCCCATTTGCGGCAAACGATTGATGAATGGAACCGGACTGATTGGCGACCAGAATTCGCGCAGTTCATCGAGAGTTAAATGATTGGCAAACCCCTCACGCAAGTGTCGCGTCGAGAGTCCTCGCCAGGCAACGTCGGCCACATAACCGGAAACGTGATTAAAGGTGCCGGCGTCGATGTTTGGCTCGTGCGCGAAAGCAAGAAAGGCGATGCACGATCCCACGCTGGTTCCAAGAATTCCGATTCGTTCGTATCCCTGTTGCTTCAGCCAGCTGACCGCGGCGCGCGTATCGAGCACCGCCTGGCGCATCGACTGAATAGTGCGGCCGATATTAGTGCTGACTAAGTGGTCCGCGCGCTCGAGTTCAGGTGGCCGGCGCTCTTGATGATAAGGAAGTGTCAAACGCAGCGCCGACATGCCGATGAAATTAAAGATCCGGCAGGCTTCGACGTGACTGTCAGGCTGAGCATTCCACTGCGGCAAGACCACGACGGCTGCACGCGGCTGACGCTGCTTGTTTTTGCTGACGGGAAAATAGCGGGCGCGCGCCAGATTGTTTTCAGCCGAGGGTGTGTGGATGGCGCTGGTCCAGGTGAGCTGATCTGCCTGCAGCTGAAAATCGGCGATTGCGGCCAGTGTGTAAAAATTGTCGCTACGGGCCATCGCTTGTTCACTATACTGGCGCAGAACATGACGCGGGTCGTCGCCGTTAACGTGATCGCTAATAAACGAGAGACCCCAGTCAAGCGGCCGCACCAGCCGGTTGTTGTCCCGCTCGTGATGCGCGCGTTCGCGCCCGTGCATGAATGCTTTCCACAAAATTCGAGTAGCCCTTTTAACCAGCGTGGGACGACAAATTCAGAACCGGGAGCAGTAGCGACCGGGTCGGATCGTATCCACTATTCTTGAAGTAAGTAAAAGTTTATTCCACGCAGTCTATATCGAACGACAGACCTGGTCGCTACCGCTCCCGGTTCTGACTTTGTCTGATCATACGATTCAAACTGCGACGCGCAATCCTAAAGGTGCACGACGACCAGATCAAGCGGGGTCATGAAGTCAGTGCCACCAGGCGGCAGCGGCTGGGTTCGCAGGTTTTAGTCAATACAGAAACCACCGGAAATAAAACACTAAGCGTCGCAGCCTGTTTGCGAGGACACCCACCCGCTACCGCATGGTGGTACTGACCTCATCGGCACGAACAAGGCCGCTCGATTAAGGAATCGAGCGGCCTCATTCAATTATCAGCACACGCTCTTATTGGCAGGAGTGTGCCTACGGTTACTGTTGCGCTAACGATTCGCCGTTCTCGCCTTGGCAATATTCGAGTAAGCCGAGTTTCCTGACCCATTAAAGGCGCGTACTCGATATCGATAGAAGGTACTATTTGTCAGTCCTGTGTCCGGGTAGCTGCTCACGTTTGACCCCACTGACGCGATCTGCGCAAAGTTTGTGCAATTATTTCCTGTGCAGCGTTCGATAAGAAAACCGGTCTCGTTTCCTGAGTTGTCAGTCCACGACAGGTTTATCTGACTTGCGGATGCCGTCGTCGCCGTCAAGCCACTGGCAGCGTTTGGAACGGCCGGCGGTGTTGGCGTCGGTGTTGGCGTCGGAGTCGGGGTTGGCGTTGGTGTCGGCGTGGGTGTCGGAGTTGGTGATCCACCACAACCCGGAAACTTGAACGAACCGATGCGAGTGCGCCAGGCGAAGCTCGTGGTCGTTGCGTAGTACTCCTGCGTGTACCAGAAGGTACAGTCGTCAACCGGATCGATCGTCATGTCACTGTAATCGCCCCAGCGACTGCTGGTGCCGGTTTGACTGCCGGTGCCGGCGAACATGGTGACCTCGGCCTGAGGCAAGGTGTTAACAGGATCACCGGCAAGTCTACCGGCGTAGCGAATCTGCGGATTGATAGCGCTGCTGGAGGCGCTGTAACCGACCGCGATATTTCCCTGCTGGTCCATTGCCGCGCTGCCCATCCAGCGATGAGTGGTGTCAGGTTGGTAGGTGCCCTGTTGAGCGACGGTCACCGATCCACTGGTGACGTTACGCAATTCAAACCAGCGCGGAGACGCAGTGCTGTTGGAGTTGACGGTGAAGTTGCCGACGGTAGCTTCATGACCGTCAGCAAAGAATCGCGTAGCAAGGCGGAACATTAATCTGTCGCCGATGGGATCCAACAGCGAAGTAGTTCCCAGTTGCGGTATGCCACCAGTTCGAGCCGTGAATCCTGCCGAGGCGGGACTGGCAAATAAAGTGAACGTCGAATTGAGCGGGTTCGCAAAGTCTGCATGGAAGTGAAAGACTCTGAAGCTTCCGCCGGCCGGAAATTCCACGAACGAAGCCGGCGCGCCACCGGGTGGCAGTATTGCCCCGTCGAGATCAGCCGGCAGATAGGTTTCCTCAGCCGGTCCGCCGGTAATTCCAGTGGTGATGAAAGTCGCCGGCTGCCCAGCCAGCATCTTGGCGCGATCAAACGCGAACGGTTGTGGGCCGAGGAATAGTGTGCCGGATGAGTTGAACACATTCATGCTCATGTAATAACCATCGGGCCAGACGCCGAGGTGCGGGTAGTCAAAAAAGTTTGAGCCGAGATGGAAGCCGTAGCGGTTGTAGCTGCCAGTGGCGTCGCTGGTGGTGGACACCGCAACGCATTCATCAGTTGGCACTGCAGCACCCGCAAACTGGCTGACGAGCCAACGGTTCGCAAGCTGATCGTAGAGCACCACCGGGTCGCCGTGGCCGGCGGTTTCGCATGGTCCACCAAAGCCCGTCCAAATCGTCTGAATGCCGACCGGACCTAACACTGAGGCGCCGGTGCTCTTGTTAAAGACCTGGTAGCCTTCATTCACTATTTGTACATACTGCGTTGCGCCCACCTCACCATTTGTGTCGGGAGGCGCGCAGTTACACGCGACTCCTGGAAATCCGGTGCCGTTGAAGTTGAGAAGCGGACTGGGCATGTTCACAGACATCAGCTCCGTCACGGCGCTGAACCTGTCCTGCACCACGGGGTCAGGGCTGTCCTTGTGGTTGAGGGGAATCTTTCGATTCTTGTCAGCATGCTCGGCCTTTTGTAGTGCCGGCTGAGGCTTCATATCGCGAAGCGGTATGGAAGTGTCGTTATGGTAGGACGCAACAACTGAGATGTCGGCCCTTTGATCCTGACCCTGCGGCACATTCATTGGGTTCGCCGCCCGGGCAGTTTCTACACCAAGCCATTTGGCGCGTTCGGCCTCACTTATTCGAGGAAGGAGTGTCAATACGGTCAGCAACCCAGCTGCCGTAAGTACAATGACTAATCTAGTCCGCATCTTCATTATCCTTTCCTATTCGAAGGGCTGATTAATACAAAGCTCGTGAGGGCAAGCGGGAGGCAAAACAGAACGCGTGGGTCGACTGAAAATACCAGGTATTAAACAAAGGGTAGTAACAAGCTATGTGTATTGCATGTGGGGGGTTTGGAGCGGCGGCAGTATACACTTTTCTACGTCGACTGATAGTAGTTTGGACCAGAATAATTCTTATGTTTTTGTTGCGGGATGGTTTTGTCAAAAGAAACTTCCGAGGAGGGTGTGGCCTAAGTCGAATACGTACGCAAAGCTAAAAAAGGAGTTAGCGTACACCGAAAGCCGACACCAATCGCATGGAAAAAGGGGCACGGCGAGCCGTGCCCCTTGAATCTAACTGGTTAAGGAATTGAAGGTCTAGTTGCAAGTCCCCAGTTTGAAAGAGGCGATGCGAGTATGCCAGTTGAAGGTGCCGTTAACTGCCAGATACTCGTTGGTGTACCACATTGTGCAATCATCACTCGGATCCACGCTCAAAGTTGAATAATCACCCCAGCGCGCCAGGTTTTGAGTTTGAGAACCCGTTCCCGTAAATAAGTTCTGTTCCGAGCTCAATGTATTCAACGGATCGCCTACAGCTCTTGCCGCGAATCTAAGCGTCGGCCTTAGGCTGCTGCTATCGGAAATGCTGTAGCCGACAGCCAGATTGCCGTCTTTGTCCATGGCTGCGCTGCCCATCCACCGCCAGAAGCCAGTATCAGGGGCATAGGTTGACTGTTGAAAGACTGTCGGTGGGCTGCCACCGGGATTGCGCAACTCGTACCAGCGGATGCCGGTCCTGGTGGTCGGCTTGTTGGTTCCTACCTTTACTGCCTGGTTGACCACCAAAGATTCGTGAGTGCCGAAATTGCGGTAGGCAAAACGGTACATTAATCGATCCGCCAGGCTTTCCAACTTCTGGTTCGTGCTCGGTTGCGGCACGCATGCGCCTCTTTGTGTAGTCGGGCACGGATGAGCAAAGGCGGCTACTGGTATGTTGACTGGTCCCGTCAGCGTTGTATTCGCCGGCGTGACCCAATCCACGTGGAATTTCCACAGCGACAACGCATTGGTGCCGTCGCTAATCATGTAGTTTGGCGCTCCAGCCGGCGGCAGCGTTGGCCCATCAACATCGGCGGGCAACAGACTGCCAAAAGCAGTGCTTAGTTGGAAGCATTGTTGGGTGGCGGACAGTCCCGCAATCATCCTGGCGCGATCGAGAGCACAAACTTTTGGACCTCCGTAGGTCGCACCATTGTTGAATATGTTGTAAGTGATGTAGTACGCATCGGGCCAAACTCCCAGTTTCGGGTAGTCGTTGAGAGCATTTGCGTAGGTAAACTCGTAACGATTGTAAGCCCCCGTCGCGTCTGATGTTTGGGATACCGCTACACACTGACGATAAGGAGCAGACGCAACAGCAAACTGAGTCAACACCCAAACATTGGCAATTTGATCGTATTGCACTATCGGATCGCCATTGTTTGTCGTCTGACACGGTCCACCGAAGCCGCTCCAGAGAGTGTTGCCCGCGGCCGGACCGTAGATCATCACTCCTGAGGCCTTGTCGAAAACGGCGAACGAAAGATTTACCCATTGAACATACTGTCCAGTCGGGCTTTGAGGATTAGAGGTAGGACCCCCTACGTCGCCCGTCGTGTCTGGCGGCGCCACATTTACGTTATAACCGGGTAAACCCTCGCCGATGCCCTCAAAGTTGAGGCCGGTGACGATAGGAACACTAAGAACAGCGCTGGACTGAACAGCACCATCTTTTTGATCCGCAGGAACGTTCTTGCGGGAAAAATTCATCGGGTTTTCGTACTCGCGCGCCTTGCCTGCCTTCAGCGGCATCATCTCGCGCAACGGTTTGGAAGTGTCGTGCCGGACTGCGTTCGTTACCTCCGGCCGGAGTTGTATTGGCGCTCTATCGGTCGCAGACTGATTTTGAGCTGACGATATAAGAGGCAGCGTAGCCAGCGTTAAAGCGGAAACAAGAAACAGGGTAAGTGTAAATCTTCGCATTTCAATCCTTTCTTATCGCATGGGCTGGTTTATGAATCCCTCGGGAGTGAGGAAGCTTATTGGGCGAATGAAAACGCACACTGCTGAACAGTGAGACAATCCGGAAGTATGACAGTTACTACGCAAGTATTTGTGCGGAACCCCAGGGCCTCGGTGTGTTGAGCTCGCGCAGTATAATACTTTTCTACGGCAAGCGATAGTAGCCGAATGCGGTCGATGTCTTATGTTTGGCTTGCACAACGCCAAGTTACCGGCGATCCATAATTCTTCGCACGATCTGCGGTAACAAACGCGATGTTCGAATAAGGGAACCGGTCGTGAAGTTAGTAGCCAGCCCGCCAAAGAGTTTCGCGGCTTTTGGGCTGTAACGAAACCACCAGAGATCGGGCAGGAATGAAATACGATTAACGTGAATGTGGTGGGAATGAACCAACTGCAGCAAACCCATGCGCCCGTGAGTAGTGCCATAGCCACTTTCTTTCACGCCACCCCACGGCGTCTGCGCGATCCCATGAGTGTAAACCACTTCGTTAACCATAACCGTACCGGCTTCAATGCGTTCCGCCAACCGCCGTCCGCGAGCGATGTTCCTGGTCCAAACGCTGGCGGTCAAACCATAGATACTGTCATTGGCCAGGTTGATAGCCTCGTCGTCGGTGGTGAACGTCATGACCGGCAGCACCGGTCCAAACGTTTCGTCACGCATTATCATCATATTTTGATCGACATTCGTTAAAATCGTAGGTTCATAGAAGAAGCCATTAGGCTGCGCTCCGCGCTTTCCACCAGTCAGTATTCGTGCGCCGCCGCGAGCGGCGTCGTTTACGTGAGCTTCAACAATCTCAAGCTGACGCCTGCTGGACATCGAGCCGACATCCACACTTTCTTCCGTGCCGAGTCCCTGTTTCAGCCGGCGTGTTTCAGAGACTATCTGTTCGATAAATTTTGGCGCGATCGACTCGTGCACATAACAACGTTCGACTGACGCACACGCTTGTCCGGAATTCGCAAACGCTCCCCACACCGCGGCTCGCGCGGCGTTTGCAACGTCCGCATCTTCGAGCACGATCATTGGATCCTTGCCGCCGAGTTCAAGCACAACCGGCGTGAGGTATTTCGCCGCAGCTTCCGCCACACGTTTGCCGGTGGCCACGCTGCCGGTGAACATGATCTTGTCGACGCGGGCATCGATGAGGGCGGCGCCAGTGGATCCGTCGCCCGTGGCAATATTTAACAAACCCGCAGGCAAGCCAGCGCGTTTGAACAGGTCGCCGAGTTTCAAAGCGATCAGGGGTGTAAGCTCACTCGGCTTCAGCACCACCGCGTTGCCGGCCATTAAAGACATCACTACTTCGTCAGCAGGCGTGGCGAGCGGAAAATTCCAGGGAGAAATTATGCCGATAACGCCCAGCGGCCTGAAGACAATACTGGATGAGCGGCCCATCAGGCCGTATTGACCGATGTCGATCTTCTGCGGGCGCAGCAGGTCTTTCGTCGCGTGCGCAAAATAGTGCATGGCATCGAGAGTCGGCACTATTTCCATTGAGAGCGCCTCGGCGATGGGCTTACCAGTTTCTCTGCACACCAGAAGCGCAATTTCGTCGCGTTCGGCAAGCATGAGTTCGCGCGCTTGCAGAATGACACGCGCCCGCTCTCGAAAAGAGCGAGCGGCCCACGCAGGTTGCGCGCTACGTGCCGACTTAACCGCGCGCCGAACTGCTTCAGGCGAGGTCAGCGGCGCGCGACCAATTTCTTCGCCCGTCGCCGGATCGTAAGAGACGATCTCGCTGGCTGTCTTATTTGGCGCTGCGATAGTTTGTGTGCTCATTCGACAGTGATTATCCAACAAAGACAGTTCTGTGCCTAGGATTATGCAACCAGCGCGAATCGCTGAGTCCCGTAGGGACCGAATGTTTATAGCTGTAAAAGTCTACCAACATTTGCTCGGGCCTAAGCGACTTGTTCGCTCTGCCAGAGCCGTTCTGACTAAATGGCGCTGGCTATAAACATCTGGCTCCTACGGAGCCTTCGGAGTTCCGGGAGATCCTGATCTAAAGATGCGAGGCCAACCGCATTTCTTGAGTCTCGGCGCTCTCGGTTACAATCAACCCTTTCCAATTCGTCAAACATTTTCCGAGGAGCAGTTCCCAATGATCAGACCGCAGCTTGAGGAATTCATGCGCCGCATGGACCAAAAATCGGTAGCCATCATTCCCAGCGCCCGCGAAGCCACTCGTTCCAACGATACCCAATATCGCTTTCGTCAGGATTCCGATTTTTACTACTTGACGGGTTTCGAAGAGCCGGACGCGATCGCTGTTGTCGCACCCGGCCGCGAACACAAATACACGCTGTTCGTCCGGCCCCGTGACCCGGAGCAGGAGATTTGGGTTGGCCGGCGCGCCGGCGTTGAAGGCGCCAGGTCGGACTTTGGGGCCGACGAATCGTTTTCGATTGCAGAGTTTGATGAAAAACTTCAGGACATTCTCGATGGCGCCGAGAGTCTTTACTACCGTCTCGGAGTGCACACCGATCTCGACACCAAAATCATTCGTCGCATTGCCGATATGCGCGCGCTCAATCGCAAGCCTATTCATCCGCCGCGCACGATCATCGATCCGGCAACCATCGTTCACGAGATGCGTGTTTTGAAGTCTCCGGAAGAGATCGAACTAATGCAGACGGCAGCGGACATTGCGGCGGAAGCGCACGTTGAGGCGATGAAGACGGTGCGGCCGGGAATGAAGGAATACGAAGTCGAGGCCCAAATCGAACAGTTGTTTCGTCGTCGAGGCGCGGCCGGGCCTTCATACACTTCAATCGTCGGCGCAGGCGCGAATGCTACCGTGCTTCACTACATCAACAACGACGGTGAGCTGCGCGATGGCGAGTTGCTATTAATTGATGCCGGCGCCGAATACAAAGGCTACGCTTCCGACATCACCCGCACATTTCCCATCAACGGCCGCTTTAGCAAAGCGCAGCGTGAAATCTATGATTTGGTATTGGAGACGCAGGTCGCATGCGTGGACATGGTCCGCCCCGGCGTCACGCACGACGAGCTGAAGGCGCATTCTGTTGAAATGCTGACAGAAGGCATGGTCAGACTGGGATTGTTAAAGGGCGAGCCGAAGGAACTGATCAAGGAAGAAAAGTATAAGCAGTTTTACATGCACGGCCTCGGACACCTGCTGGGCATTGACGTTCACGATGTGGGAATTTATTACTACGACAAGCAATCGCGCGCGCTCGAGCCGGGGGTGGTGATGACTGTCGAGCCGGGAATTTATGTGGCGCCTGATACAAAAGACATTCCTGAACAGTATCTGGGCATCGGCGTACGCATTGAAGATGACGTGCTGTGTACGTCTAATGGCCCACGGGTCTTGACTACCAAAGTGCCGAAAGATGGCCATGAGATCGAAGCGCTAATGGCGAAGTAGGACAGGCATTCCTGCCTGTCCTTGTTTCTTTGTTTCTTATTACTCTGCACGCAGCTATAAGAAAATTTTCCATATCTCATTTCAAATTTTTCATTTTCCATTTGGAAACCTTTCAGCATCTTTTCGCCTTGGGCGTCATGAAAAATGAGAATTAAAAATGAGAAATGGAAAATGTGTTCGTCTTCGGATGACGCCAATACTGCATCTTGGGGGACAGGCAGGAATGCCTGTCCTACTTCGATAACTCCGCAACGATCTCCTTAACGATCGAGCGGCCTTTTTCAACTTCTTCTGGCTTAAGTGAAATGGCGCCAACTACAGCGTGGCCGCCGCCACCATAGCGTTCGCAAATCTTGGCGATGTTGTGAGTGCGCGGACGCGGCGCCCAGGGATTTGAGCCCACGGAAATTTTGGTGCGCTGCGAACCGCGCGTTAAAGCGACCGTGTAGGTTGTTTCCGGGTAAAGATAGTAAGGAATGAATTTGTTGAAGCCGTCGCAGCCCTCGTCAACCAGATCAAACTGCACTACGCCGTTTGCCAAAACAGCCTTTTGACGAATCACTTCCAATGTCGCCAGATGCTGCTTCAGAATCGGCTGAAATCGGCGTTGCACTTCTTCGCCGGTCGCGACCTCGTTAAGTGATCGCACCGTGAGATCGCGAATGACATGCTCGATAAACTCATCATCCGGGTCTGCCTCGATCACCTGCATCAGTTGCAGCGCCGGCTCCTTTAACTCCACACACTGGGCCGCCGACTCATAGAGGGCTCCGTCGATGATGTGTGCCCAGTGAATCAGGTCCCGAAGCGGTTCGTCGTTAAATCCAAACTGACTGCGGGCTACGTCGGCGATGAACTCTGTGCAGGACTTGCGCGTGATGTCAAGAAACTTCTTACCTGAATGGTCACTCTTAAAATGCGCTTCGTCTTCGGGAGTAAGAAAGGCCGATTCGTGATGATCGAACCACCAGGTTAGTTTCTCTGTCGCCGCATATTTGAAATCCACGATGGCGTTCTCGTCGCCATCCAACAGCGAGACATCGAAAAGGTTTCCGGGGCGATGCAGCAACCCGCCGTAGTTCACCTGCGCATCGCTGTGAATGCGTTCGCGATAGAAGCGCGTAAAAGTTGCCGCCGATGCGACGCCATCGAAGCAGTGACCGTGGTAAAGCAAACGAAGTTTCATAGAGTTAACTTAAATAATCGCCAAAAAGAGTCGGCCATAGTAGCAACGCAAGAGTTTTCCCGCAAAGGTCCACCTCTTCACCAGGACCGCGCCCTTAATCGAAGGTCCGCCCGCAACAGTGCTCGAAGCGCGAAACAAACATTAACTGCTAACACTTTGCGCCTGCGGCGCCTTTGCGGGCGAGACGCCCGCGGTCTCAGTGAAAGAGTTGACGCAAAAGAAAAAAGCACAGGGCATTTCAACCCTGTGCTTTGGAATGGCGCATTCGTCTTAGAAATCCAATTACTCTTTACACGGAGTGATCACCTTCGCCGTGGCTGGTTTCAAATGTTCGGCAATGAACTTGTCGACATCCGCCTCGATCAACTCGCCGTTAACAACCCAGGCTTTTTCCGTCAACACATCGCCGGTTTTTGTGAGCGTGGCCGGCTCCAGAAAAATATTCCAGGGCGAACCCCACTTGCGGGCATCGCCAGTCAATTGCCGGTAACCGTAATGCGCAGTCTTGTCGCGATCCTCGCGCAATTCCGATTCACTCACCACCGGGTAAGGCGCGCCGGTGGGCGCGAAGAAAGCGTTAACCGCATCCCGCGTGGCGTATTCACTAACGCCGATTACGCCGAATCCCTGATCCTTGTATTTCTCGTAGAGCCTCGCAGCCACCGGCGCTTCGTGACGCCAGTTTGGACACCAGGGTGCAAAGTAAACCACCATCACGAGTTTCTTCCCCTGCGCCAGCGAACGCAGATCCACCGGCTTATTGTCCTTAAGATCGTTCAGCGTCCAGTTTTTGTAATTAACGGTTTTCTCTACGAGCGGGGAATACTCGTGTCCATCCTGGGCATAGGCCGCCGGTATGAATGCCAGCGCTAAAGCCACAAATAAGATCCTCTTCATGATGTTGTCTCCGTACTGCAAATTGCCTTGGGGAAACTTCGCTTGAATCAATTTGTCTTTTGCGCCGTTGCCGGCGTCTCGTCGAGCAACGGTTTCACGACTGCTTCCCAACCGGCGCGGTCGCGCGCGCCAATAATTTTTTGGCGAATGCGACCATCGCGATCTATCAGGTAGGTCGTCGGTAATGGAGTGCCGCCAAACTTCGCTTTAGCCTCGTCTCCGCCGACCAGCACCTGGTATTCAAACTTCCGCACTTCTTTCTGATACGACTCAACGCCCGCGGCGTCGTCTTCCAATGACGCGCCAACAATCTTCAATCCCCGTCCTTCGAGTTCGTGTTGCATTGCATTTAGCACAGGAATTTCTTCACGACAGGGAATGCACCAGGTGGCCCAAAAATTCAGCAGCACCACGTTGCCGTGAAGTTGACCCAACCTGAACTCCTGACCGCCGAGGGTTTGAAATTGAACGTCGGGCGCTGGCTCGAAGTTACCGTCAGTCGGTGCGCCCGAAGTCGCGGGCGCTGCCGGAGCGACCTTGATCCACGCTTCTGCATTTGGCAGCCAGGCAGCCAGCTTCGAACTCGTCAGTAGCGTTGACTGTCCGGTCATTACCAGCAGTCCAACCACGATCAGCACCACTCCCGAAACCACCTCCACTTTGTGCAGGTGTCTGCGAAACTTTCCATAGAACGCGAGAAACTGATTGATACCAAGCCCGGTTACCAGAAACGGTATTGCGAGTCCGGCGGAATAAAAAGCGGATAGGACCAGTCCACTACGCCAGCCGCCACTGGCTGCGGCCAGACCGATGATGCCGCCCAGTATTGGACCAATGCACGGCGTCCAACCCGCCGCGAAAGCAATTCCGAGAGTAAATGAGCCCAGCGCGCCGCGCGGTTTTTCGTTTGAAAAAAACCGCGTGTCTCTGTAGAGCGTGGAAATCTTCAGCAATCCGATTAATTGCAGGCCGAACAGGATGATGATGACACCGCCGATTCCCCTGACCCAGGGATTGCTGATAATCGAGGCGCCAACCAAACCTGCCGTCGTTCCCAGTGCCAGAAAAATAACCGAGAGCCCGGCGTTAAAGGCCAGCGAGTTCACAATCACGGCGCGGCGCGCGTTCGTTTGCGAGCCTCCTTCTTTGAGTCGATCAATGCTGACGCCCGACATTAGCGAAATGTAGCCGGGGACGAGCGGCAAAACGCACGGCGAAAGAAACGAAAGAATTCCGGCAACAAAAGCGATCCAGATTGTTATGTTTGCACTTCCCAAGTTAACTAACGACCTCGACGTTCATTCTCTACTGGATGTTGACTCTTTACCAGCAGCGGGGGCAAGCCCGCCTTCCCAACCCTGAGCTGATTATCGTTGGATCCTGATTCTTGACTGAAAGACTTTCATGGTCGGCAATATCGGGCAAGGCGCGGAGCCTCTCAGGTTAGGAAGGTGGGCTTGCCTCCGCCCCGGATTCCCATCAACAAGTTTCAGTTGACAATCAATTCTTCGTGTTCACGCCGGGACCGGCGGCAGCTCGCGTGTGTGTTTCCTGTATCACTGATTCACTCATTACTTTCTCAATCATCTTGCCCAGGGCCGTAATCTCTCCGTCGCCGGCCCCCAGCGCGATGAAGCGCACATTCCCTTTGCGATCTATCAGGAACGACATTGGGATGGAGAACACGCCGTAGTTCAAATCGTTTACCTGAGAGTCAGCGACAACAAAGCCATAAGGCAAATGATTCTGTTTCTTGAAAGTGCGCAGGTAAGCAAGCTCTTCGCCGGGAGTTGCTCTGACTCCATTAACGTTTCCGGAATAATTTGTCAGACCCAGTATGACCAGCCCTTTGTCTTTATAACTCTCATGCCAACGCTGTAGTTTGGGAAACGTGTAACGGCAAGGTCCACACCAGGGCGCCCAAAAATCGAGTAGCACTACCTGTCCGCGCAATTCTGACAACTTAACGGGCGCGTGATCGATCCACTGAGTAGCGACTAGCTCCGGCAGCGGAGCGGCCGTTGCCGGCGCGGTTTCGTTAAAAACTCCTTTCGGATCAATCGAACGATCGAGGTCGGCAAGGCGAATGTTTGTGAGTTTCAAAAGGCTTGCTGAAGGAATCGAGAGTGCCAGTTTTCGCAGCTCAACCACAGCCGAGATTCCCTCATCTTTTCGGTTCAACTGCACATAGGATTCAGCGATAAGTGAGACTGCTTTGAAGAGCATGTCGTCCCGTCTCATCGCGTTCACCGCTTTTTCTGAAGTTACCCGTTTTGCCACTGCCAACATCTGTTTAGCGTGATTTAGTGCGCCGGCATAGTCTTTTACTTTTTGTGACGCTTCAGCAATCAGCTTCTCCATGCCAAACCACTCCGGCAGATTCTGTGGCTGATTTTGCGCGTAAGCTTCGACGGCACGCTCTGCTTCGGGAATGAGGTTTTTGCGCGTGCTGTAGAGAACTATTACCGCGCGCGCGAGCTGTGCGTTCTCGCCTTTTGCGGGCCCCGCCAGGTAGCGGCGCATTGCTTCAAGCGCTTCGTCGGCATTGCTCGCTAGGTGATGCAACATGCCGAGATAGTAGACGTCTGCGTCCGCGAGAGACTTGCGCGTTTGCAACACCGCCGCATACTTCGCAGCCAGATCTTTTTGTTCCTGTTTTATCCTGGCGTCGAGTTTCTGGTTGTAAGGAATGTTTTGCTTGTTGAGTTCGGTAAACTTGTTGTTTACGTAGGATTGGGCCTCGTCGAACAAAAGCCTTGCCGAACGCTTCTCGGGTGCCGCGACGGCTTCAGGTTTTTCTTTTGGCGCTGCTTGCTGCGGAAACGCGCAAATTGCAGAGCCTGCCGTTAGCAAAAGCGTAGCGGCAAACTTCAGAAAATTGTGGCGGCAAAAAATCATTCACGTGTCGGCGAGTCAACTTACCGAAACCAATCCAAATCGATCCGGCGAAAAAATCTCAAGCGCCGCGGGAAACACTTTATCCACAATTGCTGACGCGATTAAATCGCCCGTTATAGGCGCCAGCAGAATGCCGTTGCGATAATGGCCGGTCGCATAATGGAGCCCGGCAATTTCACCACACGGACCGAGTACAGGCAACGTGTCAGCAGCGCGTGGCCGTAATCCTGCCCATGAATCCTTAAGCGATAGCGACGAAACTCGCGCAGATATTTCGACCGCGGCCGATAAGATGGCTTGAATGCCGTCCGTCGTTACCTGTTTGTCAAAACCAGCATGTTCAGTGGTTGAACCCGCTAACATGCGGCCGTCACGGCGCGGCACAATGTATCCCCGCGGACTGTAAATGACATGATGTGAAACGGGCTTATTCTCAAAGCAGAGCATCTGGCCGCGAACGGGTTTGATGCGCAGATCGGGCAAAGTCTTGTCCCCGGCGGGAATCTGTGAACTCCACGCGCCTGCCGCGATGACCACGCAGTCAGTCGCAATTGATCCACGGGAGGTTTCGATGCCGGTGACACGCTCGCGTTCGATCTTCAGCGAGGTGACCGCCGTTCCCGTTTGCATCCGTATTCCCAGTTGTTTATTTGCCGCGATTAGCGCGCTAATCAGCTTGCGATTTTCCACCTGAGTATCGAGCGGAAACCTAAGACCCGCGCGCACGTTTTCACTAATCGAAGGCTCAAGCTGCATCAAGTCAACGGCAGTTAGTTTCTCAATCGGAAGACCCGCAGCGTGCTGCCAGGCGTATCGTTTTTCAAGCTCCTCCACATCTGCATCATTGAATGCGAGATAAAGCGTCCCGGCACTATCAAGTTCGACATCGATCCCGGTTTCCGTCAACAACTCGGCGGCAAATTCTGGATATATATCTCTACTTCTGCAGGTGAGTTGGAAAAACTCGTGTGCGCGATTCGCTTCTGCTTGGGGAGCGAGCATGCCTGCCGCGGCCGATGATGACTCAGCGCCCAAATTGCCACGCTCAACTATCAACACACCGCGAACGCCGCGCAGCGCCAGAGCGCGCGCGATAGTTAGACCAATCACGCCACCGCCAATGATCGCTACTGTCGCAGTATCTGTTATTGGAGTCATTCGGTTGGGGAGGGACTTTGGTCTTAGATCTTTGGTCTTTAAGCTTTGACGTATGTATCCTAGGTTTTCGTACCCCAGACCAAGGACCAAAGTCCCAAGACCAAATCGCTTATGAAACATCGTATCACACTGATTCCCGGCGACGGCATCGGCCCCGAAATCGCCGCAAACGTAGTGCGCGTGATTGAAGCTTCCGGCGTAGAGATTGAGTGGGAAACTCATTACGCCGGCGCGCAGGCGCTGGAGAAATTCGGCGAAACGCTGCCGCAGGCGTTGCTTGACTCCATCCTTCGAAACAAGGTTGCGCTTAAAGGACCAGTGACAACTCCTGTCGGCAAAGGATTCACTTCCGTAAATGTGGGCTTGCGAAAGGCGCTCGATCTCTACGCGAACTTGCGCCCCATCCGCGCGTTGCCAAAAGTTCCTTGCCGCTATCCGGAACTCAACCTTGTTATCGTTCGAGAGAATACTGAAAGCTTGTACGCGGGGCTGGAACACGTTGTCATCCCCGGAGTGGTCGAGAGCTTGAAAATCATTACCGAGAAAGCCTCAACCCGAATTGCGAAATTTGCCTTCGAATATTCGCGGCGAGAGCGTCGAAAAAAAATCACCTGCGGCCACAAAGCCAACATTATGAAATTGTCTGACGGGTTGTTTCTCGATTGCTTTAGAAAAGTGGCAGCGGAGTATCCTGATATTGAGGCTGACGACAAGATCATAGACAACGCGTGCATGCAGCTCGTTATGCGGCCGGAACAATTTGACGTGATGCTGCTCGAAAACCTTTACGGCGACATCGTGTCCGACCTGTGCGCCGGACTAATTGGAGGTTTGGGTTTAGTTCCCGGCGCGAACATCGGCGAGAAGGGCGCGATGTTTGAGGCTGTACACGGTTCGGCGCCCGACATTGCCGGCCAGGGAATCGCAAATCCTACCGCGCTGCTGCAATCCGGGATTCTGATGCTGCGTCACATCGGCGAGCGTGAAGCCGCAGATAGAACTGAAAACGCGCTGCTGAAAGTTTTCCAGGAAGGCACGGTGCGCACGAAAGATATTGGCGGCACCGCGAAGACGGCCGAGTTTGCCGATGCGATCATTCAGAAGATGAATGCCAGCTGATATCGAAGCATTCATTCGTTTCGCGGGTCATCTGTGACGGGGTAGATGTTTGCGATCCGCAAAAAGAGCGGAGGCAAGCCCGCCTTCCCGACCCTGAGACGTTCCCAGTTGAACGTTGAGTTTTGGAACTGAGGGGCTTTCAAGGTGAAGACAACGATTCAATCGAAAAGCCTCTAAGGTCACGAAGGCGGGCTTGCCCCCGCTCTTATCTTTAAGCTGATTGCCTCTCGATTCTCGAGCAACTGCTACCGCGAAAACTTCGACGGTATCGGTGTCACCTCAGCGACTTATTCCACCGCCCTCGAGCGCCGTGTACACCTCCGGCGCAAACAATCCCAACCACGGATCGCTCGCCGGTGTCAGGAACAACTCGGCATA